>CAJCJI010000132.1 GCA_903970595.1 Verrucomicrobiota bacterium
GCTGCCGCTGCCGCTGCCGCGCCGGCGAGTGCCAGCAGGATCAGATTGCGGGCTTTTTTCATATGCGTTCCTCGGTCTTTGGAGTTGCCAATCCGGCTGCGCGAAAACGCTCGGGAACCGCTGGCCTGCGTGCCGTCCCGGCTTGGCATGGATGTCGAAGGATAACCGCGTGGGCCCGCTATCTGGGCTTCCGCAACATTACGGATTCACAACTTGACGCGCGCAGGCTCGTTGTAAGATTTCGCGACTAGGATACCTGCGTGAAAATCCTGCTGATCGAAGACGATGCCGAAAGCGCCGGCTACGTGGTGCAGGGCCTCAACGAGGCCGGACACGATGTGGCCGCGGTCCACGACGGCCGCGACGGCCTGTTCCAGGCCGCGGGGCGGGACTGGGATCTGCTGATCGTCGACCGCATGCTGCCGGGCCTGGATGGCCTGGAGCTGGTCAGCACGCTGCGCCGCGGCGGGGGGGACACACCGGTCCTGTTCCTGACCACCCTGAGCGGCATCGACGACCGGGTCAGCGGGCTCAATGCCGGCGCCGACGACTACCTGGTCAAGCCCTTCGCGTTTTCGGAGCTGGCGGCGCGCGTCGCCGCACTGGGCCGCCGCCCGCGCCGCGCCATCCCCGACACCCGGCTGCGGGTGGCGGACCTGGAGATGGACCTGCTGGCGCGCACGGTCAGGCGCGGCGGCCAGTCCATCGACCTGCAGCCGCGCGAATTCCGTCTGCTGGAATTCCTGATGCGCCACTCCGACCAGGTGGTGACGCGCACCATGCTGCTGGAACAGGTGTGGGAGTTTCATTTCGATCCGCATACCAATGTCGTGGAAAGCCATATCAGCCGTCTGCGCGGCAAGGTCGACAAGGGTTATCCCACCGGCCTGATTCATACCGTACGCGGCGCCGGCTACTGCCTTCGTGCGATTTCCTAAAAGCCGGCTGTTCCGCACCTCGAGCTTCCGCTTGACGCTGCTGTACGCCGCGCTCACCGGCGCCAGCTTCGTGCTGCTGTTCGGCGTGGTGTATTGGTCCACCGCGAACTACATGACCCGGCAGATCGACGCCACCGTGGCCAGCGAGCTTGCGGAAATCCGGGCCGACGCGCAGGGCGGCGGGGAACAGGGCCTGCGCGGCGTGGTGCGCGACGTGAGCGGCCGTGCGCCGGGATATTTCTATCTGCTGCAGGATCCGTCCGGCACGGTACTGGCCGGCAACCTGCCGGCACTGCAGCCGCTGCCCGGAGCGCGCGAATGGCCGGGGTCCGCCCGGCGCCGCGGCAACACCACCAGCGGCGTCAGGGGCTCCGGCCAGGTGCTCCCGGGAGGCGATTACCTGTTTGTCGGCCTCGGCACGCACCAGCTGCACGAAATGAAAGAGATGGTGGTCAAGTCCTTCCTGATCGGCCTGGGGCTGGCGATGCTGCTGGCGCTGGCCGGAGGTTCGATCATGAGCCAGGGCGTGGTGCGCAGGATCGAGACGGTCAGCCAGACCAGCCGGGACATCGTCGGCGGCGATCTGCAACGCCGTATCCCGGTTGCCGGCAGCGGCGACGAATTCGACCATCTGGCGATCAGCCTGAATGCCATGCTGGACCGCATCCAGGCCCTGATGGAGGGCTTGCGCCAGGTTTCCACCGACATTGCCCATGACCTGCGCACGCCCTTGACCCGCCTGCGCCAACGGCTGGAACTGGCGCAGCGGCGCGGCGTCGATGCGGCGGCGATCGACGAGTTGCTGGAAGCCACGTTGCGCGAAATCGACTCCATCCTCGGGACCTTCGGCGCCCTGCTGCGCATCGCCCAGATCGAAAGCGGCGCGCGCAAGGCGGGTTTCGCCGAGGTGGACTTGAACGAGTTGCTGCACACCGTGATCGAGGTCTACCAGCCCGCCGTGGAAGAAAAAGGCCAGACCCTGCTGCACGCAGTCGCGGCCGGACTGAAGGTGCGCGGCGATCGCGAACTGCTGACGCAGATGTTCGCCAATCTCCTGGAGAACGCGATCCGGCACAGTCCTGACGGCGCGCACCTCGAGGTGCAGGCGCACGCCGGCGGCGATCGGGCCGAGGTCGCCGTCGCCGACAACGGTCCCGGCATACCGGCCGCGGCCAGGCCCAAGGTGCTGCAGCGCTTCTTCCGCCTGGAGGGCAGCCGCACCACTCCCGGCAACGGCCTGGGCCTGAGCCTGGCCGCAGCCGTGGCGGGCCTGCATGAAACCCAGCTGGAACTAAGGGACAACGCGCCCGGTTTGCGCGTGCGGGTGAGTTTGCCGCTGACGGAAAAGTAAGGACGCAGGCGCGAGCATTCGCGGCAGGGCGGCGGCCGCTTGCACGGCCTGGAACATTACCCGCTCATTACCAAATCGTAATCCCGCGGTTTCGTAACCAAAGCGCAACACGCCGCGGCTAGCTTGCGCCGTCTTGGCCACGCCGGCACTGAATTTCCAGCGGCTCCTGGAACTCCGCGTTGCGGCGTGCGGCCGTCCCTTTTGTGGCGAGTTCAGCATTCCACCGTTCGAGGAAAGGAGAGATGGCTTTGAGCATCGAGAATCTACGCAGGAAGCGGAATTGTGTGCGCGATTTGGCCTTGCTGCTGTGTGCGGTCGGCGCTGCGGGCGTCTTGCCGGCGCGTGCACAGGAGCAGAGCAATACACAACTGGGCGAGGTCGAGGTCACGGCCAAGGTGATCGAAACCGCGCCGTACCAGGCGCCGAGCAAGGCGCCGCTGGACGCGGTTCAACCAACCTCGGTGATCAGCCAGCAGTACATCCAGAACAACATCGCGCCCAGCAGCAATTACGACGATGTCATCAGGATTTCGCCGAGCGTGTTCTCGGCTGCGCCGAATGGCCCGGGCCTGCAGGAAAATTCCTACCTGAGCATCCGCGGCTTCCAGGACGGCCAATACAACGTCACCTTCGACGGCATCCCCTGGGGCGACTCCAACGACTTCACCCACCATACCACCTCGTACTTCATGGCCCATGATCTGGGCGATCTGGAAGTGGACCGCGGACCCGGCGGCGCCGCGACCATCGGCAACGCAACGTTCGGCGGCACCGTATCGCTCAGCACCAAGGCCCCGGCCCAGCAGACCGAACTGAATCCCTATATCGCCGGCGGCAGCTTCAACACCCTGCAGGGCGGCATCGAATACGACACCGGCGCGCTGCAGAAGTACGGCAACACCACGGCTTTCATCGACGGCGAGCGCGAAAACTCGGATGGTTACCTGACCTACTCCGCGCAGACCCGCGAAAACCTGTTCATGAAGATCGTCACGCCGTTCGGCGACCACACCAAGGTCACGCTGGTGGCGATGTACAACCAGATCCTGCAGGATGTCGGACTCGGCGCCACCCAGGCCGAGATCGACGCCCATGGGCCGAATTACATGCTGTCGAACGATCCGACACAGCAAAACTATTTCGGCTATAACCGCGACTACATCCACACCGATTTCGAGTACCTGGGCGTGCAATCCCGGCTCGGCGGCGGCTGGACCCTGGACAACAAGCTCTATACCTACGCCTACTACCACACCGGCTACAACGGCGTTGACCCCAACGGCTTCGAGCCGAACGGCACCGTGGTTCCGGGCAGCGGCTGCACAATTTTGTTGAACAGCAGCGGCAGCCCCAGCGAGCCAAGCAATTTCTGTAACAACGACGTTCCGGGCGAAGTGCTGACGAATAATTATCGTTCTGTCGGCGACCTGACCCGCCTGAGCAAGGCGCTGCCGTACAACGTCGAACTCAAGACCGGCATCTGGTTCGACAATCAGACCAACCTGCGCAACCTCGAGGAAGTGGACGAATCGCTGGGCGGCCTTGCTCCGAATATTTCGCCCTACAACGAAAACGGTCCACTGACGACGACCCCGGAGCTGGCCAATTCGATCGACCGCCATCAGCACAACCAATTGGTGACATTTCAGCCCTATATCGAAGCGGACTGGAAGATCACGCCGGACCTGTTGCTGACGCCTGGCGTGAAATACGATTTCTTCCGCCGCCGCATCGACGCAACGGTCAACCAAAACACCCTGGCCCCGCTGGATTATGCAGTCGACTACACCAAGATATTGCCCTCCCTTGCAGCCCATTACACCATCCGTTCAGGCTGGACCGCTTATGCCCAGGTGGCGGAAGGCTTCCTCGCGCCGAATCTCAACTTGCTGTATACGACCACGCCGGGGCTCAACAGCCTGGCGCCCGAGAGGACGTGGAACTACCAGGCAGGGACGGCCTGGCAGACCAGCCGTCTGGCACTGTCCGGCGATGTCTATTGGATCAACTTCAACAACCTGATCCAGAAGATGCATATTCCGTACGGCAGCGGCACCACCACCGTCTTCGCCAATTCCGGCGGCGCCGACTACAAGGGCGTGGAGGGCGAAGCGACTTACTATGTCGGCTATGGACTCAGCGTTTTCGGCAACGGTAGCCTGAACAGCGCCAAGGTCAAGGCCAATGGCGGCAATCCCGGCTCCGATATCAACGAAGCGCCCGACGCCACGCTGGCCGGCGGAGTCATCTATAACCGCAGCGGAATTTACGGGTCGTTCCTCGACAAGTGGGTGGGTCGCCGGTTTGACGAGTCGGGCGCCGCGCCGGCCGAATTTTCCCCTTACAGCGACCTGACCCTGGCGGCGGGCTACACGATGAAGAACGTATTCTCCGCCTCCTCCATTTCGCTGAAAGTCGCGGTCGACAATCTGCTGGACGTGAAGAAGCTCAGCTCGCTGGCCGGGACGACGTTTGCGAACGATCCGGCCACCGGCAATCCCGACAATCTCTACTGGACCGTGGCCGGCACCAGCGTCATCGCCACGCTGTCGGCGAAGTTCTGAACGAAAGGGCTTCATGACTTGGCAACGGAGCGGGGTCTTACGGCACCGTTCCGTTGCCATCTTTTATACCGCCTGTCTCATGCGAGGCTGTCCTTCATGCCCACTATCAACAGCCGCCTGCTTGGCGGGGCCTTTGGGACACTGACCCTGCTGGTGTTGCCGATGCTCGGCGCTTGTACATGGAACGCCCCGGCGAGCGCAGGCGCGGCCAATGGTGCATCGCCCGCCACCTTCTTCGTCGTCGAACGGGATCTGCGCCGGCCCTTGACGCTGATCGCCTACGGCGACATGCGCTTCACCGATCCGGCCAACGTCACCGCGACCAACCCGGCGGCGCGGCAGGCCCTGATCGCGCGGATCGCGCAAGAGCGGCCGGACGACCTGTTCCGCGGCGACGCGTTTCCCAACTACCATTACGTCAAGCTGACGCTGGATCAGGACATCCTGCGCGGCACCATGTACCGGCTGGACCCCGAATCCGCCGAACCGGCCTGGACCGCGGCGGATCGCTTTGAAATCGGCGCCAGACCTTAGGGTCTGTTGACAACTATTTGGTCGCCGGGCGCCGGCAGCGCGTCTTCGTGGCCGTACTTCTGCCGCAGCCAGCGCAGCTGGAAGGTGTACTGGGCGGCGTGCGCCAGTTCGTTCAAGTACCAGGCATTGACCGATCCGCCGACCAGGGCGCCGACCACCGGCAGGGTCTCGCCGGCCTTGCGCCAGCCCAGGTTGCGGGCCAGGCTCTTGCCCAGGTTGTTGAGGCTGAACGCCACGCTATCCTTGGCCAGTTCGCGCTGCGCGGCACGGCTGATGCCGTCGATCGCGGCGGCGGAGTCGCCTGCCTGCACCACCGTATCGATGGCCTCCAGGGCCTCCTGCTTTTCCCGCATGGAATTAGCCGAAGCCAGGGCGAACACCGCCACCGGCAGCCGGCGCCGCTCCGGCGCCGCCAGGTCTTCGCCGTAGCACAACCCAAGCCGGTGGATGGTGCGGAACGTCAGGATCAGCAGGGTCGGCATGTCGACCACCAGGCCCAGGGTGCCGGCCACCCCGAACAGGGCGCCGCTGCCGCCCGCGAGCACCGCGGCGCGCCGGCTGACCCGCCGCGCCAGGCGGTCGCAGTCCTGCAACTCGGCGTTGCGCAGGTCTTCGATGGCGGCCAGACCCGCCCGCTTGAGGATGGACCGCCGGTCGGTGAGCCGCACCGCGGCGGCCTGCGCCGCGTCCAGCGCCAGGCGCAGAGCCAGCGTCGGCACCATTTTCTCCGCCGCGTCGCTCAGCGGACCGGTGGCCTTGCCGATAGTGCGTGTGGCCAGCCCTGGCTGCTGGCTGCGCCAGGCGCGGACCAGCGCAAGCTGCTGGTGTTCATACTCGTTGAGCGGGCTCATATCGATCCTTTTGCAGGCAGCATAGCTTAGGGTCTACAGACCTTTGGACCACGACAATCATAAAATGGCCCATGTGCCTGATCTCCTTCGCCTGGAACACCCATCCCGAATACGCGCTGGCGCTCGCCGCCAACCGCGACGAATTCCACGAACGGCCCAGCGCAGCGCTGGCGCCCTGGCCGGAAGCGCCCGGGGTCATCGGCGGGCGCGATCTGCGGGAAGGCGGCAGCTGGCTGGCCCTGTCGGCGCATGCGCGCCTGGCCGCGGTCACCAACGTGCGCGAGCCCCAGCGCGCCGCTGCGCCGCGCTCGCGCGGGGCGCTGGTGCGGGATTTCGTGACCGGCAGCGGGCCGGCCGGCGTGTATGCGGCGCAGATCCACGCCGCCGGCGATGCCTACGGCCCGCACAACCTGCTGCTCTGGGACGGCAGCCAGCTGCTCTTCCTCAGCAACCGCAACGGCGCGCAGCCGCGGCCGGTGGCGCCGGGCATCCACGGCATTTCCAACGGCCCCTACGATGCGCCCTGGCCTAAGACCGTGCGGCTGAACGCACAACTGGCCCAATGGCTGGCGGGTCCCGGCGCCGCGTCCGACCCGGACCTCGAGCCGCTGCTGCAAGCCCTGGCCGACGAGCATCGGCCGGCCGATGCCGAGCTGCCGCAGACCGGCGTGGGGGCGGAAATGGAGCGCCTGCTGGCCCCCGCATTCATCCGCGGCGACCGCTATGGCACACGGGCCAGCAGCGTGCTGCTGCTCCGGCATGACGGCCGGGCGCTGCTGTTCGAGCGCAGCTTCGGCCCGGACAAGCGGCACCTCGGCGACGTGCGCCTGGAATTGCATCTTTCGGGCGCCGGAGCCTGAATACACCTGGAGGCGGACCCGGAAGCCATGAACGACGCGCTTGAAAAACTGCCCCGCGAAGACTACCTCTGCGCGCGCCTGCGCCGCATCGAGGTGGAAGTGCAGGTCGGCCTGCACCCCTGGGAACTGCATCCGGAGCGGCCGACGCGCTTGTGGGTGGACGTG
>CAJCJI010000133.1 GCA_903970595.1 Verrucomicrobiota bacterium
CCGCCTGCAAGGCCGTGCGCGCCTCGGCCGCGAGCCGGTCGACCTGGGGTTCGCGCAGACCGGTCCTGGCGATGAAGTCCAGAACCGGCTGCGCCGCCGCGGGCCGCTGCGCGGACAGCGCGGCCTGCAGCAGGATGCGTGCGTCCTGCGGCGCCTTCTGCACCGTCCAGTTCTGCTGCGCCAGGTCCAGCGCCGCGGCGGGATCGCGCTGCACCTCGAGCGCGAACAGCGCCTCCTCGCGCCGGTACAGGTAACTGCCGCGTTGATCCGTGGCGGTGAAGCGCGAAGCCATTTGGGCGGCGTCCGCCGCAGCCTGCGGAGAGCCGAGTTGGGCTTCGGCCATGCACAGGCGCAGGAACGAAGTATCGGACTGGGTGTAATCCAGCAGCAGCGCCGCCGCTTCCTGCGGCCGCCGATGGTCCAGCAGGAAGTCCGCATAGTCGGCCAGCAGGAAATTGTCCCCGGGGCTGAGTTGCAGGGCGGACTGGTAATGCGATTCCGCCGCCGCGTCGTCGCCGGAATAGAGGGCCGCATCGGCCAGCAGGCCCTGCGCCCAGGCCCGCACCGCCGGCGCGTCTCCGGGCTCGGCCTGCAACAGGGTCTGGATGGTGCGATAGGCCTCCGCAGCGCGGCCGGTGACGCTGTTGAGCCCGGCCAGGCAGGCGCCGGCGACCAGCGCGTCGGCGCCGCCGATCAAGTGCGCGCAGGCATAGCGCGCGGTGTCCATGTCGCCCTGCACCTGGGCCACCGTGGCCAGGGTCAGCCAGGCCTGGCCGTTGTCGCGGTCGCGGCTGAGGATCCCGATCAGCTCCGCCTGCGCATCGGCGAACTGGTGGCGGCTTTGCAGGATGGTCGCGTCCAGCAGCATGGCCGACAGCGGCGGCGGCGACTGCTTCAGCCAGGGCGCGATCACCGCCTCGGCCCGTCCCAGGTAACGCGCATCGCCGGTGCCGCGGGCATAGTCCAGGTAGGCCGTGGCCAGGGCGGCGGCATGAGCCGGGTCCGGGCTCTTTTGCCATTGGGCGCGCAGCGCGTCGAACTGGCGCACCCGCGGGTCCTGCGCGGTGGGGACGAGCTGCAATACCACGCCGTCGCCGGCCGGGGTATAGGGTTCGCCGGGCGCGGCCGAGACAGTCCCGGCGAGCAACGCCAGGCACAGCCAAAAGTTTTGCTTCATCCGCTCCTTACGCGGCAACCGCGGCGGCGGACGCAGCCGCCGATCGGACCAATGTTGCATCCGGACGCATGAAACCTGCGTATCATGATGGCAGCAACTGGATTTGCCGCCGCCGGCCAATGAAGCCCGGCCGCGGCCGACACCGACGTCCACGCTCCCGGTCTTGCGCCGGCAGCGTGGATTTTTTTTGCCCGGCGAGGGCCCCGAAGAGTGGCGAATCTCGAGGTAACTCTCATGCACATTCAAGAGCTTGCGTTGAATTCCCCGCTGTTCATGGAAGGCCTGGTGTCGGCCGCCGCGCTGGCCGTCTCGATCTGGGCGGGCCTGGCGCTGGCGTCCTTCGCCGACCGGCTGCACGGGCGCGCGGCCAGGATGCCGCGGCGCTAAGCGCGCAGGAACGTTTCAGGCCCCGGACGGGGCAAGTATGTCCTGCCAAACCAATCACCACAGGTAACAAGTAGAACCCATGAAACCCGATCCGCTGAAGATCTCCCGCCGCGCGCTGCTTCCAGCCGCGCTGCTCCTTTCCCTGTGGACGCATACCGCGTCGGCGATCGACGTGCCGCCGCCGCCCGCGCCGACCGAACCCAATGCGGTCAACATCGGCTGGATGGTGTTCGTGCCCGCGCAGATCACGGTGAGCGCCGGCACCACGGTCACCTGGACCAATGCCGACGATTCCAATCACCGCATCAAGTTTCCCGACCAGATGGGGCCGCGCCTCGACAAGGGGCAGACCTACAGCAAGACCTTCACCACGCCCGGCACCTACCCCTACCAGTGCGGCATCCACGGTCCGCGTATGACCGGGACGGTGGTCGTCAAGTAGTTGGTTGAGTGCGGCAGCAACAGCGGGCGCTTAATGCAGTAGTACTTAAATCAAAAATACTCTACAGATCCCAGCCAGACACCTCGCGAATCTTAAGATTCACCCCGGCGCCGTCGCCTCCAACGCGGCCAGGGCCGCGTTGAGGGTCTTGCTGGGGCGCATGACGGCGTCCATTTTCCCGGGATCGGCCATATAGTAACCGCCGATATCGACCTCCTTGCCCTGCACTTCCGCGAGCTCGCCGACGATGGTCTTCTCGTTTTCGGTGAGCGTCCCGGCCAAGCGCGCGAAGCGCGCCTGCAAGGCGGGGTCTTCGGTCTGCGCGGCCAGTTCCTGCGCCCAGTACATGGCCAGGTAGAACTGGCTGCCGCGATTGTCCAGCTGGCCGGTCTTCGGGGAAGGGTTCTTGTTGTTGTCCAGCAGCCTGCCGGTGGCGGCGTCCAGGGTCTTGGCGAGGATCTTGGCCTGCAGGTTGCCGGTCTTGAGGCCCAGGTCCTCCAGGCTCACCGCCAGCGCCATGAATTCACCCAGCGAATCCCAGCGCAGGTGGTTTTCCTCCACCAGCTGCTTGACGTGCTTGGGCGCCGAGCCGCCGGCGCCGGTCTCGTACATGCCGCCGCCGGCCATCAGCGGCACGATGGACAGCATCTTGGCGCTGGTGCCCAGCTCCATGATGGGGAACAGGTCGGTGAGGTAGTCGCGCAGGATGTTGCCGGTGACGGAGATGGTGTCCTTGCCGCGGACGACGCGCTCCAGGGTATAGCGCATGGCGCGCACCTGCGACATGATCTCGATCTCCAGGCCGCTGGTGTCGTGATCCTTCAGGTAGGTGTTGACCTTTTTGATCAGCTCGGCTTCGTGCGGGCGGTAGGGATCGAGCCAGAACACCGCCTTCATGCCGGAATTGCGGGCACGGGTGACTGCCAGCTTGACCCAGTCGCGGATCGCCGCGTCCTTGACCTGGCACATGCGCCAGATGTCCCCGGCCTCCAGCTGCTGCACCAGCAGCACTTCGCCGGTGGCAAGGTCGACGATGCGCGCCTCGCCCCCTTCCGCGACCTCGAAGGTCTTGTCGTGCGAGCCGTATTCCTCCGCCTGCTGCGCCATCAGCCCGACGTTGGGCACGGTGCCCATGGTGACCGGGTCGAAGTTGCCGTTGGTTTTGCAGAAGTTGATCATTTCCTGGTAGATGCGGGCGAAGGTGCTCTCCGGGATCACCGCCTTGGTGTCCTTGGGGCGGCCGTCGGCGCCCCACATCTTGCCGCCGATGCGGATCATGGCCGGCATCGAGGCGTCGACGATGATGTCGTTGGGCGCATGCAGGTTGGAGATGCCCTTGGCCGAATCGACCATGGCCAGCTCGGGGCGGTGCTCGTGGCAGGCGTGCAGGTCGCGGATGATCTCTTCGTGCTTGGACGTGGGCAGGGCTTCGATCTTGTCGTAGAGGTTGACCAGGCCGTTGTTGACGTTCACGCCCAGCTCTTCGAACAACTTGCCGTGCTTGGCGAAGGCTTCGCGGTAGAAGATGCGCACGGCGTGGCCGAACACGATGGGGTGCGACACCTTCATCATGGTGGCCTTGACGTGCAGCGAGAACATCACGCCGGTCTCGCGGGCGTCCTCCATCTGCTCTTCGTAGAAGGCGCACAAGGCCTTCTTGCTCATGAACATGCTGTCGATGATTTCGCCGTCGAGCAGCGCCACCTTGGGCTTGAGCACGATGGACTTGCCGGCGGGGGTCAGCAGCTCCATCTTCACGTCGCGCGCGCGGTCCAGCGTCATGGACTTCTCGCCGTGGTAGAAGTCGCCGTGCCGCATGTGCGCGACGTGGGTGCGCGAGGCCATGCTCCAGGCGCCCATGCTGTGCGGATGCTTGCGCGCGTAGTCCTTCACCGCCTTGGGCGCGCGGCGGTCCGAGTTGCCTTCGCGCAGCACCGGGTTCACGGCGCTGCCCAGGCATTTGGAATAGCGCTTGCGGATGGCTTTTTCCGCGTCGGTCTTGGGATCCTCCGGGAAGTCCGGAACCTTGTAGCCCTTGGACTGCAGCTCCTTGACGGCGCTGACCAGCTGGTGCACCGAGGCGCTGATGTTGGGCAGCTTGATGATGTTGGTGTCGGGCAGCAGGGTCAGCCGGCCCAGCTCGGCCAGGTTATCGGGCACCCGCTGTTCCTTGGTCAGGAATTCCGGAAACTCGCCCAGGATGCGGGCCGCCACCGAGATGTCGCTGGTGGCGAGCTTGATGCCGGCCTGCTCGGCGAAGCTGCGCACGACCGGCAGAAACGCGCGGGTCGCGAGCAGCGGGGCCTCGTCGGTCAGGGTATAGATAATGGTCGGCTGCTGACTGCTCATGCTATTGGTGTCCTCGATCGGTTGGCTTGAAGCCCGCTTCGTGAAATCACGGCTTGCGGCTGGATCTGGCCAGGCAAGTGGATTGTCGACCGGCGGGTCTGCCGGAATTCTTTATGTGAGGCCCTTGCAAACTCTGCCGCGGCGCGGAACGGCGCTATCGACGAACCGGCGCCGCGGGAGAGTCCGCCCCTATGTTACTCGGTCGCCGGGCTGAATCAATCGCCGGGGGCCGCGCCGGACCCTGCGCCCCTGGTGGGCGGGAGAACATCGGCGGTACCATCCTCTGCGCCGGCAAGCGTGAACGCGCCGGCCCGACCGACGACCCCAACCGGAATTCCCGCATGCCGATCGACGCCCAGACCCAGCTCATCCTCAAGGCCATGTCGGCGGTCGGCGACCTGACCGGACTGGAGCCGAAACTGCTGCGCCAGATGGAAAAAAACGGGACGCCGCCGCTCGGCCCGGAACGCGAGAACGTGGACGCGGTGCGCGAGGTTTCGATTCCGGACGCGGCCGGCGGGCTGATGGCCATCCGCATCTACACGCCGCGCGAGGCCGAGCGGCTCCAGGCGCCGACGCCGGTGCTGGTCTATCTGCACGGCGGCGGACATGTGCTGGGATCGCTCAACCTGGTGGACGGGCTCTGCTGCCAGCTGGCGCGCGGCAGCGGCTGGATCGTGGTCTCGGTGGACTACCGCCTGGCGCCCGAGCACAAGTTTCCGGCCGCGGCCGAGGATGCCCATGCCGCAGCGGCCTGGGTACATGCCCATGCCGCGGGATTCGGCGGCGACCCGGCGCGCATCGCGGTGGCCGGCGACAGCGCGGGCGCTAATCTTGCGGCCGTGGCCTGCCTGATGGCCAAGGACCGCGGCGGCCCGGCCATCAACTGCCAGGTATTGCTGTATCCCTCCACCAACGGACGCCAGGAAACCGCGTCCTCGCTGCGCAACGGCGAAGGCTATCTCCTGAGCCGCAGGATGATGGACTGGTTCAGCAACCATTATCTGCGGAGCCCGGAAGACCGGGTACATCCCTACCTGGCGCCCCTGGTTTATCACGACCACAGCGGACTGCCGCCGGCCCTGGTGGTGACGGCCGAATACGATCCTCTGCTGGACGAAGGCAAGGCCTATGCGGACCGCCTGCAGGCGGCCGGCGTGCCGGTGAGTTACCGCTGTTACGAGGGGACGATCCACGGCTTCGTCGGCTTCTACCGCCACCTGGACCAGGGACGCGAGGCGATCGGCCTGGTTTGCGAGCATCTGCGCAAGGCCGTGCGGTAAGGACCTGCGATGAGCCTCCCGTAATGAGCAATCTCTACCAGCTGTTCCAGGCCTGTTTCGAGGAGCATGGCGCCAAGGTCCTGCTGGAGACGGAACGCCGCGCGTACACCGGCGCCGAGCTCGACGCCGCCGTCGCCGCCTACGCCGCGGCGCTCGCGGGCCTGGGTCTGCGGGCCGGCGAACGACTGGCGGCGCAGGTGGAGAAGTCCGCCGAAAACCTGCTGCTCTACCTCGCCTGCCTGCGCCTGGGCGCGGTATCCCTGCCGCTGAACACGGCGTACCAGCCGGCGGAAGTGGCCTATTTCCTGGGCGACGCCCAGCCGCGCATCCTGGCGGCCGCTCCCGAGCGCCGCGCGGCGCTGGAGGCGGTGGCAAAGCAGGCCGGGGTGCGCCTGGTGACGCTGGGGGCTGCGGGCGAAGGGGAGCTGGCCGGGCTGGCGGCGGAAGCGGCCGCGCGGCCGCACACCGCCATCGCCGGGCGGGACGACGGGGACCTGGCGGTGATCTGCTACACCTCCGGCACCACCGGGCGCTCCAAGGGCGCGATGATCACGCACGGCAACCTCGCTTCGAACGCGCGCACCCTGGTGGAGCTGTGGGGGTTCAGCGCGGACGATACGTTGCTGCACGCGCTGCCGCTGTATCACATCCATGGGCTGTTCGTGGCGCTGCACTGCGCCTTCCTGAGCGGAGCGCGCACCGTGCTGCAGGCGCGCTTTGCGCCGGCGGCGGTGCTGGAGCGCCTGCCGCAGTGCAGCGTGATGATGGGCGTGCCGACCTTTTATACGCGCCTGCTGGCGGAGCCGGCGCTGGACGCGGCACGGTGCCGCAATACGCGCCTGTTCATATCCGGTTCGGCGCCGCTGCTGGCCGATACCTTCAAGGCCTTCGAGGCGCGGACCGGCAAGCGCATCCTCGAGCGCTACGGCATGACCGAGACCGGCATGATCAGCTCCAACCCGCTGCACGGCGAGCGCCGCGCCGGCACCGTGGGGCTGCCCCTGCCCGGCGTTGCGGTGCGCATCACCGGCGAGGACGGCGATCCGCTGCCGGCCGGGGCAGCGGGGATGATCGAGCTGCGCGGCCCCAATGTGTTCAAGGGCTATTGGCAGATGCCGGAAAAGACCGCGGCGGAGTTCCGCGCCGGCGGCTGGTTCGTCACCGGCGACATCGGCGTGCGCGACACGGACGGCTACCTGCGCATCGTCGGCCGCGCCAAGGACCTGATCATCAGCGGCGGGCTCAACATCTACCCCAAGGAGATCGAGGAGGTGCTCGACGCCCAGGCCGGGGTGCTGGAGAGCGCGGTGTTCGGACTGGCGCACCCCGATTTCGGCGAAGCCGTCGCCGCCGCGGTGATCGCGCAGCCCGGCGCCAGGCTGGCCGAAGAGGACCTGCTGGCGGGTCTGCGCGGCGAACTGGCGGGGTTCAAGCTGCCGAAGAAGATCTGGTTTCTGGACGAGTTGCCGCGCAACGCGATGAGCAAGGTGCAGAAGGCGGTGTTGCGGGAGCGGTACAAGGATGCTTTTGGCGGCGGCTAGCTTTGTAGCCGGTTGCTTTGCGCATGCATCGCGGCGGCCACGGGCCGCCCTACGATCGGCTCTCGCGCGCCGGAGCGGCTCAGGCGTGCAGCGACTCCTGGTCCCTGCTGCGGCGGCCAAACCGGCGCCGGGATGTTTCTTCGCTGCGCTGCGCGGCCAGCGCCAATTCGGCCTTCACAGCGGAAGCCGCTGCCGCGGACGGATCGCCTTCAGCGAACTGCGCCAGGGAAAACAGGCGCACTCCGGACCCATGTTCCGCCCGCAGCACGCCGGAATCCAGCAGCGCGATGATCCCGGCCGCCAGATCGTCGCGCCGCAGGCCGGTGGTGCGCCACAACTCGTAGAGGGCGTTCGCTTCCAGGGGCTCCGCGCTTGCGCGCGCATGCTCCGCGAAAAGCCGGATGATCGCAGCCTGTATCGCTTCCTCGGAGATCATTTCACGCCACCTGCATGCCCATCGTTCACAGGCGCCGATTGTGGCACCGCAAGCAACAAATGCCTGCTGCCATAGCATGTTTTATCTACAGAAAACCGTACCGCCGCGTCCTGAACATTCACTTGTCGGCCCCGCAGCGCCGCCGGTCGGCGGACGCGCTGCGTCAAGGTCCAAGGAAGTCCGGGTGGGTCAGGACATCGGGGCGGGAGGAATGTCGGGTGGGCTGGTCAGGGCAAATCCTTGCCACCATCCGGCGCATCCGCTCGCAGCTGGTCTGCTGAAGGCAAAGCGACCGGGCCCAATCCGCTTCCCTGCAGTTGGGCGTTCAAGGTGTCGAGCCGGATAGTGCGCAGTGTTCGCCATACCGCGATTCCATGACCCAGCCGGGTCGAGTAGTCGCCGAGTACGTTCCGCTGCGCGGTGGTGGGGGCGACATCGGCGGATTCGGCATCGGTTTCAAGGCCGGCCAAAACGGCGCTGAGCGATGCCAGATCGTCCGCCGATCCGGGTGATTTCTTTAGCAGCGGCTCGGCATCGGCCAGGAAGGCATCCAGGGCATGCAGCGCCGGGCCGGCTTCGGGGCCGGTGAGCTTGGGCTTGATCGATTCGATTTGATCCACAACGGCCTGGGCCTCGGCTTTTGCCAGGTAGGCCTGCCCCAGCGCATTGCCGACCGCCATGGAAAATGCCAGGGATTGTTGCAATTGCGCGGCTGTGGCCTTCACGCGCGGATCGAGTTGGATCAGCAGGGGGGCCTGGGCCACCTTGTCCCCTGCACTGAGCGAAACCTGATAGCGGCCGGGCAGGACAAAGGGTCCTTGCGGCAGTACGGGCGTATCCTGGCCATAGGTTGCGGCGATGGTGTAGTCGTAGGCGATCGCCTGGGGCTGTGGATAGCGCAGATTCCAGATGAAGCGGTGCCAGCCGGGCGCTGCGGACAGCATAGGCGCGGGTTTGATCCAGGCCTCGGAAAAGTAGCGCTCGGCATTGAGCGCGGGCGGCTTGTCATCGCTGGAGAAGCGGCGAACGAGCTGGCCCTGCGCGTCACGGATCTCCAGGCTGACCGGGCCCTTCTCGTCAGCGTCGACAAAGTAATCGATCGTCGCTCCGGCCGGCGGGTTGCCGCCCTGCGGGGTTTCCGGCGGCAGGGGCGTATCGCGATTGTTGTCGCCGCGAAGGCGGTAAGCGGATGCCGGCGGCAGCAGGCGTATGGGCGTGCCATCGGCGCCGTCATGCATCCGCCGCAGCGGCGACACATCGTCCAGCACCCATAGCGCGCGGCCCTGGGTGGCCGCGATCAGGTCGTCGCCATGGACCAGCAGGTCGCGCACCCAGGCATGCGGCAGGTTGAGCTGCAGATCCCGCCAATGTTCGCCGTCGTCGAAACTCACGTAGACGCCGGTGTCGGTTCCGGCATACAGCAGGCCGGCCTGTTGCGGATCCGCTCTCACCACCGCAACGAAGTGATCCGGCGGCAGTCCGGCAGTGATGGATCGCCAGGTCTTGCCGAAGTCGTGCGTCCGCCAGACGTGTGGAGTGAAATCATCCTGTCGATGATTGTCTGCCACGGCGTACGCGGTTCCTGCATCCAGGGCCGAGGGATCGACGCTGTTGACACGGGCCCAGTCCGGCAAGTCCGCCGGCGTAACCTTGGCCCAATGCGCGCCGCCATCGCGGCTGAGCTGGATCAGGCCGTCGTCCGTGCCTACCCAGATGAGCTTGCCGTCGCGCGGCGACAGGCCGATGCTGTAGATCACGCCGTAGCCGCAGGCGCGCGCCGCGGTTATGGCGACATCGCCCTCGCAGTGTTGCGCCTTGGGGTCGGCGCCGGTGAGGTCGGGGCTGATGGTCTGCCAATGCGCCCCGCGGTCGGTGGAGCGGAAGAGGACTTGTGCGCCGGCGTAGAGCGCATAGGGCGCTTGCGTTGAAGCTACCAGCGGCGCGATCCAGGTGTAGCGGTACTTGACCGTGGTCGGCCGCTTGCCGTAGCTGCTGACGGGCCAGGGCGACACATTGGCGACCTGCCCGGTGCGCGCATCCCAGCGCGAGATCCGGCCGCCAAGTCCGCTGCCGTAAACGGTGAGAGGGTCGGCCGGGTCGGGAATATCGTAGTCGCGCTCGTCGCCGCCGACCGGCTGCCAGTCCCGGAACGTAAGCGCGCCGTAGTCGCTGCGGCTGGCAATGCCCACGGTTCCGCTGTCCTGCTGACCGCTATAGATCCAGTAGGGAAAGCGCTTGTCGGCCGCCAGGTGATAGAACTGCCCGGTGGGCTGGTTATACCAGTCGCTCCAGGTTTTTCCGGCATCGACACTGATCACGGTGCCCTGGTCGCTGGCCGTGATCCAGTGATCGGGGTGCTTGGGATTGATCCACAAGCCGTGATAGTCGTCTCCGCCGGGAGCGCCTTTGACGACGACAAAGGTCTTGCCGGCGTCGGTGGAGCGGCGAATCGACTGGCCGCTGGTATAAAGCACGTCGGGATTGTCCGGCGCGACGGTGATGCGGCTGAAATACCAACTGCCGAACATATCGCCGTCATTGTTGACGCGCTGCCAGTGCGCGCCCCCGTCATCGGAGCGCCAGATGCCGCCGTCCTCCTCGGAATCGACCGTGGCATAGATGCGGGTGCCAAGCGGCGTGTCCGTCACGGCCAGGCCGATGCGTCCCAGGGCGCTTTTGGGCCAGCCCTCCCCACGCAGCGGGGCCCAGGTTCTGCCGCCGTCAGCCGATTTGTAGAGTCCGCTGGCCTGGCCGACCATGGGGGTGAAGTAGCTGAGCCAGGGCCAGTTGCGCGCCTGCCAGGCGGCGGCATAAACCTCCTGCGGATGGCGGGGGTCGGCGGCGAGGTCCACCACGCCGGTGTTGTCGTCGATGAACAGGGTTTGCGTCCAGGTCCTGCCGCCGTCGCTGCTGCGGTAGACCCCTCGGTTCTTGTCCGGACCGAACAAATGGCCCGGCGCCGCCACCGTGACGACGTTCGGGTCCTGCGGATCGACCAGGATGGTACTCAGGTATCGCGGCGCTTCCAGGCCTACATGCTGCCAGGTGTGCCCGCTGTCCCCCGACCGATAGACGCCGTCGCCGGCGGCGATGTCGTAGCGAGGCTCCGGCTGGCCGCTATCGGCGTAGATGACACGAGAGTCGCTTGGGGCGATGGCGATGGCGCCAACGGAGACGATGCCGGCTTCATCCGCCACCGCTTCCCAGGTGCGTCCGGCATTTTCCGTTTTCCATACACCGCCGCCCGCGGCGCCGAAGTAGTAGGTATCCGGCTGCTCGGGCACGCCGACGGCCATGGTGCTCCAGCCGCCGCGAAACGGTCCCAGCAGCCGCCAGTGGAGGTCCGGCAGGGACGGGGCCGGTGCCTGCGCCGCAGCGCCAAGGAGCAGCGGCACCGCAATCAACGCTGCCGCCGCAGCGCGACTCGAGAGTGGCATACGGGATCCTCAATCGGTCCGGTACGGGACGGCGGCAGCGCTCGCGCTGACGCCATCCCGTACCGGTGTTGCTCAATAGCTCAGGCGCAAATCCCGCGGCACCATTTGCTCGGACTGGGCGTCCGCATCCCGGTCCCTGCCCGCCATCTGCCCGCTGCCATAGGCATCGTCGTCGGCGACCGGAACTTCCTGGAGCACGGTCAGGGGGTCCTGCTGCTTGGCCTTGAGCGCATCGTTGACCGCCGGCAGATCGATAGTGGTCAGGGTGGAGAATTGCTTCTCGATATCGTCGAGTTCGTGCCGCAGGCTGGCGATATAGGCGAGCTGGTAGCCGGCAGGCCGGCCATCCCAGGACGTGACCGCGCCATACAGCTGGTCGGTATGTTCGCGCAAGCGTTCTTCGCCGGTGATGGCGCCGCCTTCCTTGGTTGCGACGATCTGCTTGCGTACCGCATCGACCTTGTCGTCGAAGCCGTGCAGTTGGGTGACGAGATCGTCCTGCTTGGCTTCTGCGCTGACTTTGATGCGCTTGGCAATATTCTGGCGCAGGTCGGTGACCTTGGCGAACAGATCGCTTTCATCGCCGAACAATTCGCTGACTTTTTGCGCCGCCTCAAACTGCTGGCGCCGGTCGGCCAGACTGTGCTTGCTGCGCCGGTCCACCGCGACGTCGAGCGGCAGATCATAGATCTGGCCGTTCTTGGTCATGCGGACGGTGTAAAGACCAGGCACCACGCGCGGCCCCTGCGTGCCGTTGAACGCCAATTGCGCGGCCGGCGGTACCCGCGGCGGCTTGACGTGCATGTTCCAGACCACGCGGTTGAGGCCGCGGCGGGTGGATGCCGGCAACTCGTCGACCACCTTGCCGGCCGCATCAAGCACCTCGATCTTGAGCTTGCCGTAGAGATGGCGCTCGCGCTGATAGTAGGTAATCACGGCGCCATCGGTCACGTCGTCGCCGACGAAGGCCGCGGCGCCATTGGCCCAGCCGCCCTGGGCTTCGATGCGCTGCTGCACCGGACGCGACCCGGCAAAGCTCGCCTCCTTCTGCAGGACCTCGGTCGAAAGCGTGCGCAGCGGTGTGATGTCGTCGACAATCCAGATGCCGCGGCCGTGCGTGGCGATCACCAGGTCGTTGTCGCGCGGCTGTATGGCCAGGTCGCGCACGGCCACGTTGGGCAGGTGGCTGCCCTTGAACTGCGCCCAGGCGCTGCCGCCATCCACCGAAATCCATAGGCCGAATTCGGTGCCGAGGAACAGGAGATCCGGCTTGCGCAGATCTTCGCGGATGACGTGGGCGTAACCGCGGACGCCGTGGGTATCGGCGGGGCTGAGCAAGGCTGTCCAATGGGCGCCGTAGTCGGTGGTCTTGTACAGATAAGGGCTCATGTCGCCGAAGGTGTGGCGGTCGAACGCGGCATAGGCGGTGCCCGCGTCGAAATTGCCGGCCTGCACCCAGCTCACCCAGGAATTCCTGGGCAGATCGGGCACGTTGCCGACGACATTGCTCCAGTGCCGGCCGCCGTCGCGCGTCAGCTGCAGATTGCCGTCATCGGTTCCCACCCAGATCGTATTCGCGTTCTTCGGCGATTCGCCGATCGAATAGATCGTGGTGTGCATCTCCGCCGCGGAATTGTCCACGGTGATGCCGCCGGATTCCTCCTGCTTCTGCTTTTCCGGATCGTTGGTGCTCAGATCAGGAGAGATGCGCTGCCAGGTCTGGCCATGATCGCGCGAGCGGAACAGGAATTGGGCGCCGATGTACAGGGTCTTCTTGTTGGTCGGAGACAGGGCGATCGGCGTGTTCCAGTTCCAGCGCAGCTTTTCATGATAATTGGGCTTGGGCTGGATATCGCGCGTTTCGTGCGTATTGACGTTGACCCGCCCGATGGTGCCGCCCTGGTATTCGGCGTAGAGATAATTGGGATCGGAAGGGTCCGCGAACATCCAGAAGCCGTCGCCGCCGTAGAAATTCTCCCAGCGTGAGTTGGTGATTCCCCCGGGGTAAGAGGAATCGCCGCGCCAGGAGCTGTTGTCCTGCAAGCCACCGAGCACATGATAGGGGTCGGCGTTGTCGATGCTGACGTGGTAGAACTGCGAAATCGGCAGATTGTCGCCTTTCCACCACTTGTTGCCGCCGTCATAGGACAGCCAGAGGCCGCCATCGTCGCCGGAGATGACGTGCTTGGTGTTGTTCGGGTCGATCCACACCGCGTGCACGTCGCCGTGCGCGCCGACGAAACCGCCGATGGCGCTGAAGCTCTTGCCGCCGTCGTCGCTGCGGATCAGCGCGCCGTCGGTCTTATACAACAACTTCGGGTTGAGCGGATCGACGATCAGATTGGAGAAATAGAACGGCCGCCACACCATCCACTGGCTCTTGTCCCCCTGCTCCCAGGTCTTGCCCGCGTCATGGGAAATATACAGCGCCGAATCGATGCCTTCGACCACGGCATAGACCGTATTGGAATCGCTGGGTGCCACCGCCACGGCAATCCGGCCGTAGGGCTTGGCCGGGAAGCCGGTGTTCGCCGCCGGGGTCAATTCGGCCCAGGTGGCGCCGCCATCGGCCGAACGGAACAGGCCGCTGCCGGAAAATGCCTCGGGACCTTCGCCGCCGGAACGGAAAGTCCAGCCCTTGCGCCGGAAATCCCAGCTCGCGGCAAAGACGATGTCCGCATTCTTGGGATCGAGGTCGATGGACGCACAGCCGGTGGAGAGGTTTGCTCCCGGCAGGATCAGCTTCCAGTTCTTGCCGCCGTCGGTGGTCTTGTACAGGCCGCGATCGGCGGAGTCGCTCCACAATTTGCCCGGGACGCAGGCATAGACGGTGTCGCTGGAACGCGGATCGACCACGATCTTGGTAATGCGCTCGGAATTGGGCAGTCCGCTGTTGACCCAGGTTTCACCGCCATCGGTCGACTTATAGATGCCGTCTCCGATCGACACGCTGTTGCGCGTCCAGGCTTCGCCGGTGCCGACCCAGACGTTCTTCGGGTTTTGCGGATCGATGGCGATGGCGCCGATGGATTGCACCGGCTGGTCGTCGAACACCGGCTTGAAGGTCGTGCCGGCGTCCGACGACTTCCATACGCCGCCGCTGGCGGCGCCGACGAACAGGACGGTCTTGCCGTCGATATTCTGTGCCGCCATGGCGGCGATGCGTCCGCTCATGGCGGCCGATCCGATGTTGCGGGCGCCCAGGCCCGAAATCGAACCCGCGTCAAACGGGGCGACCGGCGTCCCCTGTGCCAATGCGCTGCTCGCCGCGAGCAGGCCGGGGATGAGAATGCCGAACCAGGAATTGCGCATGTCGTCCCCTCAATCGCCAGTAGGTGAGACCGGGCCGACCGTCACGCCCGGTTTCGGAAATTGGAATTTGGCATCCTTGATCTCAAGGTTGGCCTGGCCTTTGTCGAACTCGATCACCTGCTTGTCGGAAGAGCCTTTTTTGCCGCTGACAATGGAGAATGGAAAATAGACGCCGGCGACCTTCTCATAGTCGCCATAGTCGACCTGCATCTCCACCGGCACGCCGTGCTCGGTGCGCAGGCTGATGCTGCGGATTTCCAGGAAGTGATCGGGGTCCAGGTAGATGTATTCGATGTCGCCGCCGGGGCGGGTGAGCTTGAGCTTCAGCGCGGGGGTGCCATCGACGTCCTCGGTGCCGGCATCCTCGAGTTGATAGTGCTTGGCCTTGTAGTCCACCAGCGGACCGTCGATATCCGAATCCTCGATCAGGCCCTTGTTGTCGTCAGGCGGGGTGCGTTCGGCGTCCTTGCGGCCCTGGAACGGATTCACCTGCCAACCTTCGGTGCCGTCATAGGCTTGCACCACGGTCAAGCCCTGCAAGGTGGCTTCATCGCGGATCATCCCGCCGCGCTTCTGCATCTGGGCGTAGTCCAGTTTCAGCAAGCCGCCGTTGACGATCAATTTGCCGCTGCGCCTGAGTGTCTTGATGGCCTGAAGTTGCGCCATGCCGCCCTTGGCCTCGGCGTTCTTCTGGGCTATTTCATCAACATCCGCCGCCCGGACCCGGGTGGCCCCGGCGCTGAGGGCCAGCACGAACAGCGCAAGCACAGAGCGAGAAAAACGTCTGGTGAGATACATTGTCAGCCCTAATCGTAATTGATTTGTCTGGTGCATCGATGGCCCTGATGCACTACCCGCGACCAAGTTCCCCATTCAGCGGTGACGCTATGCCCTGGCACACAGGCGCGTCAAGCAAAATCAGGATTCCTCTATCCGCTCAATGCATCGGGACATTGTAGGCGGATACCGATTACGCCTTCCAGGCAGGATCAGTCGAAGAGGATCTCCACCCTGGTGCCCGCACCCGGCGCGCTGCGCAGGCTCAAGTGATAGCCGCATCGTTCCGCCAGGGTGCGCACGATATAAAGGCCCATGCCGCTGCCGCCTTCGCTTGCGCGCATTCCCGGCTCGAAGGTTCGGCTCACTGCCGCGGGGGACATGCCGCTGCCGGAATCCGCGATGGACAGGCGACGCCCGGACAGCTCGATTCGAATTTGCCCGCCCGCGGTGGCGCGCACCGCATTGCGCAATAAATTTGTGAAAATAATGTTAATGACCCCGGGTGGTGCAAGGAGCTCCGTGGGCTCAAGACTCCAGACGATGGTGGTGCCTTGCGCTTGCGCCTGAGCCAGATAAGGTTCGGCCAAACCAGGTAAGGATTCATGCAGCAACAATGGCCGGGCCGGGGGAAGCTGGCGGGCAAGCGAGAGGGCCAGCAGCGCATCCAGATCCCGTGTGGCCTCCACCACCGCGCGCTCGATTCGCGCCAATACGGGAGAATTCCCGCCCGGCTGACTGGCCAGCAGTTCGGCCGCGCCACGGATGGCGGCCAAAGGTGTGCGCAATTCGTGGCTTGCGGCAGAAGCGAACGCCCGCTCCCGCAGGAGCAAGGCGTCGATCTCCAGCAGCCGTTCGTTGAAGGCCCGCACGATCATGTCGAGTTCACCATCCTCCGCGCGGGATTCCAGGCGCGCGCCGCGCCCTTGCAGTTCGAGAGCACGGATGCGCCCGACCAAGGTATCCAGGGGATGCAGCGTACGGTCCGCAATCCAGCGGGAGCACAGCCAGGCCAGCGCCGCCGCCACCAGCATGCCGCCCGCCAGCGCGAGCCGGAGCCAACGTTCGCGCAGCTCCAGGTCGCGCACATCGTAGGTGATGTACGCGCGATCTTCCGGCGCGATCTGGCGGACCAGCACGTGATAGCTGCCGTCGGGCAGATTGAAGTCGCGGTACGAGCCTGGTGCCAGCCGGGCCAGTTCGGCGGGTAGCTGCGCCGCCGGCGACTGCGCTGGGCGGTAATAATGCAGGTGGGTGTCGGCCATGACGGCATTGGGTCCGGACTGCAGCTGGGTATCCAGGTCCCGGCCCAGCATGCGGTCCAGCGTGGTGCTCTCCAGCCAGGCGTAGGTGGTCCAGATGCCGATTGAATAAATGCCGATGGCTCCCAGCGAGGTTCCGATCAATGCGGCGGCGAGCCGGGATCTAAGGTTCACTCGGGTCCACCAGGCGGTAGCCGGCTCCATGAACGGTCCGCAGCATCGGCTGGCCAAACGAGCGGTCGAGCGCCACGCGCAGGGCGTGCATATGCGCGCGCAACACCTCGTCGCCCGGCGGCGCATCGCCCCACAGCGCTTGCTTGAGTTCGGCGCGCGAAACCACATCCGGGGCCTGGCGCAGCAGCACTTCCAGGATGATGCGCAGGGTCGGGTTCAGGGCCAGTGCCTTGCCGGCGCGACTTGCCTGCAAGGTTTGCAAGTCATACACCAGGGTGCCTAGGTGTAACTGGCGTGCCGGCAGGGGGTTCCCCCGCCGGGTCAGAGCTTCCAGACGCAGCAGCAGTTCGGCCAGTTCGAAAGGCTTGACCAGGTAGTCGTCGGCGCCGGCGCCGAAGCCCGCGATCTTATCGGGCAGCGTATCCAGGGCGGTGAGCATCAGCACCGGCACGGTTTTTCCAGTCCGGCGCAGCCGCCAGCATAGTTCCACCCCGTCCAGCTGCGGCAGCATGCGATCCAGCACGATGACGTCGAACGGCTCCCGTTCGGCGCGATGGAGTCCCGCGGCGCCGTCGTAGGCGAAGGCCACCTCGTGCCCGGCGGCGCCAAGGTAGTCGCCGATGTTCGCGGCAATGTCACGGTGGTCTTCTACCAGCAGCAGGCGCATGCCAATTCATTCACATTTTGTTTACATTCTATAAGAGCGCAGCTATCGTGCGACCTGTATCGACCTGTATAGGCCGCCCACGCCGGCCCGACACAAGCGAACTTGTCCAGGGGAATCGTAAGTGAAAATGCATGCCCGCATATGGTGCGGCGCCGCCGCCTTGTCTTGGGCAGCCGCGGTCCTCGCCCAGGAACAGGCACCGGCTGCGCCAACCGCTGCGGCGGCAGGAGACAGTACGGCTATTCCGGAAGTGGTCGTCACGGCGCAGAAGCGGCGCCAGGATGCACAGGATATCGGGGTGGCGGTCACCACCGTGAGCGGCGCGGACATGTCCGCCCTGCGCATCCAGCAGCCGCTGAATCTTTCCTACATTTCCTCGAGCCTGTCGACCATGGATTCGACCACCGACGGCACGCCGCTGTTTCTGGTGCGCGGCATCGGGCTCGATGATTTCAATACCAACAACAGCAGCGGCGTCGGAACCTATCTGGACGAGGTGTTCGCCAGCTTTCCGGGGTTTCTCACCGCTGCGATGTATGACATCGACCGTGTCGAAATCCTCAAGGGCCCGCAGGGCACCCTGTATGGCAAGAACACGGCGGGCGGGGCCATCAATATCATTTCCCGGCAACCGACGGACTACTTCGAGAGCTATGCCGATGTGGACTACAGCCGCTGGGAAACGACCGACGTTACCGCGGCAGTCAGCGGCCCATTGACCAGCGCCGTCAAGGGCAGGCTGGCCGCCACCGCGACGACGCAGGGCACCGGCTATCAAACGGATATCGATACCGGCCAGAAGTTCGGCAAGCTGAACCGCGGCGGAGCGCGCTCGCTGTTCGACGTCCGCCTTTCCGGCCAGGCCGACCTGCTGCTCAATTTTCACTATGTGTATGACCATTCCCTGCCGTCGTCGCCATCGACCCCGAATGTCGAAGCCCTGGTGCCGCCCAACCTGCCGTTTCCGACCGCCGGCTTGTTGGACAGCCCACCCGGCGGTGAGCACGTCAGGGTTGGCGGCTTGCCGTTGTACAAGGACGAAGGCGGTGAAGGCTTCGTTGGCAAACTCAATGTCGCACTGGGGACTACAACCCTCACTTCGATCAGCGCCTACGACTATTTTGCCGACCACAGCCTGGAAAACTACGACGGCTACCCGGCAGCCGACAACAACTGGACCAAGAATTTCCAGCAGTGGCAGCTCAGCGAGGAATTGCGCCTGGCGTCGGCCACCGGCGGCAGGGTCGACTGGATCGTGGGTGCGGAGTATTCGCGGAACCGGTATGTCTGCCGCGATTCGCTGGACTGGACCTTCGTCTATGGGCTCGCGGATTCCATCACGGATTCGGGCAAGGCCATCACCGCCGCGAACTTCGTGCAGACGCAGCAGTCGGAAGGAATCTTCGCGCATGCGGACACGCACCTGTCGCAACACTGGACGCTGGTGACGGGACTGCGCTACTCGCACGACGCGGTTGCGTTCGACGGCGTGACCATCGACCCGACCGGCCTGCTGAGCTATGCGGCGAATAATTTCTCCGGGCCGATCATCCCCAACTCGGTGCTTGCCGCGCTGGATCAGTCGCGCTCCAGCCAGAACGTCTCCTTCCGGGTCGAGCCGGACTTTCATCTCACTCGGGACATTCTGCTGTATGGCAGCGCGGCCAGCGGATACAAGGGCGGAATTTATTATGGCCAGCCGGCCCAGGTGCAGGTGGACTGGGGCTATGTGAAGCCGGAGACGGAACTGACCATGGAGCTCGGCTTCAAGAGCCGGTTTTTCGGGAAGTCCCTGGAATTCAATGCTGCCGCATTCGACACGGAACTCCACAACCGGCAATCGAGCCTGTCCCTCTACTCGGGACCGGTGGGTACGCAACCGCTCATCGCGGGCCTGGGCAACGTGCCGGGCTCCAGGATCGCCGGCATCGAGGGCGAAGCGGCATGGCGGCCGATCCGTGGCCTGGAGATCAGCGGCAACGCCACCTATCTTCATTCCCAGGTCACGAAAACCCTGACCAGCGACAATGGGCTGGCGCTGTTTACGCCGGTGAATATCGGCCAGATGCTGCCGGATGCGCCGATCTTCAGCGGCGGTGGCATGGCCCGGTATGAGCACCCGGTTTCCCAAGGCCTGAAGATGTTTGCGCAGATCAACGACCACTACACCGGACTGGAGCACCCCTACCTGGCAGATCCCACTTCGTTCGGAAGAGGGCATTCGCTCGGCGCGCAGATCGGCATCGGCAATCCGTACCAGCACTGGGAGGCGAGCCTCTGGGGCACCAACCTGACCGACAACCGGATGTTGACCTACGCCTTTGCCGGCAGCGAAGGGCAGCGCGTTTCGTTCTACCAGAAGCCGTTCTCGCTGGGGCTGAACCTCCATTACCAATATTGAAGGGACGCCCGCGACCGAATAGCAGTATGCTGGAAATGAATGCCAGGTTGGCAGGCAATAGCCGCACGCCTGGACCTGGCAATCCAAATCGGCATCCTGCTGTTCAACCTGGTGCCCTATCTGGCGCTGCGCCTGGTCGGCGGCCACTGACCGGCGGGGACCTTGGCGGGCTCGAACTGGGCTTGCTGGACCAGTTCGGGGACGCGACGCAGGGAGGCGGATTGCAGCTCGGCGACGAAGTGCTCGCGCCAGTGGACGATGTCTTCCTTGAGCAGGCCGCGCATCAGTTCGGCATGGCGCTCGCGGCGCTGGACCAGGGGCATGTAGCGGGCGGTCTGCATGGCTTCGGCCATGCCCACGGTGTCGTAGGGATTGACGATCAGGGCGGCTTCCATCTGCCTGGCGGCGCCGGCGAAGCGCGACAGGACCAGCACGCCGGGGTCCTCCGGGTCCTGGGCGGCGACGTATTCCTTGGCGATCAGGTTCATGCCGTCGCGCAGGGGCGTGACCAGGCCGATCTTGCTGGCGCGGTAGAGGCCGGCCAGGGCGCGCCGCGACAGGGTGCGGTTGATGTAGCGCAGCGGGGTCCAGTCGACCTCGGCAAAACGGCCGTTGATCTGCGAGGCCATCTGCTCCAGGTGGTGCTTGATGTCGGTATAGGCCTGCACGCCTTCACGCGTGGGCGGGGCGATCTGCAGGTACTCGACCCGGCCGTGCGCGTCGGGGTAGTCGGTGAGCAGCCGCTCGTAGGCGGCGAACCGCTCGGGCAGGCCCTTGGTGTAGTCCATGCGGTCGACGCCGATGATCTGGGTGCGTCCGCGCAGGGTGTTGCGGGCGCGCATGTACTGGCGCTGGCCGTCCTCGCTGTAGACGAAGTCGGCATAGTCGCGCGCGTCGATGCCGATCGGAAACGCGGCGACCCGCACGCTCCGGCCATAGGCGGAGAGCACGTTGCCGCGCACCTCGGCGCCGGGCAGTTCGTTGATGGCGTAGTCGAGGAAGCGCTCGCAATCGCGCTCGGTCTGGAAGCCGATCAGGTCGTAGGCGAACAGGGATTGGATCAGCTGCTCGTGGTGCGGCAGGGTCAGCAGCACCTCGCGCGAGGGGAAGGGGATGTGGAGGAAGAAGCCCATGGACTGCACGCAGCCCATGTCGCGCAGGGACTGGGCGAACGGGATGAGGTGGTAATCGTGCACCCAGATGCGGTCCGACTCTTTCAGCAAGGGATGCAGCGCGCGGGCGAAGCGCACGTTGACCCGGTTGTAGCTGTCGTAGTACTGCCTGTCGTAGGCGGTGAGGTCGATGCGGTAGTGGAACAGCGGCCACAGGCAGCGGTTGGCGAAGCCGTTGTAGTAGTCTTCGTGCTCGGCCGCGGTCAGGTCGACGGTCGCCACCTCGAAGCCGCGGTACCGCTCGGTCTGGGTGGAGCCTTCCGCCTCGCCGATGCGGCCGCTCCAGCCGAACCAGAGGCCGCGCGACTGGCGCAGGACGTCGATCAGCGCGACCGCCAGGCCGCCGGCGCGCGCCGCGCCGCGAAGCGGACCAACCCGATTGGAAACAGCGACGATGCGGCTCATACGGCCTCCGACCACGGCCGCGACAGGCGCGTGGCTACGTTGATGATGCCGACCATGGAATAGGTCTGCGGATAATTGCCCCAGTGCTCGCCGCTGCCGGGATGCAGGTCTTCGGAGAGCAGGCCCAGGTGGTTGCGGTGGCCCAGCCAGCGCTCGAACAGCTCGCGCGCCTCGTCCCGGCGGTGCAGCCGGATCAGGGCGTCGATGTACCAGAAGGTGCAGACATTGAAGGCGGTCTCCGGCGCGCCGAAATCGTCGGCGGCGTGGTAGCGGTAGAGGAAGTCGCCATGCTTGAGGCGGCGCTCCACCGCCGCCACGGTGCCGGCGAAGCGCGGGTCCTGCGGCGGCAGGAAGCCGACCTCGCCCATCAGCAGCAGGCCGGCCTCGACATCGCGCCCGCCGAAGCTCTCGGCGAAGCTGCCCAGTTCGCTGTTCCAGGCCAGGGTTTCGATGGCGCTGCGGATTTCGCCGGCGCGGCGGCGCCACAGCGCGGCGCGGTCGGTAAAGCCCAGGTGCGCCGCGATCTTGGCCAGGCGGTCGCAGGCGGCCCAGCACATCAGCGCCGAGGAGGTGTGCACGCGGGCCCGCGTGCGCAGCTCCCACATACCGGCGTCCGGCGTGTTGTAGACGGCGTAGGCGCGCTCGCCCATGCCCTCGAGGCGGGCGAACTCGACGCCGCCGGCCGGCCGCAGCAGGCGGCGGTCGAAAAACGCCTGGCTGTAGGCCAGCACCACGTTGCCGTAGACGTCGTGCTGGAAGTGCTGGTACGCCTGGTTGCCGATGCGCACCGGGGCCATGCCGCGGTAGCCGGGCAGGTGCTGCGCCTCGTACTCGGCGAGATCCCGCTCCAGGCCGATGCCGAACACCGGCTGCAGGTGCTCCGCCGCGCGCGGCTCGACGATCAGGTTGGCCAGGTAGCGCAGGTAGTGCTCCATCGTCTCCACCTCGGACAGGCGGTTGAGGGCCCGCACCACGAAGTAGGCGTCGCGCAGCCAGCAATAGCGGTAATCCCAGTTACGCTGCGTGCCCGGCGCTTCGGGAATGCTGGTGGTGAGGGCGGCGACGATGGCGCCGGTTTCCTCGAAGGTGCACAGCTTGAGGGTGATGGCGCAGCGGATCACCGCGTCCTGCCACTCCAGCGGCAGCGACAGGCGCCGGACCCATTCGCGCCAGTGGCGCTCGGTCGCCTCTTCGAACTCGGCGGCGATCTGTTCCACGCCTTCGCGCAGGGTTTCGTCCGGGCCGAGCAGGAAGCTCACCGGCTCCTCCAGCAGGAATGCCGTCTCCGCCAGAACGTAGGCGATGGGCGCGTTGGTGGTCAGGCGCAGCGTGCGCTGCTGCCCGACGTAACGGACGTGGTTGCTGCCGTGGGTGATCTGCGGCGCCTCGGCGCCGTAATTGAAGCGCGGCCGCAGGCGCACCCGCAGGCGCGGCGCGCCGGCCAGGGGCCGCAGCCGACGCACCAGCTGCAGCGGCCGGAAATTGCGCCCGCGCGCGGAAAAGCGCGGCGCGAAATCCACCACTTCCACCGCGCCGCCGCTGCCGTCGAACAGCCGCGTCACCAGCATCGCAGTGTTGTCTCGGTAGGCCTGCTCGCTGCGCACCTGCCCTTCCAGCTCGAAGGACCAGTAGCCCTGCTGCTGCGCCGGCTCGGCCGCGCCGCCGAGCAGGGCGTGAAACACCGGATCGCCGTCGAAGCGCGGCAGGCAGCACCATACCAGGCGCGCATCCGCGTCCAACAGGGCACCGATCGCGCAATTGCCGATCACGCCCAGGTTGAGCGACGAGCTTGCATCGGCCATCCAATCCGCTCCTTGCTTTGATGTGCGGCGGCCGGCGCGCTTCCTGCGCGCCTGGCTTCAATAATTCGTTTCGAGACGGGGTGCCGCGGCCGTCTGCG
>CAJCJI010000134.1 GCA_903970595.1 Verrucomicrobiota bacterium
CGGCCCGTGGCCGCCGCCGCAGTACATTGGCAAAACAGCCGGCGGCCACGGGCCGCCCTACTATTGCGCTAGTTGGTTGTGCCGCGCACCGCCTCGGGCAATGTGGCGCGCCATTGCTCCAGCTGGGCTTCGATCAGGGCGCCCTCGGCGATCTGCGGCTCGGAATGCTCGAACTGGTCGCGGGTCTCCCATTGGTTCACCAGGGCACGCGCCCTGGCGAAGGCCTCGGTGAACGAGCTGGTCTGGTTCAGCGCCTGCTGCAGGTAGGCCCGGCCGAAGTAGGTGAACTCGGCATCGTCGGAGCAGCCGAAGGAGGTGCGGTCGGCGCGCGCGGCGGTGATCACCAGGGTGCGCTCGTCGCGCAGGCTGTCGATGAAGCTGCCGCTGTAGCAGGCGGACACCACCAGCACCTTCCAGCGGATGCCGGAGTCTTTGAGTATCTGCGCGAGGCGCGGTGCGGTGAAGGCCTTGAAGCTCAGGCCCTGCAGCTTGACGGCCAACTCGGCGTCCGGTGAACCGTGACTGGTGAGATAGAGGAACAGGATGTCCTGCTGCGGATTCATTTTGCGGCCGATGGCGCGCAGGCCCTGCTCCAGGTTGACCGTGGTGGCCAGGGGCAGCTGGCCCACGGTGGCGCGGCTGTTGACCAGGGTGAGGCTGCGCTGCGCGGCGCCGAAGCGCCCGGCGAACAGGCGGGTGCTGTAAAGAGCCTCCTTGCGGAACACGTCCTGTTCGCCGTCCGGCGCGTAGGCCACGAAATACAGGCTGGGCCGGCCGGGCTGGGTCGGCGCCAGACCGGCGAGCGCCTGGTTCACCAGTTCGTCCTGATGGGAGAACACTTCCTCGGCGATCAGGGCGGGCGGGCGCTTGCGGTCGAACTCGGCCCGGTAGTCTTTTTCCCAGATGCCGGTGTAGGGCATGCCATAGGACAGGCCTGCGAACAAGGCGGTGATCGCCGCTGCGGCCAGGCCGCGGCGGACCCCTGAGCGCGGCGCATCGAGCAGCGACAGCAGGCGCCAGCTCACCGCCAGGCTCCAGCACTGCATCAGCGCGTAATACAACCAGTACCAGTGCTGCTTGTCGCCGCCGGATTGCGGCAGGACATGCCAGTAGACCAGGTTGCCTACGGCATCGGGCAGCAAGTCGGAGGCCACGCTAAGCACGGCAAAGCGCCACAGCAGTTCCGGCCGGCCGCACAGCCGCGCCAGCACGGTGCTGACCAGCAGCAGCGGCAGGAAAAAGATCGCGGTGGATTCCAGCCCCCACAGGTCGAAGCGGCGCGGGGGATCCACCGCCAGCCAGTCCCAGCCGCAGGCCAGCAGCAGGCTGGTCGCCAGCAGGGCCCAGAACTGCCCCGGCCCCAGGCGCAGGTCCTGTACCGCGGGGCGGCCCAGCAGGGCGATGCGCAAGCCGGCACGCAGGGCGCGCAGGTAGTCCAGCACAGCGGAAGTTGCTTCCGGACGCGGCGCCGGAGGGATGTACGGCGCGGCCGGCGGCGCGGGCGCCTCGCCGTGCCAGCCTTCGCCGGAGGTGGGATCGATCATGGCTCAGTATGCCGAGGCGGGCTTTGCGCAGGAAGGCGACCGGTGCCGAATCCTGCGATTGAGTGTGTAAAAGGGCTATATCAAACAAATTAAACGGTATTTACCGAAGCCGCCGGCCTGCGGCCATAGTGCTTGTTCTTTCAAAAAAGCCGGGCTTTGCGCGATTTGCGTGGTGTCCAGGCAGCATCGGATCAGGGGATCAGGTGAAGACTGCGATTCAGGGTTTTTGGGCGCTCGGCGCGCTCGGCTTGGGGCTGTGCATGGCAGCGGCGTCCGCGCAGGACGCGGCACCGCCGCCGCCAAGCGATGCGGCGGCGGACTCCACCCAGCTGCAGACCGTGGTGGTGACGGCGCAAAAGCGCAACGAATCGATCAATTCGGTGCCGATGGCCATCAGCTCCTTCCGCGGCGAGGAACTGCAGGCGATGGGTGTGTACGACACGCGCGACCTGGGCAAGCTGGTGCCGGGCTTCACCGCCGCCGACTCCGGTTTCGACACGCCCACCTACACCATGCGCGGCGTGGGCTTTGCCGATTCCAGCTTTGCCACCACCTCCACCGTCGGCATCTACGACGACGAGGTGAGCCTGGCCTACCCCATCATGAGCAAGGGCCCGGACCTGGACCTGCGGCGGGTGGAAGTACTGCAGGGTCCGCAGGGCACGCTGTACGGCCGCAACGCCACCGGCGGCGCGGTCAACTACATCGCCAACAAGCCCACCGGGAATTTCGCCACGGGGGCGGACGTGTCCTATGGCGCCTTCGGCCGCGTCGACGGCGAAGGCTACGTCAGCGGGCCGCTCGGCGATTTCCTGCGCGCGCGGCTGGCGGTCAGCAGCACCACCTCGGCGAACGGCTGGCAGGTCAGCAACACGCGGCCGGACGACAGCCTGGGCAAACTCGACAAGCAGGCGGCGCGCGGCATCCTGGACTGGGAGCCGGGCGAGACCGTGCTGGTGCGCCTGACCCTCTCCGGCTGGACCGACAAGAGCCAGCCGCAGGCGCCTTACGCGGTAGTGCCGCAGGCGCAGTTCAAGCTGCCTTCCTCGTTGACCGGCGAGCTGCAGACGCTGACCGGCCTGAACCTCGGCAACTCCTTCCTCGACCCCTCGGTGAAGAACTATCCCTTCATCCCCAACAACAATAATCCGCGCATCGCGGACTGGAATCCCGCGCCCGAGAACGCGTACGGCCTGCACGATAATTTCTGGATGGCCTCGCTGCGGCCGAGCTGGGACATCACGCAGCAGATCAACCTGACCGGCCTGTTCAGCTACCAGCAGATGCGCGCCGACGGCTCCTCGCTGCCGCAGGGCGGCATGGACGTGGAGGACATCGACCAGCTGCTGCACGCCTACATCCGCACCTACCAGGGCGAGGTGCGCCTGTCCGGCAAGATCGGCACGCACGCCGACTGGCTGATCGGGGTCAACGGCAACTTCGACAAGCACCACGAGGTGGACGAGGGCCTGGGCTCGGAGAACAGCCTCAACGTGGCGATCTTTGGCGACACGCCGCCGTTGTACAAGCCGCTGTTCTTCCAGAAAGGCGCGGCCAAGAGCGCGACGCAGGTGCAGGCCGACAGCGCCTTCGCCGACGGCAACGTGCAGATACTCGATGCCCTGAAGCTCACACTCGGGGTGCGCTACACGCACGAGAAGCAGGACTACTCCGGCTGCACCTACGTGCTGGCGGACAACAACTCGATCATCCCCTTCCCGTTCTTCACCGCGGCGAGCTTCCTCAACGGCGGCAACTCGGTGGTGGCGCAGGGGCAGTGCGGCAGCCTGAATCCCACCACGCATGACGCCGGCCTGTTCACCGACAGCCTGACGGAGCACAACCTGTCCTGGCGCTCGGTGCTGAGCTGGACGCCGTTCGACGACTCCCTGCTCTACGCGTCCTATTCGCGCGGCTACAAGGCGGGCAGCTTCCCCACCGTGTTCTCGGTGGACCAGAAGAGCCTGCTGCCGGTGGTGCAGGAGAAGCTGGACGCCTACGAGGTGGGCGCCAAGTTCGCCTCGCCGGGGCACACGCTGCAGGCGAACCTGTCGGGCTATTACTACAACTACACCAACAAGCAGCTGCTGACCTATTTCAACGATCCGCTGTTCGGCGCCCTGCAATACCTGCAGAACGTGCCCAAATCGCTGGACGAGGGCGTGCAGCTGGTGACCACCTATGTGCCGGTGAAGCGGCTGTTCCTCACCGCCTCGGGTTCCTACATCCGCACCAAGGTGATCGAATTCGAGGGCGACAACGACCAGGGCAACGCGTTCGACTTCGCCGGCCAATCGTTCAACTACACGCCGCGCCTGCAGGCCACGCTGATGGCCAACTACACGTTTGTCGTCAGCCACGATCTCAATATCTCCCCGGGCGGCGACTTCACCTACACCGGCGGCACCAACGCCACGCTGGAACACGATCCGCTGTTCGCCTTGAACGCGCACCGCATCTACGGCGCGCACCTGGGCCTGACGGCGCCGGACCGCAGCTGGTCGCTGACCGCCTACGGGCGCAATATGGGCAACGAGTTCTACCGCACCTCCGTGATCAAGCTGGGCGATTCGGTGTTCGGCTATACCGGGATGACGCGGGTGTACGGGCTGACGTTGAGCTACGACTACCGGTAGCGGCGCGATGCAAACACTCCAGGGATAAAGAGCCGGTTGGAAAACTTACAGGGACTTTTATGCGTACATTCAAGATGGGTTTGACATCGGTCAAGGAACTGGCCGGCGGCGGAATCGCGCGGAGAATGGTGCTCACCGCGGGGTTTGCGGCAATCCTGGCTCTGCCGGTGCTGGCGCAGCAGTCCAGCGGCGTCAGCTTCACGCCGCTCGCCAGCTTCGACGGAACCGTCGGCTCTTCCCCGCAGGGCAGCCTGCTGCAGGCCCAGGACGGCAATTTCTATGGCACCGCGTTCCAGGGCGGGGCCAATGGGTCGGGTAGTGTCTACATGATGACCCCCGCCGGCACGCTGACGACGGTCTATTCATTCAGCGACAACAGCTCGGGCGCCAACAATGACGGAGCGAACCCCCTGGGCGGCCTCGTCGCGGACAGCAGCGGCAACCTCTATGGCACGACCAGCGAGGGCGGGGGCAGCGAGTACGGTACGGTCTTCAAGCTCACGCCCGGCGGAACGCTGACGGTTCTGCATACGTTCAGCGCATCGGCCGGCCCGGATGTGGACGGCGCGGCGCCATTCGCGGGCCTGGTCTTCGGCAGCGATGGAGACCTTTACGGCACCACCTATGCCGGCGGCGCCAACGGGCTCGGCACGGTATTCAAGGTTTCCACGACCGGCACGTTCACCAATCTGTACTCCTTCACCGGCCAGAGCGACGGCAGCTTCCCGCAAAGCCCGCTCATCCAGGGCAGCGACGGCAACTTTTACGGCACTGCTTCGCAGAATATGAACCAGAGCCTGTGTCCCGACTCGGCCGGCGGCGGCGTGGTGTTCAAAATAACCCCGGGCGGCAGCTTCAGCCTGTTTTACCAGTTCGGCTGCGATGCCGTGGCGCAGAGCGGCGGCGGCTACGTCTACACCTACCCGGACGGCCTCAACCCCTACGGCGGGGTGATCCAGGGCAGCGACGGCAACTTTTACGGCACCACGAACGCCGGCGGCGCCGCAAATGTAGCCACCTCTACTTCAATCGTGCCCGGCGGTGGAACCGCGTTCCAGATCACGCCAGCCGGCGCGATGACCGTGCTGCATTCCTTCAGCACCACCGCCAATACGACCAACGGCGACGGCTCGGTGATTGTCGCCGGCCTGGTGGAAGGCAGCGACGGCGCCCTGTACGGCGCCGCCTCCGCCGGCGGCCAGAATGGCTCCGGCACCTTGTTCCGCATCACGACCAGCGGCACGCTGACCACGCTCTACAGCTTCAGTGCCCTTTCCAGCGGCGGCAATAGCGACGGCTACGGCCCTGCGTATACACCCATCCAAGCAGGCAGCGGCACGTTCTACGGCAACGCTCCGTCTGGTGGGACCTCGGGCAACGGAACCATTTTCAGCTTCAGCATCGCCGGCATTGCATCGGGTTCCTCTTCCTCGTCGGGAGGCTCGTCCTCCAGCAGCAGTTCGTCCTCTTCCAGCAGTTCCTCGGGCAGCAGTTCGTCTTCCTCGTCTTCCGGCAGTTCCAGCTCTTCGTCGTCTTCGTCCGGCGGTCATTCGAGCAGCTCGTCCAGCAGCTCGTCCAGCAGTTCTTCCAGCAGCTCCTCGGGCAGCTCGTCCAGCGGCAGTTCGAGCGGGGGTAAGAGTTCATCCTCCTCTTCATCCGGAAGCAGCAGCTCTTCCTCGTCTTCGTCCGGCGGTCATTCCGGCGGTTCGTCCAGCAGTTCTGGCGGCGGCAGTTCGTCCTCGTCGTCATCGTCCAGCGGCGGCAGTTCTTCCTCGTCTTCATCCGGCGGCAAAGCGGCTGCGACCCCGGTGATCGACAATCCGCAAACCGGAACCTATACGCAACAAACCGTGAGCGTGACGATCACCGACGCGACGCCGGGCGCGACGATTTACTACACCACCAACGGCACGACTCCGACGACGCACTCAAGCCGTTACACCGGCCCGATCCTGGTGTCGTCCAGCGAAACCTTGAGCGCCATCGCCGTGGCTCCGGGCTACGCCAGCAGCGCCGTTACGAGTACAACCTATACGGTCGGCCCCCTGGGCACCATCAGCGTCGGCGGCAGCGGCAGCGGCGGTGCGGCGAGTCCGGCGCTGCTCGGACTATTGGGGATCGCCGCCGCGCTGCGGCGCCGGCGCACGAAAGTCGGCTCCCAAGCCGCCTGAATCCAACTAGTTGAATTGGTCGACGCGCCGGCCCTGCCCTGGGGCCGGCGCGCATTGCCCAGGAACCCTCGTGCATTCGAGCAGTCCAATATTCAGGACCGCAAGGACTGCGGAACTATCAATCCGATAGCAGCACGGAGAAATCATGGACGACAGAGATCACTCAGGCGCGCATAGCGCCGCCGCGGACAAGGCCAGGGGCCATGTCGAGGAAACCATCGGCAAGGCCAAGGAAAAGATCGGCAAGGCCGTCGGCAGCGAACGCCTGGAAGAGAAAGGCGCCGCACAGCGCGCGGAAGGCAAGGTCGACCGCATGAAGGGCGAGATCAAGGAAAAGGTCGAGGACGTCAAGGACAAGGTCAAGGCCGGCGCCGAGGTCGTCAAAGAGAAGTTCGACGAAGCGCGCGGCAAACACTAAGAGGCCGAGGCGCTGCGCCGCCGGCGCAGCGCTTTCCCACAGGGACTTGTGGAGGATCCGCTATGCGTATTTCCGTTCTCATGGTGATGTTGGCACTGCTCACGTCTTGCAGCTGGAGCAGCAGCAGCCCCTCGCCGCCCGCGGCAGGAACGACGGTGGTGGTGCCGCAGGGCGCAACGGTGGTCTGCCAGGACGGAACCAGGCCGCCGTGCCCGAATTGAGGTGGAGCACTAAACTCAACCGATAGGCCCACACTGAGGGCTAGTGCGTCGCCAACTCCCTGGCCTGGTCCCAGACCTGCCAGGAGAGCAGCACGCCCTGGGTATGCACTGGCAGATTGGCGGCGTGCAGGGCCTGCGCGGTCCAGGTGTTGCAGGTGCGCCAGCCGGCATAGCTTGTAGCGGATTCATAGAACAGGCTGCCGGCGTAGGGGCCTGGCGCATAGGGATGGGCTGCGCCCCTGCCGTCGATGAGCAGCGACTTCCAGACAAAGGCGGCCGCCGCGTCGGCCTGCGCCTGCGAGATCCCGATCCTTAGCGCATCCGCCTGCCCGAATGCACGCTCGGGAGTTGCGGCCAGTCCGGTCGCCAGCACCATGCCGGGACCGGGCCAAAGTGCGGCCAGCATTTCTCCGAAATTCTTGTCCTTGGCCAGGACATAGTGCCGATCGCCAAAGCCGAAAATCAGATATTGCGCCCCCGGAAAAGCCTTGCTCAAATCCGCCAACGGACCATGCAAGTCCGAGACGGAAAACCCGACATCCGTATGCCAGCCGCGGTGAATCACGTAGATGGCGGCTGGCGATGTCGCAGTCGCGTCCGCGGCTGCGCCCGGGGCTGACCTCGGCGCGGGCGCGGCGCATGCCCCCAGCAGCGCAGGCAGGAGCACTAGAAGGCAGCGGCGGCTGTGCCAGCGCAATCGGTCCGCAAACCTCCGGGAGGCAGCGCTCACCGCCATTGACGGATCTCTTCACTCTTGAGCATTGGATTGCAGCTATGACAACTGCGGGCACCGCAGATTCAAGTACTGAACTTTGCGGACCGGCCCGGCGTCACAAATTCAATGATGCGCGATCGATCGAGGAGGACAATGCAATGCCCCGAGGAGAAAAGTCCACGTACAGCAGCAAGCAGAAGCGCAAGGCCAGGCATATCGAACAGAGCTACGAGGCCCGGGGTGTCGTCAAGAGCGAGGCCGAGGCGCGTGCCTGGGCCACGGTCAACAAGCAAAGCGGCGGCGGCGAAAAGTCCGGCGGCGGCCGCCGGGTGTCCGCCTCGCGCAAGCGGGCGGCGCGCCGCGACTCCGCCCGGCGGGCGGCATCGGCCAGGCGC
>CAJCJI010000135.1 GCA_903970595.1 Verrucomicrobiota bacterium
CGGCTACCCCTCCCCTCGATCCCCTCCCGCAAGGGGAGAGGAAGAAAGTCATAGGGATTCGGGCTTTCGCCGCAATGACGATTCGCGATTGAGGGGAGAGTAAGCAATCACCCCGGCCCAATCGAATCCGAATGCTGCGGAATCCGCGTCGAAGGCTCCGCACCCTTGTTGGGCGAGCGCTCCGGGTGCAGGAAACAGGCGATGGCCGGCAGCACCAGGATTGCGCCGAGCATGTTGGCGGTGAACATGAACAGCAGCAGCAGGCCCATGTCGATCTGGAACTGGAGCTGCGACATCAGCCAGGTGGTGACGGAGGCGGCTAGGGTGATGCCGGTGAAGATCACCGCCTTGCCGGTGCCGCGCAGGGTTTCGAAGTAGGCCTGGCGCAGCGGCTTGCCCTCGGCGAAGCCGCCGGCCATCACGCCGTAGACGTAGATGCCGTAGTCCACACCGATGCCCACGGCCAAGGCCAGCACCGGCAGGGGTGCGACCTTCATGCCGATGTTGAGCGCGGCCATCACGGCGTAGCCCATCACCGACACCAGGCCCAGCGGCAGCACGATGCACAGGATGCCGCGCCAGCTCCTGAAGCACAGCCACAGCAGGATGATGATGACCACATAGACCCACAGCACCACGCGGCCTTCCTGGGCTTCGACCACCTCGTTGGTCGCCGCCATGACGCCGACATTGCCGGTGGCCAGGGCGAAGTTCACCGGGCAGTCCTTGGGCATGCCGTCGTACTTGGCCTGCAGGTCCTTCACCCGCGCCTGTGCGTCCGCCAGCCTGGCGGCATCGGGCGTCTCGCCGGATGCGCCATACAGGATCGCGTCTCCTTCCGCGGCCTTGAGTCCCTGGAAGGTCTGGTACTGGGTGTCGCAGTATTGCGGGTTCACGTCGGTGGTGCGGGCGAAGAAGTCCTTGCGGTTCTCCTCGTTGAACCGTTTCACCTCGGAGACGATGTGCGCTACCGTCTCGGCCTTGTGGTCTTTGGTGAACATGTAGACGGCGATGCCGTCGCAGTCGTCGTTGAGCATGCCCGAGCTGGTCGGCACCAGCGCCGTGGCCTGGGCCAGGGCGAAGTGGTTGCGCGGCAGCACCAGGGCGTTGAGTCGCCCTTCGGACAGGCCCTGGTAGGCGAGCTTGGCCAAGGTCAGCATCGACAGCGAGGAGGCCACGCCCGGGGTATTGTCCATGTCCCAGGAGAAGCGGTCGACCTGGTTCATCAGCTGGTAGTCGACGCAGCCGTTGGGCTTGGACTCGGCGATCACCTTGAGCTGGTCCACGGCGATCTGGAAGTTGTTGGTGATGGCGTTGAAGTCCTGGTTGAAGCGCGAGTCCGGGCGCAGCTCCGGCACGCCCTTGATGGCATCGCCGATTTTCAGGTCCTGCTTGCCCCACAGGGCCCAGCCCAGCACGCCGCCGCAGCACAGCAGGATCACCGTCGCCACCTTCGGCTGGGTCACGCCGGACAGCCACCACCAAGCCTTGTCCAGCACCGCGTCCTTCCTGTTCTGGCGCTCGATGAAGGCGTCCACGTTCTTGAGCTTGATCATGGTCAGCCAGATCGGCACCAGCATCTTGTTGGCGACGATGATGGCCAGGCCGCCCAGTACGGCATTGATCGACATCTCGCGGATGGTCTCGATCTTGATCAGGTAAATGGTGGCGAAGCCGGCGACGTCGGTCAGCAGGGCGATGGTGCCGGCGATGGCCAGGCGGCGGAAGGTTTCCAGCGAGGCGTCGTAGCTGTTCTTGCCGTGGTGCACCTCGTCAACCCAGGCGTTGACGTACTGCACGCCGTGGCTGACCGACACCGCCAGGATCAGGAACGGCACCAGGATAGCGAAGGGGTCCATGCCGAAGCCGAAGCAGCGCAGTCCGCCCATTTCCCAGATCACGGCGACGATGGAAGAGCCGAGCGGGATCAGGCCCAGCTTGAAGGAGCCGCAATACAACCACAGCAGCGCGCCGGTGATGACCAGGGTGAGCATGAAGAAGCCGGCCACCTGCAGCGCGGCCTTGGTCATGTCGTGCACGATCATCGAAAACCCGATGATGCTGACCCGGATGCCGTTCTTCTCGTATTTGGCGCGCAGCTTCTCCAGGTAGTCGCCGACCTTGTTGTAGTCCAGCCTGGTCGGATCGCTGCTGACGTGCAGCACCTTCTCGCGGAACTGCTGCACCGCGGCGGTGAATTTGTCGTCCGGAGCCAGCGTGATCTTCTGGCTGTAGTCGTCGGCCGGCGCCGCCGAAGCGTCGGCGGCGGGCGCGGCGGTGTCGCCTTCGGCTGTCGCCGCCTGCTCGGCCGGCACCTTCTCCAGCAGCTCGGTCATGATCAGCGCGCCGCGCTGGTCGTTGGTGACGAAGCGCCCGATCGCCTGCGCCTTGGCCACGTTGGACTTGACCTTCTGCAGCACCTCCGGCGTCGGCTGGTAGTCGTGCGGGATCACGGTGGAGCCGGACAGGCCGCCTTCGACGTTTTCCACGTAGAGCAGGTTGGGTGTGAAGATCGACATCACGCGCGCGCGGTCCGCGCCCGGCAGGAAGAACACGTCGTCGGTGGCGTGCTGCAGGGCATCCATGAACTGCGGGTTGTAGATCTCGCCCTTGTCCTTGTCCTGGATCAGCGCCACCAGCACGGTGTTGGCGCCGCCGAAGTCCTTGTAGTACTGCCGGAACTTCTGCATGTACGGATGATCGAGCGGCACCGTCTTGAGCCAGCCGGCATCCGGCTGCAGGCGCATGGTCTGCACGCCGAAGAACAGCGTCAGCAGCACCAGGATGAGGTGCGTGAGGTGCCGCCGCTTGTAGATGATCGGCTCGACCGCGCGCAGGATGGCGTCCGCAACGGGTCCGGTGATTGCCTTGCCTGCCATGAGCCGTACTCCCTGATGCCTTGTAGCGATTGTTTCCGCCGTGAGTGTCCGGCTGCGGACCTCGAAGGCTGGAAACTTGTGTATTGAAGGTGCTGTTGCCGATGCCGCCTTACTGCAGGTTCAACCGTCCGACACCGGAAGTCCCCACCGTGACCAGCGCCGTGCCGTCGAACAGCGCGGCATTCATGTTGGCGTCCGTCGCCAGCGGCAAGCGTTTGAGCGCGCCCGCGGCAATGTCCGCCTGCATCACCCGGCCGTTCTGGCCGACCAGGATGATGCGGCCGTCGGCACCGGCCGCGCCGCCGAACAGCGGCTCGGTGTCGTCATGCTGCAGGTGCACCCAGCCGGCGACCTCGCTTACCGGGTTCTGGCTGCTGCTGGCGCTCTCAGCGTCGGAGGCGGCGGCGCGCATCGCCTCCAGTTCCTTGGCGCTGAGCGGCGCCGCTTTGGCGATGTTCGCCGCATAGAAGGCATTGCCGCGCAGCCCGAAGATCAGCACGCCGCCGTTGCCGGTGGCCAGCGCGCCGAAATACGAGCCGGTGTAGGGTGACTTGAGCTGTACCCAGGTGGCGCCCTTGTCGGTGGAGCGGGCCAGGAAGCCGCGCTCGCCGGCCAGCAGCAGGCTGCCGTCGCCGAGCGCCAGCAGGTTGTACAGGTTGGGCGTGTCGGCAAAAACATCGCTGTCGATCGCGTTCCAGGTCTTGCCGCCGTCGGCGGTTTTCTTGAGTGTGCCGTTGGCGCCGGCCAGCAGGCCGTTGTTGGCATCGAAGAACAGGATGTCGAAGTAGGGCTTGCCCCAGGCGGCGTCGAATTGCTGCAGCTTCCAGCTCTTGCCGCCGTCCTCGGTGACCAGGATGGTGCCGTCGTAGCCGATGGCCCAGCCGTGGCTGGCGTCGAGGAAGCGCACGCGGGTCAGGGTGGTGTCGGCGGGCGCCGGCACCTGCTGCCAGGTCTTGCCGTCGGCGGACAGCAGGATGTTGCCGCGCTGGCCCACCGCCACCCAGGAGGTGCCGGCGCGCGCCAGGTCGAGCAGCAGGGCCGAGGCCGCCCGCGGCGCCAGCTTGGCCGGCACCGGCACCAGGGTGGTGTCGGTGCCGGTGTCGTCGCTGCTGTCCTGCTGCTGGGCTGGCGCGGGCAGGCTCCAGCCGAGAAGCGCGCCGGCCAGCGCGGCCAGGATCCGGGTGCGTTTCTTCATTGGCAGCTTTCTCCTCCGTGCAAGTCCGGCGTCATACCGGCGAAAGCCGGTATCCAAAGCTGGCACCTACTGCGCTTCGAGCCCTGGATTCCGGCTTTCGCCGGAATGACGATACATTCATTTTTTGCCCGAATGCGGCTCCAGGCAATTCTTTGGATCCCTGTCTTCGCCGGGTCATTTAGTCTGCGACTTGTGATTCAGGTTGTTGGGCGAGAAATAGTCGTCCTTGAAGTCGATCTTGAAATCGGAAATCTTGTCCTCGTTCTGCAGCGCGGTGACGAAGTAGCGGCCGCTCTGCAGGTCGTAGATGATTTCCGGGATGCCGGTGACGGTGGGCACGAACGGCACGGTGATCAGCTGCGCTTCCTGCACTTTCCACAGCTGGTCGCGGTTGTCGTAGTCGTCCACCGCGGCGATGGCCCAGCTGTCCTCGTCGACGTAGAAGGTGCGCCGCTTGAACTGGTGGCGCAGGCCGGCCTTGAGCGTGGCGTCCACCACCCACACCCGGTGCAGCTCGTAGCGCGCCAGGTTCTGGTTGATATGGCCGGGCCGGATGATGTCCTTGTACTTGATCAGCGGCGCGTTGATCAGGAAGGAGTCGTAGGCGATGTACATGTCCTTCTTGCCCAGCAGCTTCCAGTCATAGCGGTCCAGGGCGCCGTTGAACACGTCCACCTGGTCGTTGAACTGCTCGCCGTCGGTGCCGATGTAGGGATTGTCGTAGCCCACGTCCGGCGCGCGGTTGACCCGGCCCAGGCCGGGATTGAAGATCCAGGCGTCGCGGCCGCTGCCGCCGGCGCCCGAGCTTTCATGCACCAGGATCATCTGGCCGGCGACGCGCGGCGGCGACAGCACCTCGGAGAGGTAATACAGCAGGATCTTGGTGCCGGGATTGGACTCTTTCAGGTTCGAGTACTTGAACTTCACGTCCTCCACCAGCTTGGTGATCTGGTAGGAGCCGTCCTGCTTGACGATGGCCTGGTTGTTGTAGCGCCGCACCGCCGAGCCGCGGTAGCGCATCTTGTGGTTCCACAGCACCTCGGCGCCGGTCTTGGGGATGGGGAAGGGGAAGCCGAGCACGGCGCCTTCGACGTCGTCGGTGCCCTTGAGGCTGGCGGCGGTGGCGTTCTTGATCGTGGCCTGGTTGATCGCGTCCGGGAAGAAGGCGCTGCGCACCGTGGGGTACACGATCATCTTGTAGTCCGGGAATTTGGCGAACAGCGCCTTCTGGCCCACGGTGAGGTGATCGGCGTATTTGGCCAGATTGTCCTTGGTGATGATGAACTGCGGCGCCTCGTACTTGCCGCCGCCGCCGATCTGCTGGCGCTGCTTGGTGGCGAGGTCCGCCTGGTCCTTGGGCAGCTTGGCGATGATGGTGTCGATCTGCTTGGAGATCGCCGGGTAGTCGGCCAGCGTGAAGCTGTCCAGATACTTGAGCAGGGCGTCGAAGTCGCCGGGGCTCTTCGCGCGCACCTGCTCGAATTGCTGGCGCACCGCCTCCAGCGTGGCCGGCGTCTGGCTCTTGATGGTGTCGTCGAAGTTCTTGCCGCCGATCCAGGCCGGGATGGTGCCGTCCGCATTGCCGGCGGCGGTGGCGCCGACCGCCGTCAGGTCCTGGCCCAGATGCGCCGCTTCGGCGGCCGTGGCGGTGGCATAGGCCGCCGAACTCAAGGCCAGGCCCG
>CAJCJI010000136.1 GCA_903970595.1 Verrucomicrobiota bacterium
CGTAAATACGATGTGGATTACAGCCGCCGCCTGTTTCTCGAACGCACGGCGAAGGGGGCCTTCAGCGCGGGCGTGCTGGCGCCGCTATGGCCCATGATCGCCAAGGGCGACATGAGCAAGGCCTACCCGGACGAACTGACCTCGGTGGAGATGTACAGCAAAGGCAAGGTCAAGACCGGCGACATGCTCACCGCCGCCAACGTCGATGCCGTCAAGGACCTGCTCGACCCCATCACCTACAAGCAGGTCAAGGACATGGGCCGCAAGATCGAGATCGTGGCCACCGTCAAGGACCCGACCCTGCTGTACCCCATGGGTTTTTTCGAAACCACCCTGAAAAACAAGGGCAAGGCCAAGCTGGCCGCCGACGGCAACATCGTCGAAGCCGCCAGCGGCAACCCCTGGCTGGGCGGCCTGGCCTTTGCCGAACCCAAGACCGCCGAAGAAGCCATCGCCAACCTCACCCTGTCCTGGGGCCGGCACGACTACTGCCAGTACGCCATCCGCCAGTGGGACATCGCCCCGGACGGCAGCCAGGCCTACCAATACGACTTCGTCTGGGCCGAACTGCAAGCCCAGGCCCGCGTCGACGGCACCACCTTCCAGAACAAAAAAGACCTCCTGCGCCTGCAATCGGTCTGGTTCACCGCCCCCCAGGACATCGCCGGCAGCTCATTCTTAAGCACCTGGTACTACGACCAGCACAAATTCCCGGACCTGTACGGCTACCTGCCCGCCTTCAAGCGCGTACGCCAGTTCCCCACCAACCAGCGCTTCGAGCCCCTGCTGCCCGGCATCACCTGGTTCCTCACCGACGCCTGGGCCGCCGGCGACCCCATGCTCACCTGGGGCAACTACAAGATCATCGGCCGCCAGCCCATGCTCGGCGCCGTCAGCCAGAACTGGCACGGCTCCAAGCCCAACTGGGAAATGGGCGTCCACGGCGGCGCCAAGGGCCTGACCTTCCTCGACAGCAAATTCTCCATGTGCCCGGAATGCATCGTCCTGGAAGCCGAGCCCACCGGCTACCCGCGTGCCCCCGTCGGCAAGAAGCGCGTCTGGATCGACGTGCGCAACCAGCAATTCGTCGCCTACATCACCTTCGACCGCCGGGGCGAGATGTGGAAATCCTTCGAACCGGGCTGGTCCCGCTACGAGGACGGCAGCGCCGCGGTCAAGGACGCCAAGGGCAATTCCGACTGGTCCTGGACCTACGTCCACAGCCACGACATCCAGGCCAACCGCATGAGCCGCATCATGCACACCCAGAGCACCACCGGCGGCTACAAGTCCACCCTCAGCGACAACGGCGTGGATGTGTACAACAAGTACCTTACCAACCAGGCCATTACACGGCTGGGGCAAGCGTGAGCCGGAAGAACCGCTGGCTGGCGGCGGGTGTGGCGGGAGCCGGCTTGTTGCTTGCCGGTTCCGCCGTCTCCGGTGCCCAGCCGATCACGCCCCTGGTCTCCGGCACGGCGCACCAGGCCCTATTCGCCATCTCCGCGCAGGGCGATGCCGCCATTGCGGTGGGTGCCGCCGGCGCCATCGTGCAGAGCAGCGATGCCGGCAAAACCTGGAAGGCGGTGATGCCGGCGCCGACGCCGCTGACCTTGCTCGGCGTATCGGTGCAGCAGGGCCACGCCATCGCGGTAGGGCAGGAGGGCACGGTGCTGGTAATGGACGCCGGCGGCAAGTGGAACAAGGCCGGCAGCGGCACCGACAACCGCCTGTTCGGCGTCAGCGTCAACAGCAGCGGCCTGGCGGTTGCGGTCGGCGCCTTCGGTACCGCGCTCAAATCCACCGACGGCGGCATGAACTGGGCGTCCATTGCGCCGGATTGGAACAGCTACAACAAGGACGGCGAACAGCCGCACCTGTATGACGTGACGGTGGACGAATCCGGCGCCATCACCATGGTCGGCGAGTTCGGCCTGATCCTGCGCAGCGTCGACGGCGGCAAGAACTGGCAGACCCTGCACAAAGGCGATGCATCGCTGTTTGCCTTGGATCTGCCGGCGACCGGTACGGCCTATGCGGCGGGGCAGAACGGTGCCCTGCTGCGCAGCACCGATCATGGTGCGAACTGGAGCGACGTCGGCACCGGCACAACCGCCATCCTGCTTGGCGTGCATGCATCGGCCGACGGCAAGGTCGCGGTCACCGGCATGCACGACATGCTGCTCAGCACCGACGACGGCAAGACCTGGTCGCACCCGGGCGGAGAAGATATCAACACCACCTGGTATCAGGGCATCGCCGCGGTCGGCGCCCAGCAGGCGGTACTGGCGGTTGGGCATTCCGGTCAAATCATCCGGATCGCCGATTGAGCTGAAGTTTCAAGTTTCAAATGGCTGTCGATTGCGTGTCAGTCGGTTAAAAAACATTTTTTGCTCAGGGGGAGGTAGCCGTGCTTAAAGGAAAGCATGTTGGTCCGATCGCTTTATGCTTGTTGCTGCAGACTGGCGTTGCGCAGGCCCAGGACAATCCACAAGACAGCTCGGCGGGAGCCCCCGCTGCGGCACCGAGCGACGCCTCCGGCGCCGCACCCACGGACAGCGCGGCGGCAACTCCCTCTGCGGCATCCGGCGATACTTCGGGCAGTGCGCCCGCGGATAGCTCGCCTACCGCGGCATCCAGCGACAGCGGCGCCTCCTCGGACAACTCCGGCGGTGGTGGCGGCGGCTGGTTCCAGGACATCAGCTTCAGCTTCGGCGGATTCGTCCGTCCGGAAGCGGCGCTGTCCACCACCAACAAGGAAAACCCCAACAACGAGCGCGGCAACCCCTACAACAGCATCAGCGCCAACCGTCAGGCCTACGTGCCGCCCAATTCCGGCACGGCGCTGTTCAGCGCCTTGGGAATTCCGCTCAGCACACCCACGCCGCTGACCTGGTCCTCGATCCCGGTGCCCAATGTTCCTGGCGTGGCCACCGGTACGGACACGGTGGTGCGGCCGATCCCGCCGTCGGAAAACGTCTTCAACCTGCACATCCTGCGCGCCGAAGGCGAGTTGGGCGTGCGCTTCGGCCAGGACTTCAAGCTGGTGGCGCGGCTGCGCGCCATCGGCGACTTCGGCCACTACAGCGAATTTAACGCCGGCTCGGTCGACGACCAGATCAACGGCGGCATCAGCGGCGGCGACCCGGCCCTGTACGGCGGCGCGCCCAACTATTTCCAGTACCAGGTCGACGGCAAGAATCACCCCAATCCCCTGGAATGGGCCGGCCCGAACTACCTGGTGTATTTCCCCGCATTGTTCCTGGACTACAACCACGGCCCCATCAACGTGCGTCTGGGCAACCAGGCCATCGCCTGGGGCCAGGCGATCTTCTTCCGGGTGCTGGACGTGCCGGACGGCCTGGACCTGCGCCGCCACTCGGTGCTCGACTACGCCCAGGAGGAATTCTCCGACAAGCGCGTGCCCGCGCCGGCCCTGCGGCTGGGCTACCAGATCACCGACGACATCCTGCTGGACGGCTATGTGCAGAAATTCCAGCCGACGATCTACGGCAACCCCAACACGCAGTACAACATCATTCCGGCACAGTTCACCGTGCATGACCGCTATTTCGAGGACAACGACGACAACAAGCTCAGCTACGGCCTGCGCATGAAGGCCAACTTCGGCCAATGGGGTTTCCAGGCGATCGCGGTGCGGCGCTATAACCCGGACGGCGTGTTCCGCTGGACCGCTTCGGGCGTCAACAAGAACCTGCCGTCCACCACCACCGGCAACGCTCCGAATCTTCTGGGCACGGCGGTCAACCTGGCCAATGCGACCGCCGGCGGCGCCGGACCGGCGCTGGCCGGCACCCCGTTCGAGGCCTCACCCGGGGGCGTGTATTCCGCGGCCGAGTGGTACCACTATGCGGCCATGGTGCGTCTGGACGGCATCCAGGGCCTCAATGCCTCGATCAACGACTTCACCCCGTCCACCACCAAGGTATTCGCCTCACCGGTGCAGAACTACCAGCAGGGCGTCGATGAGCTGAATACCTTCTTCATCGCCGCCGGCGGCGATCTACGCGGCCATATCGAACGCGACTACTTTCAGGAATACAACCTGGGCGGCGGCGTGAGCTATGTCACCGACGGCGAACCCGGCAGCCTGCTGGACCAGATCATCATCAATGTGGAGACCACGTACACCCCGAACCGGGTCTACACCGCGCCCACCCTGGGCAAGGACTTCCTGCCGCAGAACGACTGGGTCAGCGCCCTGGTGGTGGAAAAGTATTACCGCTTCTCCCAGTCGTTCCCCGCCACCTACTTCGTGTTCCAGTACATGCACCGCACCCGCGACGACCTGTTCGGTCGCTCGCTGCGCGGCTACGGCGGAACCGACACCTACGCCGCCGGCGCCACCACCGGCGATCCGGGCGTGACCAACTCCAACTACGTGGCCATCGCCTTCCAGCAACCGTTCCCGCAGGACATCTACCGCGTCGGCTTCGCCGCCCTGTACGATCCGCGCGGCGGCGTGCTGGTGCAGCCCGGACTGCAGTACAAGCCCAGCGGCCATTGGGCGATCGACGGGTTTTACACCTACATCAACGACCGCCTGTCGGGAAACCCGAACAACAACCTCTTCGGCGGACTGGCATTTGCCAACGAGTTCACACTTCGTATCGGGTATCAGTTCTAAAGTTGGGGTGTGGCATCGCGGCACGTGCTGCCCACTCCTCCCTTTCACCGAGCACGTGTCTCCATCGCCGGCGGCTTGTACCGCCGGCTTTTTTTTGCCTGCCGCGGCTCGAACGCCCGCGGGTAGCGCACAGCGTTCCGCCGACTCTCCAAAACTACCCGAGCGGGTAGCGGTTTAAGACCCCATGGCGCTTAGTCTTTAAAAAAGCGCGGCCCGCCGCTGTATAGGGCTCGCGACCCACAACAGATGGCCAAGATGGAGGAGACCATCATGTCCAAACCAGGCGCCCATGCCGCCCAGCCGGGGCCGCGCTCCATTTCACCCCATTTGCAGGAGAACCCAACATGAGCGCCCCGCGCGAAAACCTGGCCGTGGCCGAAGCTCCGGCAGTGGCGCCGCAGCAGTCCGCTCACAGCAAAAGCAGGGCTGAAGCGTCGGCGCCGCAGGCTGCCGGGGGCAAGCTGATCAACATCGACAACGGCGGCACTCTTACCGACATCTGCGTGATCGATGGCGCCCAGGTCTATCGCACCAAGACCGTCACCACGCCTTACGACCTGTCCAAGTGCCTGTTCGATGGCCTGGTCAAGGCCTCGCGCCTGATCTACGGCAAGGACGACCTGCTGGCCCTGCTGCTGTCGACCGAGTACATCCGCTATTCCACCACCCAGGGCACCAACGCCCTTGTGGAGCGCAAGGGCCCGCGCCTGGGCCTGATCCTCGGCGGTACGCTGCATGTCGCGGCCATGCAACGCGATCTGCAACAACGGGGCCTGTTCGCCAGCCTGGTCGGCGCGCGCGTGGAAATACTCGATGCCGCGCTGCAGGGCGAGGCACTGGACGCCGGCGCCGTGCGGGCGATCAATGCCCTGTCTTCCGCCGGCGCCAACCGCATCGTCGTCGCCTACGGCGGGGCTGCGCGGGACGGCGGCGAGGTCCAGCTCAAGCGCCTGCTGCTGCGCAAGTTTCCGCCGCATCTGCTGGGTGCCATACCGGTGCTCTACTCGCATGAAATCGTCGACGACGCCGACGATGCGCGCCGGGCCTGGACCGCCTTGTTCAATGCCTTCCTGCACCCGGCGATGGAGCGTTTCCTCTACAACGCCGAGCACAAGCTGCGCGAGTACCGCACGCGCAACCCTCTGCTGATTTTCCGCAACGACGGCCATTCGGCGCGCGTGGCCAAGACCATCGCGGTGAAGACCTACAGCTCCGGTCCGCGCGGCGGCGCCGAAGGCGCCCGCGCCCTGGCCGAGCACTACGGCTTCAAGCGCCTGCTGTCGATGGACGTGGGCGGCACCACCACCGACATCGGCCTGGTCGAAGACGGCGTGGTACGCGCCCATCGCCGCGGCAAGGTCGAGGGCGTGGAAACCTCCTTCCCGCTGTGCGATGTGGTCAGCGCCGGCGTCGGCGGCAGTTCCATCATCAGGGTCGAAGGCAGCGGCATCCGGGTCGGACCCGAGAGCGTCGGCGGCGCCCCGGGGCCCGCCTGCTTCGGTCTCGGCGGCAAGGAGGCGACCATGACGGACGCCTTCCTGCTGATGGGCCTGCTCGACCCGGCCTCGTTTTTCGGCGGCGAACTGAAGATCGACATCGACCGCGCCCGCGCCGCAATCGGCGAGCAGATCGCC
>CAJCJI010000137.1 GCA_903970595.1 Verrucomicrobiota bacterium
TACAGCGGTTCATCGATCTGCTCCGGGTCGAAGGCGGCGCGCTTCAGGTCCACCTTGCGGTACTTGAACGTCGCCGTGGTCTCCTGCTCCGCGCGCAGGCGCAGGAACAGCGGCACGGCATAGGCCGGCAGGCGCCCGCGCAGGTGTGCCGCCAGCGCCGCGCCGTCAAGCGGACCACCGGTATAACTGAGCGAACCCATGCCGGCACGGCCGTCGCAGCCCGGCACTTCCACCCCATAGACCACTGCCTGCTCCACGCCGGGGTAGCTGGCCAGCGCGCCCTCCACCTCGGTGGTGGCGACGTTCTCGCCCTTCCAGCGGAAGGTGTCGCCGACGCGGTCGACGAACTGGATGTGGCGCCAGCCCTGGTCGCGCACCAGGTCGCCGGTGTTGAACCAGACGTCGCCCTTCTTGAACACGTCGCGCAGCAGCTTGGCCTCGCTGGCCTTCTTGTCGGTGTAGCCGTCGAACGGCGCCTTGTCGGTGATCTCCGTCACCAGCAGGCCCACCTCGCCGCGCTTGACCTTGCGCATGTGGCCGTCCTTGCCGCGCACCGGCTTCTCCTCCTCGGCATCGAACTCGACGATGGCGAACGGCATCGGGCAGAAGCCGGCGGTCTGGCTCAGGCCGAAGGCGTTGACGAAAGCCAGGTTGCTCTCGCTGGCGCCGTAGAATTCGTAGATGCTGCCGACGCCGAAGCGCTGCTGGAACTGCTCCCAGATTTCCGGCCGCAGGCCGTTGCCGACGATCAGGCGCACCAGGTGGTCGCGGTCTTGCGGCGTGGCCGGACGGTTCAGCAGGTAGCGGCACAGCTCGCCGATGTAGCAGAACGCGGTGGCATCGTAGCGGCGGATCTCGTCCCAGAAGCGCGAGGCGCTAAACTTGCGCCCCAGCGCCAGGGTGCAGCCGCCGCCGAGCACGGCGCCCCAGGACACGGTGAGCGCGTTGTTGTGGTACATCGGCAGCGGGCAATACAGAGTATCGTCCGGTTTCAGACGCATCGTCATCTGCCCCAGGCCCGCTATGCCGCGCAGCCAGCGGTAATGCGTCATTACCGAAGCCTTGGGCATGCCGGTGGTGCCGGAGGTGAAAATATAGAAACAAGGCTGCCTGGGCAGCACCTGCCGCGTCTCCAGCGGATTGGCCGCGGACTTGAGGGAGGCCTCGGCGTCCAGTTCGCGCCAGCCGGGCGGGGCCTTTTCTGGTCCGGCCCACAGGTAAATGCGTTTGTGGTCGGTCTGCGGCTGGAAGGCGGTGGATTCCAGTGCCTCGCGGCATTCGGCGCCGGCCACCACGATCCTGGGCTTGATCAGGCTGATGCTATGGCTGAGTACCTCGCCGCGCTGGTTATGGTTGAGCATGGCGGCGATGCCGCCCAGCTTCACCGCCGCCGCCACGCAGGCCAGCACCTCGGGCCGGTTCTCCATCAGGATCGCCACCGTGCCGCCGCTGCCCAGGCCATGCGCGCGATACACCGCCGCGATGCGGTTGGCCCAGGCGTTGAACTCCGCATAGCTCCAGCGCCGCTCCTCGAACACCAGGGCGGTGCGGCGCGGGTCGCGCTGCGCGATCTGCTCGAGCCACAAGCCGATGGAGGCCGGCTTGTCCGGCGCAAAGCGCAGCAGGTTCCACACCCCCTTGTTGAAGCTCAGGGTATCCGGCAGCGCGCGCAACACGCCGCGCGCCAGGTCCCGCAGGTGGACTTCGTCGCCTTGGCTGCTCAACCCGCTGTTCTCCTCGATGGCAAAGCCTGGACAATCTGCGGCGCGGCCGGGACAAAGGCAAGGGCTGTCCGGACAGCGCACGCTGGCTTACGGGCGCGGGAAAGATCGGCTAAACTGCACGCCCCTGTATAAGGCCGCAGCCTGATCCACCGGCATGTTCACCGCCGGCATTTCGGGCACGGCGCGGTAGCCGATTGCAACAGTTCGGGGCGTAGCGCAGCCTGGTAGCGCACCTGCCTGGGGGGCAGGTGGTCGCAGGTTCAAATCCTGTCGCCCCGACCACTTCATCAAGAAGTGAGCTTGCACCCGGATCATCGCTCCAATTTGGTGCACTACCCGCTCCTATTTCGTGCGCTTAGGTCGACTCTATGTAGTGGCCTTGGATCGGTTCGACACCACCTGAACGCAGTGTGGGTTGATCCTTTTTCCCAACGCTTTCCGTCTTAAGTATTTGTACACCCGGTACAGGGTGGAATATGCCAGCGCCGGTTGAAGGTGCAGGCGGAGATGCGGAGGCAGCATGCAAGCGCTTGAATCCTGGCAGGGAACGTCTAACAAGCTCGAATCCGGGCACCTGGTTGGCCTGAAGCAGGGATGGCACTGGGTTCCGGCGGTGGAGCCGGATGGCCGGCCCGGCCGGCAGCTGCGGGAACGTCTGCGCATCGATTCCAGCTTGAGGTTGCTGGTCGCCGACGATGACGCGGGTTTCCTGCGTTTGCTGGGCGAGGCTGTGGCCGAATTTTCGCACTACTCGTCCGCGCCGGCGCTGCTGGCGCAGGCCGCGGCGGCCCGGAGCAAGTCGCAGGAATCGCCCTGGGATGTGGCCCTGATCTCGCTGGATTTGCCCCGCTTCGAAGGCCTGATCGCCATCACCCGGCTACGGGATTCCTTTCCCGCGTTGCGCATCGTGGCGACCACCGAAGTGGCCGATGTAGATGTGCTGGCGACCGCGACGTATGCCGGTGCCGACGAGCATCTGGTCAAGCGCGATCTTTCTTCGATACTGCCGCAACCCGTGTGGATTTCGATCGGCGCCGAAGCGGCCGATCCCCTGGTATTACCTTGAGCGGCTGCAGCAGGATTCAAAACCACGCCGGACAGTGCCCGGCGTGGCTCAGACCGGCGCTATGCCTTATTGCGGCGCCGGCGCATCGCCGGCCGGGGGGGCGGAGGAATCCGCGGGCGGAGCGGCGGAGCTATCCGGCGCCGGGCTGCTGTCCGCGGCCGGCGGCGCCGGCGTATCGGACGGGGCTGCCGGTGCTGATTCGACCGGGGCGCTGCCCGCGGCGGACTCGGTGACCTTCAACTCGACGCGGCGGTTGATCTCGCGGCCCTCGTCGGTATTGTTGTCGGCGATCGGCATGGTTTTGCCGAAACCCTTGGCGCTCATGCGGTCGGCTTCTACGCCGCGGCCGATCAGGTATTGCCTGACCGAGGCGGCGCGCCGCTCCGACAGCTTGAGGTTATAGGGTTCCGAGCCCTTGCCGTCGGTGTGGCCGTCAATCTCGACCTTGATGTCCTTGCGGGCGAGCAAGGCATCGGCCACCTGGTCGAGGATGGTCTTGGCATTGACCGTCAGGGTGGCCTGGTTGAATTCGAAATTCACGCCGTGCAATACGATGCTGTCGCCGGTCTTGCAGCCTTCCAGGCTGATCGGCTGTCCGGGAGCGGGCGTTTGGCACGGCGGCGGTGCCGGCGGGGCTTGCTCCGGCGGCGGCGGGGGCGGCGCCTCCTCCGGGGGTACTACGGCGGGACCGGGCTCCGGCGGCGCTTCGGCGGGCGGCTTGGCGGCGCCGCCGAAGGGGATGTGCAGGCCGATATTGAACTGGGCTTCCTGGAAGCTCTTCTGGTCGGGGTCGCCGGTGGTGTTGGTGCCGATGGCGGCCTGGTTGTGCGCGTCGAAGTGGTACAAGGCCTCGGTGCGTATGGTCATGCCGGGGCCGATCAGGCCGCCGAGCGTGATGTTGAGCGGAAAGTCCCAGCCCAGGCCGGGGTTGAACAGGGTGGTGCTGTAGGCGCTGTCCGGGCCGGGCTGGTTCTCGGCCTGACCGCGCATGACGTCGACGTGCAGGAACAGGCCCTTGAGGATCGATTCCGACGAGGGTAGCAGGTAGATGTTGGCGCCGGCGCCGAAGCTCCAGACGCGCATCGAACCGGGTTGCGGGGTGCTGAAGTCGCCCTGCTTGGTGGTGTATTCGGTGAAGCCGCCCAGCAACTCCAGCTCCAGGCCCTTGGTGAAGCGCTTGCCGATGGCCAATTCGCCGCCGAAGCCGTTGTCGGTGCCGCGCACCTTGTCGGCGAGGGTATAGGTCCCCATCGGCGCGATGTAGAAGCGGCGGTCGTCCGAGCTGTCGTCGGCCCTGACGGCGGCGGCGCCGAACATGGCTACAATGCTCAGCGGGATCAGTCCTTTGCGAAAGCCATTGCGAAACATGTTCATGCGTCTCCCCATGCGCGCCCTGCGGATCCGGGCGGAAAATCGTTTTAGGTCTTTGAGATTTCCAAGCCTGGGCGGCGGCCTTGCCGCCCATGAAAGTCATATTTAACACGCGCTTACGCCGTCGCACAACTGCGGTGACCGCACCGCCCCGGGCGTCTATACTGCGCCTCCTTTGAGCATCATACGAAGATGGAAATCAACCCGATCAAAAGCGAGATCACGGCCCTGCGAGCGCGTTTCAACGCGCTGCGGGGCTATCTTTGACTACGATGTCAAGCAGGACCGCCTGGCGGAAGTGACGGCGGAGTTGGAAAACAATGCGGTCTGGGACAATCCGGAACGCGCGCAGGGTCTCGGCCGGGAACGCGCCAGGCTGGAGCAGGTGCTGGAGCCAATCGCCCGCGCCGACGCCGGCTTGAAGGAAGCCGCCGAGCTGCTGGAGATGGCGGCGGAAGAGAACGACGAGGCCACCGTCGCCGCGGTCGCCAAGGATGTTGCGTTGTACGGCCGGCTGGCCGACGACATGGAATTCAAGCGCATGTTCTCGGGCGAGCTGGACGCCAGCAACGCCTACCTGGACGTGCAATCCGGCTCGGGCGGCACCGAGGCGCAGGACTGGGCGCAGATGCTGTTGCGCATGTACCTGCACTGGGCCGAGTCCCGCGGCTTCAAGACCGAACTGCTGGAACAGTCCGACGGCGAGGTGGCCGGCATCAAGAGCGCCTCGGTCTATGTCGAGGGGCCGTATGCCTACGGCTGGCTGCGCACCGAGATCGGCGTGCACCGGCTGGTGCGCAAGTCGCCGTTCGACTCCGGCAACCGCCGCCATACCTCGTTCGCCGGCGTCTTCGTCTCGCCGGAAATCGACGACAACATCGAGATCGACATCAACCCGGCCGACCTGAAGATCGACACCTACCGTTCCAGCGGCGCCGGCGGCCAGCACGTCAACAAGACCGAGTCGGCGATCCGCATCACCCACGTGCCCACCAACACCGTAGTCGCCTGCCAGACCGAGCGCTCGCAGCACAAGAACCGCGACCGCGCCATGAAGATGCTGCGCGCCAAGATGTACGAGCAGGAACTGCTCAAGCGCAACGCCGAGAAGCAGAAGCTGGAAGACTCCAAGAGCGATATCGCCTGGGGCCACCAGATCCGTTCCTACGTGCTCGACCAGTCGCGCATCAAGGACCTGCGGACCGGCGTGGAAATCGCCGATACCAACAAGGTATTGAACGGCCACCTCGATCCGTTTATC
>CAJCJI010000138.1 GCA_903970595.1 Verrucomicrobiota bacterium
GCCGGCGCCCGCCTGCGGATCTGATGCGGCGACCGCCCAGGCCTCGGCCCCGCCGCGCAAGACCATCGCGCGCGCATAGCCGCGGCGGCGCAGCGCCCGGGCGGCGCGCATCGCGGAAACATCGTTGGGGCAAGCGCAATAGGTGACGATGTCGCGGTCATAGGGCAAGTCGAACGGCAGCGCCGCCGCCCCTTCGATCTGGCCCAGTTCCACCGCCAGGGCGCCGGGAATGGCGTCCTCGCCTTCGCGCAGCAGCAGCGAGCGCAGGTCCAGCACCAACGGCGCCGGCTGCAGCCCGAGCAGCCGGCGCAGCTCGGCGGCATCAATGCGCGGCACACCGGCGCCGCGCGCGATCAGCCGGCGCTGCACGGCGCGGTAGGCGACATAGAGCAGCAGCAGGGCCGCCAGCACATGCAGCACCACTTGCAGATGCCGGCTGCCGTAGTCGAACACCAGGCCGATCTGTTCGCGGAACAGGTAGCCCAGCCCCAGGTAGACCACCGCCCACAGCAGCGTGCCCGCGGCCGAGGCGGCCAGGAAGCGCAGCAGCGGCATGCGCACCGCGCCGGCGATGGGCGGCGCCACCAGCGAGATGCCGGGCACGAACTTCGAAAACAGCAGCGAGGCCAGGCCCCAGCGCTGGAAAATCGATTGGGTCATGCGCACGCAGGTATCGGGGGAAAGCGAGACCCGGCACAGCAGGCGCAAGACCCGCTGGCCGAAGCGCCTCCCGGCCAGATACCAGGACAGGTTGGCCAGCAGGGCGGCCAGCAGCGCCGAGACCAGCACCGCCGCGGCCGAGACCTGGCCGTCGGCGACCAGGGCGCCGGCCGCGACCATCACCGTAAAGGAGGGCAGCGGTATGCCGCCCTGTTCCAGCAAGACTGCCAGAAATACCAGCAGCGCGCCGTGTTCTGGGAGATTGCGGATAAATGCTGTCAAAGCGCCTCCATGGCAAAGCCTGAACTGCCGTCCCTGGCGGGGCAGTACCGCGCTGATCTACCCCCTGCCCGGCCATCCATGGCCGGGCGTTCGGGACCACGCGAGTGACATTGAGTCACTCGCGCAGCCCCTCACCCAGCAGCGCGCCATGCTCGGGCAAATTACGGATGAAAGCGGTCACGATGAGAGCCTTTGGTCCACGGTCCACGCCAGCCTGGCAGGAACGGGGAGAATCTGGTGACGCTCCGGCCGCCCTTCAAGGCGGCGGCATGTTACGCCTGCGCTGTCCTCGCGTCAGCGCCGCTTGGCGGACAAATCCTTACAAAGGCGCAAGCCGTCGGCGCCGTCATCGTAATAGCCGGGCAGTCGTTGTTCCTCGACATAACCCAGCTTGGCGTACAAGGCACGGGCCGGTGCGTTGTCCTGCCGCACTTCCAGCTTGATCTGCCGCAGGCCGCGGCGCCGCGCCGCCGCCTGGGCCGCACGTACCATGCGTTCCGCCAGCCTGCGGCCGCGCGCCTGCGGCGCCACCACCACCGAATAGATGCGGCCGACGCGGCTGCCGCTGCGGGTCACCAGGATCAGGTTGCCCACCACCGCCCCCTCCAGCTCCGCCACCCAGCTATGCGCCGTGGATGATTTAAGGAAGTGCCGCACCGAGCGCAACGTCATGCGGTCGCTGGGAAACAACTCCTCCAGCGTGAGGATGGCCGCGTCGTCGCGGTGCCGCGCCGGCCGTACCCTGCCCCGATGGTCCTTGCCGAGTGGTTCGATCCTGGTCATGGCCGCAATGATGCCATGCAGGCACGCGCGTCCGCCGCCAAACAGGCACAATCTGCCTGAAGCATGCGCAAGTCCCTCTTCAAGGATCTGAAGTTCATGAGCAAGATGCGAAGGATCGCAGCCGCGGCGGCCGCGTCGCTGCTGGCGCAGGCCGCGGCGGCCGACGACACGGCTCCCGTCACCGACTCCGGTGCCCGCCTGCTGCCCCGCTGGGAAATCGGCGTCGCCGGCGCGGCTGGCGTGGTCCCTGACTATCCGGCTTCGAACCACTACAGCGCGCGGGCCATTCCTTTTCCCTATTTCGCCTTTCGCGGCAGCGTGTTTCGCTCGGACGAGAACGGCGCGCGCCTGCACACCGATGTTCGCTCCAACGTGGAACTGGACGTGAGCGGCGGCGCCGCTTTTGCCGCGCAGTCCAAGTCCAACAGCGCCCGCGCCGGCATGCCGGACCTGGACTACCTGCTGGAACTGGGACCCAACCTCAAGATCACCCTGGACCGCCCTACGCCCTACAGCCGCTGGCTGCTGGAGCTGCCGCTGCGGGCGGTGGGCTCGTTCAACGGCCTCCACGTCGGCTACCAGGGCCTGGTCTTCACCCCCGATGTCGGCATCCATACGCGCTCCCTGCTCGGCAGCCGCTGGAACGCGTATGCCGACGTCGGCCCGGATTTCGCCAGCGCCCGCTACCAGCAGTATTTCTACCAGGTGGAGGGCCAGTTCGCCCTGCCCGACCGTCCCGAGTACCTGGCCCACGGCGGTTATTTCGGTTCGACCCTGGAGCTGGGCGCGGGACACCGGCTGGGCCGCAATCTGCGGGTGTTCATCTACGGCCGGGTCGATGACTACGCCGGCGCCCGCAGCGAAGACAGTCCGCTGTTCAAGACCACAGTGGACTACACCGCCTTCGTCGGCCTGAGCTGGTCGATCTGGCACTCGAAGGACGTGGTGCCGGTGGTGGAGGAAGCGCCGTAGTGTAGGTCGGCCTTTAGGCCGACTCTGTCGCCAGCCATGTCGCCCTGAAGGGCGACCTACAACGGATCGGGACCGTCGAACGCCCTGCCGCTGCGCGGCTTCCAGACGTGGTTCTTGATCCCGAGCCGTTCGAGCACGTCGCCGGCCCACCAGGCCAGGCCCATGCGCCGCTCGCGCAGCGCGGGCAGGCGCCAGGGGTCCAGGCCGGTCCAGGGCATGAAGGGATTGCGCCGGCTGTAGGCCCAGATTTCGACACGCAGGGTCGGCCGCAGGCTGCCCCCGCGCGCGTGAAAGCCGTGCGTGTCGGCCACCACCAGGGTGTTCGCCGCAACCTCGAACGGCCGCGGCGGCGGCAAGCCGAGGGCCGGCAGCTCTTCCGGATCGACGCGGAACGATCCGCGCCGCGTCAGGCGATTGGTCTGCGGCGTCATCTGTAGCGCCTTGTCCGTTTCCCAGGCCAGGCGCTGCGGCGTCAGGCGGTGCGAGCCCGGCACGTAGGTGAAGCACATGGCGTCGGGCTCGACGTCGGTGAGGAACAGCCAGGCCTTGACGGTGGCGTGGAAGGTGTCGGCATGCAGGGCTTCCTGCGGGTCGGCCTGGCCGGCCCGGGCATGGCTCAGCACGCTCTGGATATAGACCATCGGTTCGGCATCGAAACTGTTGGCGTAGCGCACCAGGCCGCGCCAGACGGGGTGTCCGGTCACGGCGCGCAAGGCCGGGATTGCGGCTAAGGCAGCGGCGTCGCAGGCCAGGCGGCGGGTCACCGCATCGCCCTGCACCTCTTCGCGCCCGGCGCCGCGATATGCCTCGATCTGCCGGCGCAGTTCGGCGAATTGCGCCGCCGGCAGGAAATCGCGCTTGACCACGAAACCGTCGCGGTCGAAGGCGGCGCGGTCCTCCGGCGCGACCCGGTGCGCCAACCGGCGGCGCCGCGACTGCGCCAGCCGGTCTGCGGTGCGCAGGCGCCAGGCGTGCAGTCCCAGGCGGTTGAGGCGATGGCTGCCGATCAGCGGATTGTCCATGAAGGACTTGGCGCCGGTGAGCAGTTGCGCGGCCCACAACGGGCCCAGCAGCAGCCAGCGCAGCGCGCTCAGCAGGGCGCCGGCCAGCCGCCGCGGGGCAGGTACCGGGGACCGGGCCAGACGCACGTTCAGCGGGCCTGGGGCTCCTTGGCCCGCGTCTGCTCGTCGAGCTTGCGCACGAAATATTCCATGATGCGCCGGTAGATCTGCTCCTTCAGCACCAGGTCCTCGACGCCATAGTCGATGTTCGGGTTGTCGTTGACCTCGATCACCTTGACCAGGTTGCCGAACTGCTTCAGGTCGACGCCGTAGAGGCCGCTGCCGATGGCGCGCGCGGCCTGCAGGGCCACGCTGAGCACCTGCCGCGGCACGTCCTTCAGGTCCAGCGTCTCGTGGTTGCCCTCGCGCTTGGCGCCGTTCTTGTCGCGCTTGACCACCTGCCAGTGCGCCGGAGCCATGAAGTAGCGGCAGGCATAGAGCGGCTGGCCGTCGAGCACGCCGACGCGCCAGTCGTACTCGGTGGGCTCGAAGCGCTGCGCCACGATCAGGTCCGAGCGCTCCAGGAACTCGCGCGTTTCGCGCTTCAGGTCGATCTCGGAGTCGACCTTGATCACGCCCTTGGAGAACTGCGAATCCGGCTGCTTGAGCACCAGCGGGAAGCCCAGCTCGCGGCCGACGTCGCCGAGGTTGGCGCGGTGCACCAGCATGGACTTGGGCTGGGGGATACGGTGGCGGTCCATCAGCTGCGCCAGGTAGACCTTGTTGGCGCAGCGCAGGATCGACTCCGGATCGTCCACCACCACCAGGCCTTCGCGGGCGGCCCGGCGTGAAAAGCGGTAGGTGTGGTGATTGACCGCGGTGGTCTCGCGGATGAACAGCGCGTCGTACTCGGCGACATGGCCGTAATCGGATTTGTCGAGGAAGTCCACCGAAAAGCCCAGGTCCTCGGCGGCTTTCTCGAACAGCTTGAGGGCACGGGCGTTGGAGGGGGCCTCCTTCTCGTCCTCGTTGACCAGGATGGCCAGGTCGTAGCGGGTGGAGTCGCGCTTGCGGCGCGGCCCGCGGCGGCGGGTGAAGTACTCGCGCGCGGTCTGGTAGAGGAACTCGTGGTGCGCGGCGGGCACCTCGCCCATGGCCACGGCGTTGAGCGTGTCGACCCGCCACTGGTTGCCGCGCCAGACGAACTTGGCCTGCAGCAGCGGCGCCGGGAACAGGTTGAACAAGGCCCGCGCCAGGCGCTCGTGGCGGATGTAGGGGCTGTCGCCGAAATACACGTTGAGGATGTATTCGCTGGAACCCAGGCGCGCCAGGCTCTGCTGGATCAGCTCCTCGATCTCGTCGTTGAGCACCGAGGGGCTTTCCGCCAGCTTCAGGTCCTGCACTGTGGTGATGTCCGGCAGGATCTTGTGGCCGCGCGCGCCGGCCAGCAGGGACACGTAGTAGCCGGTGGTCTGGTAGCTGAAGGTGCGGCACAGGTTGTAGACGCGCACCCCGCGCAGGCGGGGGAAGGAGGCCTGCGTCAGATAGTCCCAGGCGGTGACGACGTCGACCCCGGGGATGTCCACCGGCCAGTCGTTGCGCTGATCGACAACCACAATGCCGCTCACGCGGCCTCCCGGCGATCCGGTGCCCGCGTTTGCGGCAGTGCTTGCAAAGGGTCCTCTTCTTCCGGCTGTTCCGTCATTAAAAAGTTGCGACAAATTTTCGGGTCGCGGCGCGGGCAAATGCTAACACGGCGCAGCGCGGGCATTGCGTCGCTGTTCACATTTTGCAGTCCGTGAACCGGCGGTCTTGGCCACCGACCGGTGTCCTTTGCCCCGGAATCGCCCGCGGGCCTGCTCGAATTTCCTTCTCCCTCCGGGAGAAGTGGCCCGAAGGGCCGGATGAAGGCGCGCCGGTGCCTGAAGGTGCCGTCCTCCAAGAATCCACACCATCAGTCCGGCGAAGGCCGGAATCCAGTTTTTGCTGTCATTCTGAGCGAATCGAAGGATCTGGCCTCGCAACTTTGAAACTTCAGCGAACGCGCTTGCGCGCGGCCTGTATCCTCCCTACGACGTACCTCCCTATTTCGCCTTCGGCGAGTTACTTTTCTTGGCGCAAGAAAAGTAACCAAAAGAACATGCCCCTGCGTTTGCGCCGCCTGCGGCGGTGCCCTGCGCTCCTCGCTCGTGGCGGGGTCCATC
>CAJCJI010000139.1 GCA_903970595.1 Verrucomicrobiota bacterium
GATGGACCCCGCCACGAGCGAGGAGCGCAGGGCACCGCCGCAGGCGGCGCAAACGCAGGGGCATGTTCTTTTGGTTACTTTTCTTGCGCCAAGAAAAGTAACTCGCCGAAGGCGAAATACACCGGCAAGCCCCAAGGGAGGATACAGGCCGCGCGCAAGCGCGCGTACGACCAGTCGGCCGGTCGCAAACCTGAGCTACTCTCGACCCTACCTGACCGTACTCGGCTTCAAATGCAACAACTCGATCAAATCCTCACGCCGATAAATCGCCAGCTTGCGATAAATGCGCGTGGTATGGTTCGCCACCGTCGACACCGCAATGCCATATTGCCGCGCAATCGATTTGAGGGTCTTGCCGTTGCTCAGCGCCCGCGCGATTTCCTGCTCGCGCGGCGACAACGCATCCAGCGGCAGCGGCTTGCGCGCGTGTACCAGGTAAAGATTGCTGCAGCGTGCGATGCGCAGGTGCAGGCCGCCATCCATGTGTTCGCCGCCCTCTTCGCCCAGGACGCTCTCCGGCAAGGTGAACGGCAGCCGCGCCGCGTCTCCGGCGTGCCCGGTTTCCTCCAGCAGGCCGCGGAAGCGGCCGCTGACGGCGTAGACCGCGCCGCTGGCATCGACCAGGGCAGCCGAGCCGCGGTTGGCCCGGCCCATGGCGTGCAGCCAGTCGTCGCGCCGCACGAATTGCAGCATCGACAGGGCTCCGGCGGCGCACAAATGGACTCCGGCCCGCTCCAGCGCCGGTTCCGCCGGGCGCTTGGCGCGCAGCGGGTACTGCAGCGCCAGGGTGTGCAGCAATTCGCTGTCCGCGGGCAGGTAAACGAAGGCCAGCACCGTCGGCGAGGCTTCCAGCACCGCTGTTTCGCGCCCCTCCGGCGGGGCCAGCTGATCCAGCGCCGGGGCGGTGACGAAGGCCTGCGGCTGCTGCGTCAACTCGCCTTCGCTGCCGCGAATCCCACGCGACCACCAGGCCGCGGCGCTGGCGCCCAGCGATTCGCACAGCAGGTTCAGGGCGCGCCCGCGATAGCTTTGCCAGTCGCCTTCGGCGGCGGCGCTATACAGCGCGTTGATCAGAGCGTCAGTGCCGTCCATGTTCGATTCCTGGCGCGGTTTATGGCTTGCTTTCCAAAATACTGCCGATAACATCCGGAGCGCCGCACATTCCTTTGCCCCTATTGTGCATGTTTTCGACGAGCGGCTTCAGGACCATCACTCCGGCGCACGCATACGCCATTGTGGCCCGAGGCCGTAGGTGCCGCCTACCACCGATTTGGGTTGTTGCGATTCTGCATTTCATTTCCCCGGATGCCGGCCGGCGCGAAGCAGAGCTTGCATATCGCCCGACGCGGCGCTAATTTATGACCGACCAGTCAGTCATTTATGAACGCCGTACATGACGCAGCAGTTCTATGCGCCGCTGAATCTTTCCTACCGCATCGAAGGCAAGGGCCCGGCGCTGGTGCTGCTGTCGGCCAACCCTGGCGAAAGCCGCGACTTCGACGCCATCGCCCCGCAACTGGCCGGGCGCTTCCGGGTGATCCGGCTGGACTGGCCGGGCTACGGCGCCAGCCCGCCGCCGCAGCCGCCTGCGCGAGCGGGGGCCAGCTACTTCCTGGAGCAGTTCGATGCCTTCATGGACGGCCTGGACATCGCCAGCGCGCATCTGCTCGGCAACTCGGTCGGCGGCAATGTCGCGGTGCGCTATGCGCTGCGCAAGCCGCAGCGCGTGCGCAGCCTGGTGCTGGTCTCGCCGGGCGGATTCACCGCGCACAACGCCTTGACCCGGGCCTTCTGCGCCCTGCAGGGCCAGGTCTGGTTCAAGCGTCTGCTCGGCGCCAGCTTCACCCGCTACTACCTGCGCAGCCGCAACCCGTGGACGCGGGCCATGATCGCGCGCGCCGGCACCGAGCAGGCGAGCGCCGCCGCCCTGGCGGTCAACGCCGCGGTGTGGCGCAGCTTCCTCGAGCCGCGGCATGATCTGCGCGCTGCGGCCGGCGCGTTGCGCCTGCCGACCCTGGTGATCGGCGGCCGCTACGACCCGGTGCTGCCCCCGCAAACAGACGGTCGCAACGCCGCCGCGGCGATCCCCGGGGCGCGGCAAGTGGTGCTGGAGAGCGGCCATGCGCCGTTTGCGGAGTTGCCGGAGCAGTTCCTCGAGGTCGTGAGCGAGTTCTGGCGTGCTTGCTGAGCGGACGCACCGTGGCGCGTGACGGCCGGGCCACGCGCGAGCGCCTGCTCGACGCGGGCCTGCTGCTGGCGGACAAGGCCGCGCTGTCGGCGCTGCGCGTGGACGCGGTGGTCGAGGCCGCCGCGGTGGCCAAGGGCACTTTCTATGTCCATTTCGCCACGCGCGAGGACTATCTGGCGGCCCTGCACGGCCGCTTTCACGATCGGCTGGCCGGGCGCATCGAGCTCGCCGTCGCCGGCCAGGCGCCGGGGATGGAACGCCTGCTGCGCGGCAGCCTGGCCTATCTCGATGGCTGCTGCGAACAGCAGGGCATCAAGGCGATGCTGCTCGGCGCGCGCGCCGAACCGCTGATCCGGCAGGCGGTGTCGGCGCAGAACGCGCGCTTTGCCGCCCTGGCGACGGAAGAATTCAAGGCAGTCGACTGGCCGGCGCCGCCGCACGCTGCGCGCCTGTGGGTCGGGATGGTGGCCGAAGCCGCCATCGCCGAAAGCGAGGCGGGCCGCAAACTGCCGCCGCTGCGCCAGGCGCTGCGGCGTTTTCTGGGGCTGAACGACTGAGCCGCATCGCGCCGGGGAGCTCCCACCCTCCGGCCCTGCGAGAGGGAACCCGTGCGGCTAGGCCGATTGAGGCTGCCGCTGGGCCGCAGCCGGGGCCTGCTCGTCGTGCGGGCACAGGCGGTCGAGGCCTTCGTCGCCATAGGACAGCGGGTCGTCGGACGGCTCCAGGTGGGTGAAGGCGGTGCTCAGAGGCAGGCGTTCGGCCAGGCGCTGCTCGATGCGCTCCACCAGGTCGTGACCCTGCTTCACCGTCCAGTCGCCCGGCACCAGCACATGGAAGTTGACGAAGCGCCGCGCCGCCGAACGGCGCGTGCGCAGGGCGTGGAAGTCCACGCCGTCCTGGCGGAACTCGTCGAGCACGCTGCGCAGCAGCACTTGCTCGCTCTCGGGCCAGGCGGCATCCATCAGGCCCATCGCCGCTTCGCCGACCAGCTTGTAGCCTTCCCACAGCACGTTGGCCGCCACTGCCAGCGCCACCACGGAATCCAGCCACAGCCAGCCGGTGAGCGCGACCAGGGCGACGCCGGCGATCACGCCGACCGTGGTCCACACATCGGCCATCAGATGGCGCGCGTCGGCCTGCAGCGAAACCGAGCGCTGGCTGCTGCCCGCGCGCGCCAGCAGCCGCGCCACGCCGAAGTTGATCGCGGTCGCCGCCGCCGCCACCGCCAGGCCCAGGTCCGGCTGCTGCAGCTGATGCGGCCGCCACAAGCCCGGCAAGGCCTGCACCACGATCACCGCCGCCGCCAGGAAGATCAGCATGCCCTCCAGGCCACTGGAGAAATACTCCGCCTTGCTGTGGCCATAGGCATGATCGTCGTCCGGCGGCTGCGCCGCCAGGCGCAGCATCAGCAAGGCCATCACCGCGCCGGCGAGATTGGTGCAGGTCTCCAGCGCATCCGACAACAGCGCCACCGACCCGGTCAACGTCCAGGCACCCAGCTTCAGCGCCAGCACCGCGATCGCCGCGGACACCGACAGCCAGGCATAGCGCGTCAGCGAGTGGCGGGGCTCGGGTACGAGGTTTTCAGAATGTCCAGACATCCGCGAATTGTAGAGGCGCGAACGCCGATTCAGCGGTTTGGGAATGACTTCGTTTCGCAGTTGCAGATGATGACGGCGCGCGGCGGCATTTCCGCGCCGGCCGCTTCCGAGACTTCGGGCCGCATGCTCCGCCAGCCACCCCTCAACCGGCAACCGCTCCCTGCGTTGCCCTACCTCGGGCATCCATGCCCTCGCCTGGCCCTCTCCCCCAAGGGAAGAGGGGACTAACGGCGGAGATAGGCGGGGGCTTTTGACGTTGCTTTGCCGTTGCCTTTGCCTTTGCCGTGCTTTTGGTCTCCCCACGTCTGGCCGCGCCGAGCATCACAGCCCGCGGCGACGTAGGCTCGCGCCTGTTTGGCGCGAGTCAAGGCATGGATGCCGCAGATTCCATCGTCAGGCCATGGATGGCCTGTC
>CAJCJI010000140.1 GCA_903970595.1 Verrucomicrobiota bacterium
TGCGCAGGGTTCGCGGCGGCCACGGGCCGCCCTTGGTTAAGCCGCCCGTGCCTGCAATGCCTCCGCCTTCAGCCGCGTCAGCTCCCGGTCCTTGTCCTCCCACAGCCCGTTGACCCAATTCTGGAAGCGTTCGCGGAAGGCCGGGTCGTCCTGGTAGTCGCCGCCGATCAGGTCCTGCGGGACCGGCAGGACCCGCGCCCGCACCTTGATCGCGCGCTGGTCGCCGCACAGGAAGCTGACCAGGGTGCTGTAGCGGCTTGGGGCATAGCACAGGGTCACGTCGACGATGCCGGCGAACTGCTCGCCCATGGCATTGAGCGTGAACGACAGCCCGGCCGCCTTGGGGCGCAGCAGGTTGCGATACGGCGAGGCCTTGGCGTCGCGCTTGGCCGGGGTAAAGCGGGTGCCTTCGAGGAAGTTCACCACCGTCACCGGGATGCGGCGGTATTTCTCGCAGGCCTTGCGGGTCACCTCCAGGTCCTGCTGCCGCAGCGCCGGGTTGGCGGCGACAGCGGCCTTGGAGTGGCGCTTGACGAACGGCATGTCGAAGGCCACGCAGGCAAAGCCGATGATCGGCACCCAGATCAGCTCCTGCTTCAGGAAAAAGCGCGGGAACGGCAGGCTCCGGCCGAAGATGTCGAGCAGCAGCGGGATATCCGCCCAGGACTGGTGGTTGCACACCAGCAGCCAGGTCTTGGCCGGATCCAGTTCGCCTTCGATCACGATGTCGCGCCGCGGGCCGTGCAGCAGCAGGAAGACCAGGCGGTTCAGGCCCCACCAGGAACCGGTGCCGACCACCGCGTCGAGCCAGTTGCGCGCCAGCCAGGCACGGGCCCGCGCCGAGGGGATGAGCAGCTTGGGCACGGCGCCGATCAGCAGCAGCGTAAAGCTCAGCACCAGCGCCACCGTCATCAGCGCAAAGCACAGGACGACAAGCAGCGGGGCCGGCAGCCAGCGCAGCACCGGCTCAGTTCCTCTGGTAGGCCGGGCTGAGCTCGCGCACGGCTTCGACCAGGGCGGTGACGCTCTCGATCGGTGTGTGCTGCAGGATGCCATGGCCCAGGTTGAAGATGTGGCCAGGGCCGGAGCCGTAGTCGGCCAGCACGCCGGCGACGAGTTCGCGCACCCGCTCCGGGCTGGCGAACAGCGCGGTGGGGTCCAGGTTGCCCTGCAGCGCTACGCGGTTGCCCACCGCATTGCGCGCATCGGCCAGGCTGGCAGTCCAGTCCACGCCCAGGGCGGCGCAGCCGGTCTGCGACATCTCTTCCAGATGGCCGGCGGCGCCCTTGCTGAACAGGATCACCGGCACGCCCGGCGCGAGCGTTGCCAGGCGTGCGATCACCTCGCGCATCGCCGCCAGGGAAAACTCGCGATAGCCCTGCGGGTCGAGCGCGCCGCCCCAGGTATCGAACACCATCAGTGCGTCGGCGCCGGCGCGCACCTGCGCCGCCAGGTATAGCGCCACCGCCTCGCTGAGCTTGGCCAGCAGTATCTTGAGCAGCTCCGGCCGGTCGTAGCGCAGGCGCTTGGCCTCCACGAAGTCGCGCGAGCCGGCACCCTCGATCATGTAGGTGGCCAGGGTCCAGGGGCTGCCGGCGAAGCCGATCAGCGGCACCCGGCCGGCCAGCGCCGCCTTGATGGTGCGCACCGCGTCCATCACGTAGCGCAGCTCGGTTTCCGGATCGGGGATGGGCAGGTTGAGGATCGCCGCCTCGCTGCGCAGCGGATGGTGGAATGCCGGCCCCTCGTTGTCGACGAAGTGCAGGCCCAGGCCCATGGCGTCGGGCACGGTGAGGATGTCGGAGAACAGGATCGCCGCGTCGAAGCCGAAGCGCTCGATCGGCTGCAGCGTCACCTCGCAGGCCAGCTCGGGGTTCTTGCACAGCGCCAGGAAGTCGCCGGCCTTGGCGCGGGTGGCGCGGTACTCGGCCAGGTAGCGCCCGGCCTGGCGCATCAGCCAGACCGGCGTGCGTTCCACCGGCTGGCGCCGCAGGGCGCGCAGGAACAAGTCGTTTGCTGGAGCGGCGGTCGGATTCATTGGAGCTTCAATTGGCGTGGTGTTTTATTGTTGCGGCGGGGTATGAGGAGAGAACCAGTCCTGTTATATCTCGCTCCGCAGCGCAGCGGCGATTTCATCCTGGATTGCCAGCGCCGCGGCGTGCGGATCGGCGGCGTCGCGGATCGGCCGGCCCACCACCAGGTAGTCGGCCCCGGCCTGCAGGGCGCGGCTGGGGGTCATCACGCGCTTCTGGTCGGATTCGGCGCGGTTGTCCACCGGGCGGATGCCGGGGGTGACGACGATCAGTTCGCGCGGCGCCTCGCGGCGCAGCTTGCCCACCTCCAGGCCGGAGGAGACCACGCCGTCGCAGCCGGCGGCCAGGGCGCGGCGCGCGCGCGACAGCACTAGCGCCTCTACCTCGCACTGAAAGCCCAGGTCCTCCAGGTCGCCGCGGTCCAGGCTGGTCAGGGCGGTCACCGCCAGCACCTTCAGGCCCTTGCTCTTGGCGCCCGCGGCGGCTTCCATGATGGCCTGGTTGCCGTGTACGGTGCAGAACTGCGCGCCGCGTTCGGACAGGGCGCTCACCGCCCGCGCCACGGTCTCCGGGATGTCGAAGAACTTGAGGTCGACAAAGACCTTGTTGCCGCGCTGGCGCAGCAACTCCAGCAGCTCGAAGAAGCCGGGCGCCATGCACAGCTCCATGCCGATCTTGTAGAAGCCGGCGGCGTCGCCGATGCGTTCCACCAGGGCCTGGGCGGCGGCGGCCTGCGGCAGGTCGAGGGCGACGATCAGCCGGTCGCGGGCGGGAATGTCGAACTGGCGTGCCTGGCTCATGTCAGATTCCGGTGTTAGATCCCTGTAAACAGGATGTCGAGGGCGGCAATGATTTCGCCGCGCTGCAATGACAGATCGGCCAGAGACTCGCGCAGGGCGGCGGCGGCGACCGCGCCCATCTCGGCCGGCGACAGCACCACGGCCTGACCGTTTACCACAAAACCCGGATTGAGCCGGTTTACGCGGCGCTCCGGGAACAGCCGGTCGCGAACCAGGGGGATCACCATGCGCGTGGGCAGGTGTTCGACCACATTCGACTGCACGTCGAGCACGAAGGGGATGCGTTCACGGCCTGCCGCCCGCGGATTCTGGTAGACGCGAAACTGCGCCATTAAAAGCCGCGCTCCTCGCTGTCTCCAAAAATGCCATGCCGCTCGATATAGCGGCCGAAAGCTTCCATGGCCGCGCGATTATCCTCCTGCCAGCGCCGCACCCGCGATTCCCGCATACGCGCGGCAAGCGCTTCCTCGAACAGGCGCGACAGGTTCAGTTTCAGATTGCGCGCTTCCTGCAGCAGGTCTTCGCGTACGCTGAGATTGACGCGGCTCTTGGATGCCTTGTCCGGGTGTTTGACCGCACTATCATCCATCAGACCGCTCCGCGACGCAGTGTGCATATGATATGCGCATCGTCATGCGCACTCAAATGCACGGCGCGCCGCTAGGCGATCTTGCCCGCTTCCCCTTCCGCTTGTGCCGGAAGTCCCGGCTGCGCCGCCGCCACCGCCCGGTTGCTGTGGATCAGCACGCCGATGTAGTACAGCGCGTAATAGCCGATCACCAGTCCCAGCAGCGCCATCGTCGCCGGGGTCTTCTGGCTGGCCAGGGCCGCCAGCGGTCCGCCGGCCTGTTGCTGCTGTTGAATCTGCGGGTAGATCACCGCCATGCGCCAGACGATGCGCAGCACGAACAGGGCCGAAACCGCCATGCCGATGTAGATGTTCGGAATGTAGTAATGCCGGGCGGCGCGCGTCTCGAAGCGGGTATGGCGCAGGCTGAGCCAGCCGAGCGCCGCGCCCGCGGCGAGGCCCGCCACC
>CAJCJI010000141.1 GCA_903970595.1 Verrucomicrobiota bacterium
ATCACCCGCTCGATCGCCGACCAGGCGCGCACCATCCGCATCCCGGTGCACATGATCGAGACCATCAACAAGCTCAACCGCATCAGCCGCCAGATGCTGCAGGAGATGGGCCGCGAGCCCACGCCGGAAGAGCTGGCGGTGAAGATGGAGATGCCCGAGGACAAGGTGCGCAAGGTGCTGAAGATCGCCAAGGAGCCGATCTCGATGGAGACGCCCATCGGCGACGACGAGGATTCGCACCTCGGCGATTTCATCGAGGACGGCGCCGCCGTGTCGCCGCTGGAATCCGCCACCAGCCAGTCCCTGGCCGAAGCCACCCACCAGATCCTGGCCAGCCTCACCCCGCGCGAGGCCAAGGTGCTGCGCATGCGCTTCGGCATCGACATGAACACCGATCACACCCTGGAAGAAGTCGGCAAGCAGTTCGACGTCACCCGCGAGCGCATCCGCCAGATAGAGGCCAAGGCGCTGCGCAAGCTGCGCCATCCGAGCCGGGCGAACTATCTGCGCTCGTTCCTGGACGAGTGAGCTGCGTTCTGCTTTGAAAAAGGCCCCGCAATGCGGGGCCTTTTGTTTTTGGGTTTCAAGCGGCAAGTAGCCGCTTAGCGGTCTGCGCCACCAGCTGCTTGTTCTGCCTCAAGGATTCGAGTTCGGATGGCGTCAGCATCCGGGGAGCGTTCAAGATAGCGCGCTTCCGACTGGGTGAGGCAGTCGAAGCGGTGCCCGAAATGCTCTTCCCACCAGTCTTCAAGTTCGCCATGGTTACTCCGAAGCGCGGCAAGTTGCTCAGCGCTAGGGCAAATTCTTGCTGAGTACGGCTTGCCGGTCAATGCCACGGCGGCGATAACATGGCCGCCATGCGATTCAATGTGCCCTTTCAGGTTGGCTGCACCGCCGCCGCGGCATCACCAGATTTTGCAGCCATATAGGAAGCGTGCTGTTTAACACGGGTCTCCGGCGAGTGAATGATCACATCCGGAAATGAACGCCACACCGTTCGCGCCGGCTTCAAGGCTCTAGTCCCGGCCACTTGGATTTACCACGTCTGCCGCCGGCCTCACGCCCGAAGCTGCCAGCATCGCCGAGTCGTTCGGGGTTGACCCCACTGTACGGGGTTTTGCGAAGTGCGCCGTAGTGGAAGCTGAAGTCGTCGATGTAGATATTTGTTATCAGAATCGGCCTCCAGATGAGAATTACATTGACAGCTTACTCGCTGCACCAATCGTCTCAGGCTGTGCTCCCTACTAGTCAAGCAACCGCGCGCGCGCTCCCTGCGTCTTGATCAATCTCACGGCATTCCTGTCGAACGAGACAAAGGTTTCCGCGCCCAGCCAGCTTCCCTCATAAGCGATCACGCCGTCGGCGAAATCACCGCCGGCGTCGAGCATCGCCAGGCCAGCTTCAACGGCCGGGCGGTTGACCACGACGTTCGCGCTGTTGACCATCTGGCGGATGGCTCCCGCTATATCGGGCAAGGGAATCCTGTAGCCTCGGGCCAGCACCCAGGCCAGTTCGCATAGCGCGGGCAAGGCCAGCGCGATGACATCCGCGTTCGCCAACGCGTCCTGGGCGGCCTTGCTTTGCCGCGCTTCGTCACCCGTGATGGCCCGCACCAGCACATTGGTGTCGGCCGTGATTTTCATCGTTTGCCGGCCCAGCCCCGGGCGATGACCTCGTTCATTTCCTCGATCGACAGGCTTGGGCCGTTTGCACGATGGAGCAGGTTGAACACGTCGGAGATCCGGCCCGTCGGGCACGCAGCCTTGATTTCAATGCGGCCATCGGGAAGTTTGTTCACGGCGATCTTTTCACCGGGGTGGACACCCAGGTGTTTCAGGAGATCTTTACGTAAGGTAACCTGCCCCTTGGCGGTGACCGTGAGCGTGCTCATTTCAGGCCTCGACCGGGAACCGGCATGGTAAGGCATATTTGCCTTACTCTCAAATCCGCGGCCCGCGCCCGGGGCCGGGAACTAAATTCCCGAAAGCAATCTCTATTCACGCTGTTCTGCAAGGCAAACGACTTTCGAGAGCCGATCCTCTTGTAAAAGCGCGCAAGCGCCCTTAAGCCCGCCTTAAGACCCGCCGACTAAAGTTCGTGGACAGTGCAAGGCCGCTGTCCCCAGTGAAGGTTTTATCGAGAACCCGATGGAAAATCTCAGCATTGTTGAAAAACCGGCCGCGGCCAGCGGCGCCAGCCTGAGCGCCTTCAACAGCCTGCGCGGCTATCTGAACGCGCAGATCCTTGGCCAGGAAAACCTGGTGGAGCGCCTGCTGGTGGCCCTCCTGGCGGACGGGCACCTGCTGGTGGAAGGGCCGCCGGGGCTGGCCAAGACGCGCGCCATCAAGGCCCTGGCGCACGGCCTGGAAGGCGACTTCCAGCGCGTGCAGTTCACCCCGGACATGCTGCCGGCCGATCTCACCGGATCGGACATCTACCGGCCCGAACAAGGTGTCTTCCAGTTCCAGCGCGGCCCCCTGTTCCACAACCTGATCCTGGCCGACGAGGTCAACCGCGCGCCGGCCAAGGTGCAGTCGGCGCTGCTGGAGGCGATGGGCGAGCGGCAGATCAGCGTCGGCGGTACCACCTATGCGCTGTCGCGCCTGTTCCTGGTGATGGCCACGCAAAACCCGATCGAGCACGAGGGCACTTATCCGCTGCCCGAGGCGCAGCTCGACCGCTTCCTGCTGCACGTGCTGGTCGACTACCCGGACCGCGCCACCACCCTGCGCATCATGGAACTGGCGCGGCGCGAAGCCCTGAGCGCCGAGGAGCTGCCGCCGCCGTCCCGGCTGCTGACGCAGCCGGCGGTGTTCCAGGCGCGGGAAGAGGTGTTGGGCCTGACCCTGGCCGATTCGGTCGCCGGATACATCGCCGCCCTGGTCGACGCCACGCGCCGGCCGGCGCCGTACAGCGCCAAGCTGGCCGAGTGGCTGCGTTGGGGCGCCAGCCCGCGCGCCGCCATCGCCATCGAGCGTTCCGCGCGGGCTTTTGCCTGGCTGCACGGACGCGATTACGTCAGCCCGGAAGACGTGCAGCAGGTGGCGCCGGATGCGCTGCGCCACCGCCTGCTGCTCGACTACAACGCCCAGGCCCGCGGCATTAGCCCCCAGGCTTGCGTGGAGGAACTCCTGGGCCGCGTGCCGGCGCCATGATCCTGCCGGACCTGGCCGAGCTGCTCGCTTTGCGCAG
>CAJCJI010000142.1 GCA_903970595.1 Verrucomicrobiota bacterium
GATTGCAGCCACACCTGCCGCCCGGCGATCCCGGCACCGCAGGCCGCCGCCACTGCCGCCAGCAGGGCCCAGGCCCAGCGCCCGCCGGCCGTGGGGCCCAGCAGCGCCCCGAGCAGGAAAAACACCGCGCTGACGATCATGGCGATGCGCTGGAAGATGCACATCGGGCAGGGCTCGAAGCCCTGGACGTGCTGCAGGTACAACGCGAACCCCATGCCGCCGGCGCAAGCCAGGAAGCCGAGCGCGGACAGGGCACGGAAACTGAGTCTCATCATGGAGAACGGTACCCGGAAATTTAATTGGGAAGGTGAATGGGAAGGGACCGCCGATGCGGCGCAATGGACCGCAGATTAGCCGCCGGAGTTCCGGCCCGCAATGCCGCCGCCGCGCTGTACGTCGCGCCGGAAGAAGGGCGATACTGGCCCTCGGCAGGAGGAGAACAACAAGATGAAACCCTTGGGTCCGACGGACGCGATGTTTCTGTGGCTGGAGCACCGGCGCCAGCCGATGCACGTGGGCGGCTTGCAGCTCTACACCCCGCCCCCCGGCGCCGGACCGGACTTCATCCAGGAGCTGGTGGAGAGCTTCCGCAAGCACACCGAGGCCTGCTCGCCGTTCAACCTGCGCCCGCAGTTCAAGCTCGGCCACTGGTTCTGGGAGGAGGACGAGGAGTTCGAGTTGGACTATCACCTGCGCCACTCCGCCCTGCCGCGTCCGGGGCGCATCCGCGAGCTGCTGGCCCTGGTGTCGCGCCTGCACGGCACCCTGATGGACCGCAGCCGCCCGCTGTGGGAGTTGCACGTCATCGAAGGCCTGGCGGACGGGAGGCTCGCCGTCTACGTCAAGGTGCACCACGCCCTGTTCGACGGCGTCGCCGCCACCCGCATGCTGCAGTCCTCCCTGTCGGAAGACCCGGACGAGCGCAAGCCGCCGGTGTGGGCGCAGGAGCCGCGCCGCCGCGCCGCCAAGGCCTCGGTGCCGGCGGCCGCGCGCAAGCTGATGCAGCCGCTGTTCGATGCGGTGCGCATGGGCAAGGACCTGGTTCCGGGTATCGGCAGCGGCCTGTGGGAGATCGTGCGCTCGGCCCATGCCAACCCGGCCGATGCCCAGCCGTTCCATGCGCCGGCGACCATGTTCAACGTCAGGATTTCCGGCTCGCGCCGGTTCGCCGCGCAGTCCTATTCGATCCAGCGCCTGAAAAAGCTCGGCAAGCGCCGCGGCGCCACGCTCAACGACGTGAGTCTCGCCATCTGCGCCGGAGCCCTGCGCAAGTACCTGCTGGCCCACGACGCCCTGCCGGACAAGCCCCTGATCGCCATGGTGCCGGTGTCGATCCGCGGCGAGGGCGAGGAAGGCGGCAACCAGGTCAGCATGATCCTGGCCAACCTCGCCACCCACATCGACGACCCGGCGCAACGCCTGGCGGTGATCATGCAGTCCACCGCCCAGGCCAAGCAGCGCATCGCCAAGATGTCCAAGCTGCAGCAGATGGCCCAGGCCGCCGCCATGGCCACCCCGCTGGGCGCGACCATGCTCACCGGCCAGGCCGGCAAGCACCCGATCTTCAACGTGGTGATCTCCAACGTGCCGGGCCCCAGGCAGCCGCTGTACCTCAACGGCCTGCTGCTGCAGGAGACCTACCCGATCTCCATCCCCTTCGACTACGCCGCCCTCAACATCACCCTCAACGGCTGCTGCGACCACCTCGGCTTCGGCTACACCGCCTGCCGCCGCTCCGTGCCGGGCCTGCAGCGCATGCTGGATTACACGCAGGAGTCGCTGGAGGAGCTGGAAGCGGTGTGAGGCGAGAGGCGACGGGCGACGGGCGAGAGGCGAGAGGCGAGAGGCGAGAGGCGAGAGGCGAGAGGCGAGAGGCGAGAGGCGAGAGGCGAGAGGCGAGAATAGCGTGAAGCCCGGCAGCGTCCTGTCAAGCTTTTTCTGTTGCCGCTGCGCCTCTCCCCTCTCGCCTCTCTCCTCCCGGCTTCACGCAGCCGCGTAAATCTGATGGCTATGATGCGTCTTCGGCTCCCACATCTCGATGCCGCGCTCGATCTCGGCCAGCTGGATCAGGCTGTCGCCGGTGCGCGAGGCGGTATCGACGAAAGCCGCTTCGAGCACCCGGATCACGCCGCGGATGTTGCCGTGCCAGCGGCACTCGCGCATCCGCTTCCAGCTTTCCAGGGTGATGCCGGTCGGCGCTTTCCATTCCTTGCACGGCGCGGCCAGCTTGGACAGGGCGGTGGCGACCACCGCGATCATGTCTTCCTCGCGCCGGTTCAGTTCCGGCACTTCCAGGCGCGCCGCGCCCAGGCGGGTGAACTCGTCGAGGTTGACGCCGCTCTGCAGGTGCGCCCAGCTGCGGTTGGTGGCGTAGAGCAGCGCGCATTCCATCTGCCGCTTGGCGGAGGCGCCGTAGGGCATGTACTGGCCCTGGTCCAGCACTTCCATCAGCACCTCCATCACCGCACCGGCGATCTCATGGCTTTCGTCCATGAAGCAGACGCCGTCGCGGGCCGTGGTCAGCGCGCCGTTGCGCGCCGCGGCGCCGGGGAAGGCCCCGGAGACATGGCCGCACAGCAGGGACTTGATGGCCGCCTTGTCGCCGACGTTTTCCGCCGCCAGGTTGACCGAGACCCATTGGCCGAGGCCGCGGATCAGGTAGTAGTAGTAGGCCAGCGTGGTCTTGCCGCTGCCGGGGCCGCCCATCAGGATGGCGCGGGTCACGCCGTTGCGGGCGAAGCCGCGCACGCGGGCCACCAGGGCCTGCAATTCCGGGCTGAACACGAAGAAATTCTTGTAGACGCTGTTTTCGATCTCCGCCGACGCCGGCATGCGGATGACGTTTTCCTCCGGCACCGGCAGCAGGCGTTCAGGCAGCTGCCGGGCGATGGCGCCCAGGTCGCCGCCGACCATCAGCCGCACGCCGGACAGCCGGCCGGCGATCGCGCGCTTGTCCAGCCAGTTGCCCAGGGCCACCAGCTGCGAGGTGTAGATCGCCACGATCAGCACGGTGGCATAGCCGTTCTTGCGCGCCTCCACCACCTTGTCGGCGACGGCGTCGATCTGCGTGGGATCGACGAACAGGCTCAGCACGAAATCGCTCTGCAGCGGCGCGTCCTGCCGCTGCTCCAGGGGCGAGATGAACTCGAAACGGCGGCCTTCCGGCACATGCTTCTGCAGCAGCGCCAGGCCGTCGCGGTCCGCTCGCAGCATCTCCGGACCCACCACCGTCAGATAAGCCGGCGGGCGGGTGCCGGTCTGCGGCTGCTCAAGCTTGGAACTGATACCGAACATTGCCGCTTCTCCCTGAAGCCCTGGCGATGCGTCAAGACTAGCCGGACATCCCCGCAAACCGCGTTCCCGCCGACGAACAGGGGCCAGCCCCCGACCAGCGGTTCAGGTGGCGGCCGCCGGGCGGCTCACAGACGCGTTCGGAGAATACCGTTTCGGGAGGCGGGAGGGGAGAGGCGAGAGGCGCAAAAGAAAAATCTTGACACCAGGCAGCAATACCTCAGGCTTTTCTCGCCTCTCGCCTCTCGCCTCT
>CAJCJI010000143.1 GCA_903970595.1 Verrucomicrobiota bacterium
GCTCCCGCGGGTGCTTGGGCCGGCCGCGACGATCAAGATATGCGGGAGAGGCAGCTGTCGCGGAACGCTGGGTGAGCGGCCCCAAGGGGATCGCGATCATGTCCTGTTCCAGCCGTTCCTCGTAGCGGATGCCCGCATCGCAGCCGGCCGCGAGAATATCGACGAAGCTGTCCTCGACCAGGATCTCCAACTGGATCTCGGGATAGTCGGTGAGGAAAGCCGGAACGATCGCGGGCAGCACCAGGCGCGCCGCGCTGACCGGAACGTTGAGGCGCAAGGTGCCCGCCGGGCGATTGCGGAAGCCGTTGACGACGTCGATCGCCGCTTCCATTTCGGTCAAGGCCGGCCCCAGCCGCTCGAGCAGGCGCTGGCCGGCCTCGGTCGGTACCACGCTGCGCGTGCTGCGGTGGAGCAGGCGCACGCCGAGTTCCGCTTCCAGGCGGCGCACCGCCTCGCTCAGCCGGGAGGCGCTGCTGCCGCTGGCCCGCGCGCCTTCGCGAAAGCCGCTGGCCCGCGCCACCGCGACGAAGGCGTTCAGGTCGTTAAGATCGATCTGCATTGTTCGCCATTCCGCACAACTTGTTCGGTTTATACCGGATTATCAGACGAGAAACCAGCGGCTAGGATGTCGCCACGTTCCAAGGAGGCTTCATCATGTCCAACATCGAACAGTTCGGCACCGTCCGCCTCGGCCAGCGCAGCGTGAAGCGTCTCGGCTACGGCGCGATGCAGCTGGCCGGCCCCGGCGTATTCGGCCCGCCGAAGGACCGCGGGGCGGCATTGGCCGTGTTGCGCGAGGCGGTGGCGAGCGGCGTGAACCACATCGACACGAGTGATTTCTACGGTCCCCACGTTACCAACCAGATCATCCGCGAGGCGCTGCACCCCTATCCCGGCGATCTGCTGATCGTCACCAAGGTCGGCGCCCGGCGCGGCACCGACGCTTCGTGGAACCCTGCGTTCTCGCGCGAGGAGTTGACGCAGGCGGTGCACGACAACCTGCGCAACCTGGGCGTGGAGGTGCTTGAGGTGGTGAACCTGCGGGCGATGTTCGACACGCATCACCCCGCCGAAGGCTCCATCGAGGCCCCACTCAGCGTCCTGGCCGAACTGCAGCGCAAGGGCCTGGTGCGCCACATCGGCCTGAGCAACGTCACGCCGGCGCAGATCGCCCAAGGACGCCGCATTTGCGACATCGTTTGCGTGCAGAATCTCTACAACCTGGCGCATCGCGATGACGACGCCCTGATCGACGATCTGGCCCGCCAGGGCATCGCCTACGTGCCGTTTTTTCCGCTAGGCGGATTCACTCCGCTGCAGTCGTCCACCTTGTCGGACGTGGCGGCCCGGCTCGGGGCGACGCCGCTGCAGGTCGCGCTGGCCTGGCTGCTGCACCGCGCCCCCAATGTCCTGCTCATTCCCGGGACTTCGTCCCTGGCCCATCTGCGCGAGAACCTGGCCGCGGTACAACTGAGCCTGTCGCCGCAAGTCCTCGCGGAGTTGGACCGGATCGCGGCATGAACTCAATACCCCACTAGTAGCGCCCCTCTTGCAACAAGATCTCCGCCAGGGCGTAGGGGCGCGTATTCATCGCCTGGTGGCCGGTGTCGATGCGGATCACCCGCTTCGCCCCGAAGCGGGCGGCGAATTTCTCCTGCCAGGGGGCGGGCAGCATCCTGTCCCGCAGGCAGACGATATACGCCGCTGGGACAGCGCCCAGATGGTCGTAGCTCCATCGCGTCTCCGCATAGGTCCTTGCCGGCCACTGGTCCGGGCCGAATTTCTCCCGGAAGACACTGGCCTGATCCGGATTCATATCCTGGGAGAACGCCAGCGCGGATCGCAGGCGTTCGCCGTCCATCGTCAGTTCGGCGGGCCAGCCGACTTCCTCCTCGCTGCTGCCCTGCGGACCGTTTCCCATCATCTGCAGCACAGTCTGGCCGGGCAAGGGAATCGAGCAGCTGAGGTAGATCACACGCCGGAATAAGCCGGGCTTCATTCCCAGCATGTAGGCGATCGCCTGGCCGCCCTGGGAGTGGCCCACCAGCACCACCTCGTTCATCCCGGCTGTCTCGATGTCGCCGATCAGCTCGGATGCCACATCCGCAAGAGCCAGATCCGCGGTCTTCCGGCCCTGCTTCGCGCCGCACCCCGGCACATCCAGCGCCAGCGCGCGGCCGAACGAGCCCTCGGTCTGGCGGTCCAGCGCCGCGATGGTCTGGTCCCAGACCCAGCCGCCTTGTCCACCGCCATGCACGAAGGCGTAATCAACTGATTGGCTCAAGAGTCGTCCCTTCCGCTTGAATCGGCTGCAATGGCCGCTTTGCTCATTGTTGCATGCACTGCGACATCGAGATTCGGACCCGGCCCAAGCTAACCCCTAGCTGTCGGCTATGATATTGCGAAGGCGGCTGCTCCAGGCAACTGCACCGAATCTGCACAAGAATCCTTCGAGTCGGCACACCGTTCAGGCGCAAAAGGCATGCCGGCCGTGGAGACTGAGAATAAGCAGAGTTGATTCGATCATGGTCCGGGCATAGCCGTTTTGAAGGGGGCGATATGGGGACAGCAAGGTGGTACAGGGTTGCAGCGATGCTGTTATCCGCGTTTCTGATTCCCGCGGCCCATCCCGCGTCGGATTCCGCGACGAAGCCGAACGGCAATGAACTTCAGGTTGTCCGCGTGACGCCCGAAGGCGATGAAGTGCCCGCCAGGCGTCAGATCGTCGTGACCTTCGACAGGCCGGTGGTGCCCATCGGTGACATGTCGGTCGACTCTGCCAAAGCGCCTGTCACCATAGAACCCTCGGTGTCGTGCCGCTGGCACTGGCTGGATCCGCGCTCGCTCGCATGCGAACTGGATCAGAAAGACGCCCTGCTGCCGGCCAGCGAGTATCAGCTTACGGTTGCACCCGGCCTGAAGGCTGAGGACGGGTCGGAACTCAAGAAGGCTCAGCGGTTCAGTTTCACGACCGAGCGTCCGAAGGTGACGCAGCGCTCGTTTTTCACCTGGCGGGCCCCCGGAACCCCGGTCATCCGGGTGGTATTCAATCAGCCGGTGAGCAAACCCTCGGTGGAAGCTTCCCTGCATTACTCCGGGCAGGCGCATGTAATCGTCGAACCGGACCCTTATGAGCGCCAGATCTACTACGTCTTGCCGCTGCCTGGAGAAAAGCAATCGATGGTCTTTCCAGGCGGAACATCGCCTGCAAAATCCGACGATAGCGCAGCTGCCATGCCGGATGAACATGGTCAGCCCATCGAGGCACGACGGATCTGGCTGGTCTCGCCGCCGCAGGAGCTTGCCGGAAACAGCCACGACGAGCTGCGGGTGTCGCCTGGCCTGAGAGGATACGCCGGCGCGCTGCCGGGGCGGGAGGATCGCATTGTCGTGGGATTCGACACATTTCCGGAATTCCGCTTTCTTGGCGTGCGTTGCCGGGCGCCGGTGAAGACTAAGCTTATCCCCAGCGCGGTAGCGGCCGCCCAGGACAGCCGTTGTGATCCCTTGTCCAACGTGGCTCTGGTGTTTTCGGCCCCGGTGATCGCCGACGAGCTCAAGGCGCACCTGAAGCTCGTACCGGATCTCGCGGGCGACCGCACCGACTACAACCCCTGGGACAATCTCGAGGCCGGAACACGTCTGGGCGAGCCGCACCGGCGCGGTCAGGACTACGAGGTGCAGCTCCCGGAGCATTTAAAGGCATACCAGGACTATTCAATATCGGGCTTGAGCGAGCTGCACGATGAATTCGGCCGGGCCCAGCTAGGGCCGCCGGAGATGCAATTTCAGACCGATCATCGTCCGGCCCGGCTGCGACTTGCACATCCGTTCGCCGTGCTGGAGCAGGGCGTGCCCAGCGCTATGCCTTTGTACGTCACCAATCTGACGGATCTGGAATTCCGCTACAGCCGATTCACTGCGAAAGGCTTGGACCAGGGACTCCAAGCCAAACAGCCCGTGGCTCCGGCGTGGGATATTGCCTATGCGGTACCCGCCGTGATCCGTGATTTGCTCGGCGGCGAGTCGGGCGTCATCAAAGGCACCGTGACACCCCATCCGACCCCGCCTACCGTCGATAGCGGCGCGTATTTCGACGACGAAGAGCCTGAGGCGAACCCTTCGACGCCGGAAGGCAAGGGCGAGCGCGCGTTTACGGCCGAGGTCACACCCTTTCAGGTGCACGTCAAACTGGGCCACTACAACACCTTGATCTGGGTGACGCGCTTATCCGATGGCATGCCAGTTACCGGCGCGCGGGTTGCAGTCTATTCCGGCCCAGGTTGGGATGCGGATGCCAAGTCCCTGGCGGAGGCGAACACCGACGACCAAGGCATCGCCATGCTGGCCGGCCGCGAAACGCTGGCGCCTGCCGCCGTCAACACCTGGAGCGAGCAGGGTACCGGCTTGAGCGTTCAAGTGCAGGCCGGCAAAGACCTGGCCTGGGTGCCGCTGGATCAGGACTTCTACATCGACACCTACCGCGCTTCGCGCGGACGATTCTGGTCCGCCGCGCTGGAGCGTGGAGGCCATACGCGGGCTTGGGGCACGACCGCGCAAGGCGTCTATCGGCTTGGCGATACCGTGCAATTCAAGCTCTACCTGCGCAACGAAAACAACCTCACATTAGCCACCCCGGCGGTCCGGGATGGGTACAAGCTGGAAGTACAAGACCCGACTGGAAGGCCGGTCTACGAGCAGAGCGACGTGCAGCTCTCGGATTTCGGCGCCTACGCCGGAGAGTTCCGGGTTCCGCCGACAGGTGCCGTGGGCTGGTATCAATTCGTCCTCAGCCATGCGCAGGCCCCCATTGCTGCCGAGTCCTCAACCGCCAGCGCCCATTTAAAGCGAGGCGAGCACCGCCACGCGGCGACAGGTCAATCAACGGAAACCGCCAACTGGAAGCCGATGCGGGTTCTCGTCGCGGACTTCACCCCCTCCCCATTCCAGGTCCAGACCACCCTCAACGGCGGCTTGTTCGAGCCGGGCGACACCATGGAAATCGCCACGCATGCCACGCTGCACGCGGGCGGACCGTATGCGAACGCCCAAGCCCGCATCACCGCCCGCCTGCGGCGCAGCGACATCGAAATCAAATCACCGGTCGCCGCGGGGTTCGCCTTCGACAGCGTGCCGGTGTCGCAGTGCAGCGGCGAAGTTCAATCGGAAGACTGGGCAACAATCCACGAGTCGGAGAATGTTGTGAACGACCGTGGCGAGTTGACGACAAGCTTCCAGGTTCCGGCAAGCGACGTCATTTATGGCACCATGGAAGTCGAAAGCGCAGTACGCGATGAACGCGGCAAATTCGTGGCCAGCCGGGCGCCGGCGGAGTATCGGGGACTCGACCGATATGTCGGACTGCGCTCAAGCCAGTGGAGCTTCGAAGAAGGCAAGCCGGCAGCGGTGCAATACCTGGTGGCGGACAAGAACGGCAAGATCGTTCCGGGTACCAAGGTCTCCGTCTCCATCAGCGGTCAAGTCACGACCGCTGCACGCGTCAAAGGCGCCGGCAATGCCTATCTGACCAACTACGACACCACCTGGGCCGACCGAGGTTCCTGCGAAGGTATATCGGCAAAGGAACCGCAGACCTGCACTTTCACGCCGGGTGCTCCGGGTCTATACAGCATCGATGCGAAGATTACGGATATCCATGGCAAGGCGCATACGACCGAGCTTTGCACCTGGGTCACTGGAAAGGGGAGGGTGATGTGGCAGGAACCGGACGACATGAGTCTGAGCCTGGTTCCGGAGAAGGACGGCTACAAGGTCGGCGACCGGGCGCGTTACCTGGTGCGAAACCCATTCCCGGGCGCCAAGGCCCTGATCACGATTGAGCGCTACGGCGTCATCAAGAGCTGGGTGCAAACCCTGGCGGGAAATGCTCCCCTTATCGAATTTCCGATCGAGCGCGACTTCCTTCCGGGCTTCTATCTATCGGTGCTGGTTACGTCGCCGCGCGTGGCTCCCGTGCCAGGGGCGCCGACGCTGGACCAGGATGGAGTGGACCTGGGACGCCCGACTTACCGAATTGGCTATGTGCAAGTGCCAGTGTCCGATCCGTACAAAGCCCTGGACGTGCGCATCCACAGCGATCGAAAGACTTACAAACCACGTGACAAGGTGAAGTTGCGCCTGAGCGCACATCCAAGGCATGAGGAGGTAAAGGAACCGGTCGAGTTCGCCATCGCAGTGCTGGACGAATCCGTGTTTGATTTGATCCAGGACGGCAAGAGCTATTTCGATCCCTACAAGGGCTTCTATCAGCTGGACGCCCTGGATTTGCTCAACTACGGCCTGTTGAGCCGGCTGGTCGGCTTGCAGAAATTTGAAAAGAAGGGCGCCAACGCCGGCGGCGACGGGGGCGGCGGCTTTGATATGCGTTCCATCTCGAAATATGTCGCCTACTGGAATCCTTCGGTCAGAGCCGATAAACAAGGTAAAGCTTCGCTCGAATTCCAGCTGCCCGATAATCTCACCGGCTGGCGTGTGTTTGCCGTGGCCGTCACCCCTGGCGACCGCCTGGGCCTGGGCGACTACAAATTCAAGAGCAGCAAGTTGACTGAGTTGCGGCCGGTAATGCCCAATCAGCTTACCGACGGCGACGAGTTCAGCGCGGGGTACAGCATTCTCAACCGATCCAGGAAGACCCGTGATGTCCTGGTGCGGATCACCGCATCAGGCGCGATCGAGGGCGGCAAACAGGCCACCCGGAAAATCGTGCATCTTGCCGCCTTCAAGCGCGAGACCGTGTTCCTTCCTCTGCATGCCAAGGGCGAAGGCGATGTCGCGCTCACCGCGATGGCGGGCGACGATGCAGATCGCGATGCCTTGGTGCACACCGTGCCTGTGCACAAGCGTGTCTCCCTGGACGTGGGGGCGAGCTATGGCACGACCGTGAGTAACGAGGTGGGCGACGCAGTGCTCTTTCCTCCGAACATGATGCCGGATACGGGAGCACTTTCGGTAACGCTGTCGCCAAGCGTGATCGCGAATATCGCGGGCGCTTTCAGCTATGTTCGCGACTACCCCTATGAGTGTTGGGAGCAACGCCTCACGCGGGCGCTGATGGCGGCCGACTACCGGACACTGCACGAGTATATGCCGGCGGACCTGCAGTGGCCCGAGGCCGCATCGCTTCCGCAACAAGTGCTGGATGATGCAGCCAGCTTCCAGGCGCCCAACGGCGGCATGGCTTTCTGGGTGGGTCAGGACGAACACGTCAGTCCTTATCTGTCTGCTGCAACCGCGCTCGCTTTCGGTGAGTTGCGCAAGGCCGGTTATCGCGTGCCTGACGCAGTGGAAAACAAGCTGCTCGGCTATCTGGATGGTCTGCTGCGCGTGCAGGCTGCTCCGACCTTCTATAGTGAAGGGATGACATCGAGCGTCCGCGCCGTGACGCTCGAGGCGATGGCGCAGCGGCAGCGCCTGAGCCTGACCGACCTGGAGCGCTATCGGGAGTATGCGCCGGGCATGGACCTGTTCGGGCTTGCGGCCTATCTGCAAGCGGCGATCCAGGTTAAGGGGGCGGATGAACTGGCAGGCAGCATTGCCAAGCGCATCCTCTCCCATGACAACGAGAGCGGCGGGAAGTTCCAGTTCACCGAGACCTGGGACGATGGCTATTATCAGATGCTGGCCACCCCGCTGCGCAGCCAGTGCGCCATTCTCCAGGCATTTTTGGCATACGGCGAGACCGAGGCCGGCGCCAAGCTGATCGGCGATGTTTCGTTCAAGCTGGTACGCAGCATCACTGCGGCCCGCGGCGATCGTGACCATTGGGAAAATACGCAGGAAAACCTCTACTGCGCAAACGCGCTTGCCGACTACCGCCGGATCTACGAAAAAGAGACGCCGGCATTGACCGCGCGTGTGGCGCTCGGCAGCGAGCCGCTGGGCGAGGCCCGCTTCAATGACTTCCGGACTCCTGCCATAACCCTGTCCCGGCCGAACGGCTCGGCCGACGCCGGGCGCAAGCTGCCCTTGCGGATTGAGCGGGAAGGGCAGGGGCGTCTCTACTACGCTACGCGCCTGAGCTACGCACCAAGCGATACGACGGCGCAAGAGGTCAACGACGGATTGGAGATTCACCGCGAGTACAGCGTGGAACGCGACGGTGCTTGGCAATTGCTGGAGTCGCCGATGAAGTTGAAGCTCGGTGAACTGGTGCGCGTGGATCTATACCTGTCCCTGCCCGGCGCCAGGAACTTCGTCGTGGTTGACGATCCGGTGCCCGGAGGCCTGGAACCCGTCAATCGGGATCTCGCCACCGCCTCGACCGTGGACGCCGACAAAGGTGAGTTCCAGGCTGCCGGCGGAGCGTTTTGGTTCAGGTACAGCGACTGGAGCGAATACGGCGTCTCTCTCTGGAGCTTCTACCATCGCGAACTGAAGAACGATGCGGCCCGCTTCTACGCCGATTATCTGCACGCGGGAAATTACCATCTTTCCTACACAGCCCAGGCGATGGCGGCCGGGACGTTCACGGTATCGCCGGCGCGGGCGGAAGAAATGTACGAGCCCGACGTATACGGCAAAGGTCTGCCCGCTCAATTGGTCGTCGAGGGTGACTAAGGCCTTGCGGCTGCGCGGACTGGCGGCAGGCGCCGGCGGCTTTGCGGTTGCGGGAGTACTGGTCCTGGCCCTGGCAACATGGGCGAACCTGAGGGATTTTCCGGACGGCCTGGATGTCCTGTCGTCCACCACGGTCAAGCCGCAGGTGCTGGCCAGAGACGGCACGCCTCTGAACCTGAGTCTGCAGAATGCCTGGAACACCAGCGACGTGGTCGAGTTGCAGCGCGTTCCGGTGTTCCTGCAGGACGCGTTCATCTTGTCGGAAGACCGGCACTTCCTTGAACACCATGGTGTCGATTGGGGCGCGAGGCTTGCCGCGCTGTGGCAGGATCTGTGCGCCGGCGCGGCCGTGCGCGGCGCCAGCACCATCACCGAGCAGGATGTGCGCATGCTGCATCCGCGGCCGCGCACGCTGTGGTCCCGCTGGCTGGAAGGATTCGAAGCGCGACGCTTGGAATCCCGGTTCAGCAAGACGCAGTTGCTCGCGTTCTATCTGAATCAGATCCCTTACGTCGAGCGCAGGCGCGGTGTCGTGCAGGCTGCACATTATTACTATGACCGTGACCTGGATACGCTGACCCCCGCGGAGATGCTGTCGCTGGTCGTGCTGGTACGGTCGCCTTCCGGAATGGATTTGCGCCGGAACCCGGAGCGCTTGCGGCGCTCTATCGGCATGTTGGCGGCAAGCATGGTCGCAGCCCGAAAGATGGCGTCCGCCGACTGGCAAAGGATGCAGGACATGCCGCTCGCACTTTCCCGCAAGGAGTTGCCGCTGGACGCCGGTTACTTTGTCTCGCACCTCCTGGACGGCGCTCGAACCGTGCCGGCGGACGGCGGCATCATTCAATCCACGCTCGATCCCTGGGTGCAGAGCCGCGTGCAGCGAATTCTGGAAACTGCTCTCGACAGTCTGGCGCGGCGAAAAGTGCGTGACGGCGCGGTGCTCGTCATCGACAACGCGCGCAATGAAATTCTGGCTTGGGCGGTTGGACGGGCGCATGCGGATATGGATGACCCCGGAGCGCAAGGCTACGGGTACGACTCGGTCCTCGTTCCGCGCCAGCCCGGCTCCACCATGAAGCCCCTGCTGTATGCGATGGCCCTGGAGCAGGGCTGGACCGCAGCGACCCTCATCGACGACAGTGAATTGTCGGAAGGCATCGGCGGCGGCCAGCATACCTTTCACAATTACAGCCATGTGCACTATGGCCCGATCCGGCTGCGCGAAGCCTTGGGCAACTCGCTGAACATCCCGGCGGTCAAGACCTTGAAGTTTGTCGGCGGCGATCGATTCCTGGAACGGCTCCGTGCGCTGGGAGTGGACAGCCTGCATCAGGCCGCGGAGTTTTACGGCGATGGCCTGGCCTTGGGCAATGGCGAGGTTTCGCTCTATGAGATGGCCCAGGCCTACTCGGCCCTGGCCCGGCAAGGGCGCTACCTGCCGCTGACCGGGATCGTCGGGAGCGGCGATTCCCGCGTCGAACAACGCATCTACTCCGCCGAAGCCGCATCCCTGATCGGCGACATCTTGTCCGATCCGGACGCCCGGGCGCGCGAATTCGGGCGCGGGCTCCAGTTTCCGGTACAGACGGCCATCAAGACCGGCACCTCTACCGACTATCGCGATGCCTGGGCAATAGCCTTCGACTACGGCCACACGGTCGCGGTCTGGATGGGCAACCTCGATGACGCTTCCATGGACGGCGTGACCGGCTCCATCGGGCCAGCGATGGTGGCCCGATCCGTCTTTTCCGAATTGAATCGCAATCAGGAGACGAAGGGGCTTTGGCTCAGTCAAAACCTCGTCCTTGCCAGGATCTGCCGCCGCACCGGCCTGCCTTCCAATGGCGCGTGCGAGACAGTGACCGAGTGGTTCCTGCCCGGCACTGTGCCTGAATCCCGGAGTAACACCCCGCCGATCCCCGAATATCGCCTGACGCAGCCGACCCCCGGTCTGCAGGTGGCGCACGATCCACGCATACCGAAGGAATTTGAAGCGCTGCCGATGTCCGTCGCGCCGGTCCCGGCGCTTGCCAAGGTGGAATGGTATCTCGACGGACGATTGGCTGGTGAGACCGAAGATGTCAAATTCTCATGGCCGCTGCACAAAGGCCAGCATGACGTCTATGCGCGAATCTGGAATGTTCAGGCGGCCGAGCCTCACATGACCCCGGCAGTTCGGTTCTACGTTCGGTAACCTCGTCACGGCCTGGAAACCCGCTCAAAGGCCTGCCTCAGCGCCAAGCAAACATCCGCCAACGCATCCAGCCGCCGCTTGATCACTGGCGGGAGGGACAGAAAGCCATGCGGCATCCCCAGGTAGCGGCGCACGCGGACGTCGTTCCCCGAGACGATCAACCTGGCGGCAAACACCTCGCCGTCGTCGCGCAGGGGATCGAGCTCGGCCGTCAGCACGAAGCTGGGCGGCGTACCGGACAGATCGGCAGACAGGATCGGCGAAGCGAGCGGATCGAGCACATCGGTTTCCGATGCCAGATATTGCCCGATGCACCATTGCGCATCCTCGGTGCTGAGGCCGGGAGCATTGACCTGCCCGGGGAAGGCGCGCGTCAGGCAGCGCAGGCTGGCGCCCGGATGCAGCAGCAGCTGAAACGCCGGCCACGGGTCCGCCCGGCTCTTCGGGTACTGCACGGTCGCGGCACAGCTGTCCTCCACCACGGCGGAGAACTTGCGTTGCGGCGCCAGGCGGTAGTCGAAAGCTACCACGGCGCAGCCCGAATTCTGGCTTAGGTCGCGGCACGGCAGTTCGCGGGTGCAGGCTGAACCAGGCATCAAGCCGTCGGCTCATTGACGGTCAAGACGATATACATCGCCGCGCATCACGGCGTACCCAGCCCGTCTTTTTGGCCTGTCATCGACCGCCGGCTGCCGCTCGTCGTTGTGCTGGAGCGGCTTCGGGTCCGGCACTGCACAGTGCGCGGACCACACCTTGCCGGGGTCGAACAGCCTTGAGTTCCTCAACTCACGAATCCGTCTACTCGGTTGCTTGCCTGGGTTTGGAATGGTCCGCCGAGGTTTCGCTCAAATCCCTGCTCGGTCTGCTCAAGGACCGGACATCGGTAAGCTGGCGCCACTCCGAAGACCTCAACTCCGACGTCATCGTCTACAACCCCGCCAGTCCGCTGGCGAACGCGCTGATGCGGCGCGACGGCAACCGACAGGACCGTCATATCTTCATTCCCTGCAGCGCCAACGACCCGGGAACAGGTGGCTTGGCATTACCCTTGGGCTCGAGTCAGCTGATTCGTTGTCTGGAAAGCGCCGTGGTGCAGATCGGCGAGCGCAACATTCATCGCGGTCCTGAGGGCCCGCACCTGTGCCAGCGTCTCGACGAACTGCTGCAAAGCACGCAGGCCATCGGCGTGACGCTGTCGGTCGGTGGGCAGCAAGGCGTCCTCGACTGCGCACAAAGGCAGATTTACTGGCCCAGCCGGCTGGGCGCCGACGAGGTGGCGCAGTTGCTGCTGGAGGACGTGGAAGTGGAGCCCATCGGACCTGGCCAGATCCAGTTGCTGCACACCATCAAGCGCTGGGCGACGGAAGCGATGCCCTGGGATGCGGCCCTGTGGGCCTTGGGCATCGGGACTTCCGGAGGACGCCTGCTGGCAAGATTGAATGCCTCGGCGAGCTATCGGCTGATGCGCTGGCCCGATTTCGGAATAATCGGCCGGCGCAGTAATGACCTCAAGTGCAGCGCTTTGCTGGCGCAGCAGGGAATGTCGCCGGCGACGCTGCAGGCCAGCACGGGCTTTCCCCTGGCAACCATCCACAATTTCTTCAATTCCTGCGCGCTGTGCGGCCTGCTCGAGGAATCCGGGCAGGCGATTGCCAGCGCGCCCACGGCGAGGCCATCCGGCGGCTATTCGGCGGGCGGCATGCTGGCGCGCATCCGCAGGGCACTGGCACTCGGAACCGCCTAGAGCATGCCCGCAAGTGAGCTCAAGCTTCTGTTCGCCGGGCCAATGGGCTCGGGCAAGACCACTGCCATCCGCGCCATCAGCGACGCGGCGCCGGTCAGCACCGAGGCTGTCAACGTCGACAAGGCCGCACACAGCAAGGCCGAAACCACGGTGGGCCTGGATTACGGTGAAACCCGTCTTGCCTCCGGCGAACGGCTGCGGCTCTACGGTCTGCCGGGGCAGTCGCGCTTCGACTTCATGTGGAAGATCGTTGCCCGGGGTGCACTCGGTGCGGTTGTGCTGGCCGATAACAGCGTCCCCGAAGCGGTAGAGGGCTTGAATCCTTACCTGGATGCCTTCGACGAACTGGCGCGCAGCGCATCGATGGTGATCGGAGTCGGGAAGCTGCTGGAGGGGCCTGCCCGCATTGACGACTATGCAAGCGCATTGCGTGCCCGCGGCCTGTGCCTGCCGGTGTTCGCGGTGGACGTGCGCCGGCGGGAAGACGTGCTGTTGCTGCTCGAAGCCCTGCTCAACCAGATCGAAGTCTACGAGGGCCTCGGCACATGAATTCCGGATCTCTGCTCGAATTGCTCGGCCAGCGCTACGTCAACTCCTGCAGCGAGGCTCTGAACGGCCTGGTCAGGGACGTACCGAGCATCTCCGCCGCCGTGGTGGCCACGGCCGACGGCTTCGAAGTCGCTTCGGTGCAGACCCGGGGCAGCGTTGCCGCAGCGCGGCTTTCGGCGCTGGCCAGTTCGCTGCTGGCCCTGGGCCACGCCGCGCTGCGCGAATTGTCAATGAACGGCGGCGGCTCCGTGCTGGTTGAAAACGCCATGGGCAAGATCCTGCTGATGGAAGTGCATCGCAACAGGCTGCCGATCGTGCTGTGTGTTGTCGCCGACGCCGACGCCACCACCGGCACGGTGCTGTGGGCCGCGCGGCAATGCACCGGCACTCTGGAAAACACACCTCCCTGATTATTCCGATGGACGCTGCAGAGTCATTGTCAGTCTGCGCCAGTACCTGCCAACCGCTTGCAAACCAACCAACCACAAGGAGTCACCCGATGTCCAATATCCAGGATTCTCTCAACAACCTGCTCACCACCGACGGTGCCATGTGTGCTGCCCTGGTCGATGCCAACAGCGGCATGATGCTCGGCAGTGCAGGTACCGGCGTGGACCTGGAAATGGCCGCGGCCGGCAACACCGAGGTGGTGCGCGCCAAGCTCAAGACCATGTCTCTGCTCAAGCTCAACGACACCATCGAAGACATCCTCATCACGCTGGGCCGGCAATACCACATCATCCGTCCGGTGGCGAAGAAGCCCGGCTTGTTCATCTACCTGGTGCTGGACAAGGCCAAGTCCAACCTGGCGCTGGCCCGCCGCAAGGTTAACGAAGTGGAAGGGGCGGTCCTGCTCTAAAGCGGAGGCACAAGGCGGACCGCCCAGGGCCGCATCGATGCACAGTTGAAACGGCGAAGGCGGCGACAAGCCGCCTTCGCCGTCACCGTCAAGGCCGCATGGCAGCGTCGCGGATGGCCCGCGGTCAGAGCGCCACGCCCATGCGGTCCAGCCAGTAGTCGCCGATCCGGTCGACGAGTTCGTTCGGCACCGGTGCATAGCCGAGCGCCGCCGCCTGTTTTTGTCCGGAGCGCAGCACCCAGCGGAAGAAATCCAGCGCCGCCTTGGAGTCAGGGGACTCGTTCGCATCGGCGTGAATGAGGATGAAGGTGAATACCGTGATCGGATAAGCCCCCGGCTCCGGTGAATCGGACACCGACACCCGGAAATCCGGTTCGCTGCGCCAGTTGGCCCCCGCCGCCGTGGCGGCGAATGAGGCCGAAGATGGTTCGACATAGGCGCCGGAATTGTTTCTTACAAGAGCGATGGCTAGGTTGAAGAAATTAGCGAAAGAAGATTCCACGTAGCCGATGGCGCCTGGCGTGCGCGCGACCGCGTCGGCGACCCCGCCGTTGCGCTTGGCCTCGATACCGACCGGCCAGTTGACCAGCATCCCGGCGCCGACCTGGCTGCGCCAGCTTTCGCTGACCTGCGACAGATAATTGACGAAATTGTAGGTTGCGCCGGAGTCGTCCTGCCGGTGGACGACGACGATCGCCTGATGCTTGAGGTGCAGATCAGGGTTCAGCGCGGTGATCGCGGCGGCATCCCAGCTGACGATCTTGCCCAGGAAAATATCGGCGAGTACCGGGCCGGTGAGCTTCAGGGCGCCGGATCGCACGCCCTCGATGTTCACCACCGGCACCACCCCGCCGATCGCCACGGGAAATTGCACCAGGCCATTCGTCTTGAGCGTTGCCGAATCCAGCGGCATCTCGCTGGCCCCGAACGTCACCGCCTTGTCGATCACCTGCCGGATGCCGGCGGCTGGGCCGACCGGGCTGTACTCGACCAGCTTGCCGCTTTGTTTCTGGTAATCCGTGATCCAGCTCTGCATGATGCGGCTGACGAAGGTCGATCCGGCCCCGGTGGATTCCGCGGCGCCCGACAGCGCGCACAGCGGCAGCAGAGCGAAGCCGGCCAGCAAGGACCCATAGCGGCAAATAGGGCGTATTTTCATTGTTCTCCTCCCGTAATGCCGCGCCGGCCCCAATGCGGCCGGCGAATCGCGGACGCTCAAGGCAGCTGCACAACCAGGCTTTGAATCCTCCCGGCCGGCGCGCTTTCGATTACTTCTACTTCCCTGCTTATGGGGTGTCAAGTGCCCGGCTTCGGCGAGGAGGCCAATCGATCATCAGCCAAGCCTCCATCGTTACCCGTAGCGGAGGCTCAAAGGATTACGCGGACTAACTCTGCTTCTTCCACGAAACTTCCGTGCCCCCATCGCGCCGCGCCAAGACCCGCGCGCAAACGAACAAATAATCCGACAGCCGATTGAGATACTGCGGCGCCAGCGGGTTCAGCGGCTCGACCGCATGGAGCGTCCACAGCGCGCGCTCCGCACGCCGGGCCACGGCGCGCGCCAGGTGGGCATAGGCGGCGGGTGGATTGCCGCCGGGGAGGACGAATTCCTTCAGCGGCGGCAGTTCGTCGTTGAGCAGGGCCAGCTCGCTTTCGAGGCGCAGCAGATAGCTTTCCTTGATCAGGGCCGCGCCGGGCAGGGAGAGCTCACCGCCCAGGTCGAACAACTCATGCTGGGTCAACCCCAGCGAGGCGCGCAGCGCCTCCGGCAGTTCCTGCACCAGCAGCAGGCCGATTGCGCAGTTGAGTTCGTCCACTTCGCCCAGCGCCTGCACCCGCGGCGCGCTCTTGGACAGGCGTTCGCCGGAAGCCAGGCCGGTCTGGCCCTGGTCGCCGGTGCGGGTGACGATCTTGCTGAGTCGGTGGCCCATGATCGAAGCAGTTTCCAGTTTCCAGGCCCAAGCTTAGCGCCGCTACAGCGGCAGCGCGTAGCGCAGCGTGGCATACACCGCGCTGCCGGGCTGGTTGTAGCCGTAAATCGTCTGGTAGTGGTGGTTGAGCACGTTGTTGCCGCGCAGGTCGAAGCGCAGGTTGCGGCTCAGGCGTGCGCCGGCAGTCAGGTCCAGCAAGCCGTAACCGCCGTCGGTGGGGAAGGCGCCGGTATTGAAGTTCTCGTCCAGGCGCCGGCCGGAGGTGTAGAAGGCGGCGCCCAGGTCATAGCGGCCGATGCGGCGGTTCAACTGTGCGCCCAGGCTCAGGCGCGCGCGCTCGATCAGTTCGGAATCGGTCTGGAGATTGCGCGGGTTCTGCGCGATGCCGTCCAGGTGCGCGGTCCAGTGCTCGCTCGCCAGGTTCCACTCGGCCTGCACACCGTCGATGCGCGCGTCGGCGACGTTGTACGGGAAGTAATTCGGCGGCGGCGCTTCGATCAGGTCGCGCACGTCGGTGCGGAACAGGCGCAACTGCGCATTCTGATACGCACCGATGCGCTGCTTCACCGCCAGCTCGTAGTCCTGCGCCTTCTCCGGCTGCAGGGCCGGGTTGCCGTAAGGCGGAAAGACGTCTTCGGCGGTGGGCGTGTGGAAGGCGGTGCCGGCGCCGGCGATCAGGCGTGTTCCTTCCAGCACGTCGAAGCCGTATTGGGCATTCCAGTTGAAGCGTTCGCCGAAGCTGCCGTCATGCAGGTAGTTGATGGCTGCCACGATATGGTTGCGCCCGTAGTTCGCCTCGTCCTGCAAATAACCGTAGTCGTTGTTGTCCCGCTGCGCGATATAACCCGGCTCGTCGTCGTGCTCGCGGCGCAGGATGGCGCCGAAGGAGAGGCGGTTATGGCCGTCGAGGTTCAGCGTGTTGTGCCAGTCGGCCTCGGCCCGCAGCGTGCGCAGCAGGAAGTCCTCGTCCTGGCTATCCAGGCGGTCCTCGCTGCGGCTCAAGGTCAGTTCGCTGAACCAGTCGCGGCTCAGCTGCGTGCTGGCATGCAGGGCAAAAATGCGGTCGCGGAATTCCTCGTCGCAGCCGGTGTAGCCGGGTACCGGGTTGAACGCGCAATCGGACTGCGCCTCCTGGAACGGGCTTTGCCCATCGGTGTCCCAGGCGCGCGCTTCCAGTTTCACGCCGCCCAGCTCCAGGCTGGCGGTGCCGTCGAGGGTGCGGTTGCGGTACTCGCTGTTCAGGTTCGAGCCGGCGAAGGTCGGGATGCCGCTGGTATGCAGTTGCTGCGCCGCCAGCGCCACGCCCCAGGGATTGCCGTACAGGCTGCCCTGGTCGCGGACGGCCGCGCCGCCCTGCAGCGTGTCGAAGGAGCCGCCGCCCAGTTCGGCGTCCAGCAGGCCGGGGCCGGGTTTGCGTGTGATGATGTTGACCACGCCGCTGACCGCATCGCTGCCGTACAGCGTGGACAGCGGGCCCTCGATCACTTCGATGCGCTCGATCACTTCCGGGCTGATGTAGGCGATCGGCGAGGCGCCGGTGACGCTGTCGTTGAGGCGCACCCCGTCGACCAGCACCAGGGTGTAATCGCTTTCGCCGCCGCGGATATGCAGCGCAGCCGGCTGCCCGGGGCCGCCGCTGCGGGCCATGTCCAGGCCGGCGTACTGCTGCAGGATCTGCCCGATATCGGTGGCCTGCGACTGCTCGATCTGGGCGCGGTCGATGACGATGGTCTGCGACAGCGCATCGGCCTGCGCCACCGGCGTGAGCGTGCCGGTGACGACCACCTGCGGCAGTTCGGTGGCGGACGGGGAGGAAGGATCTGCGGCGAAAGCAAACGCGGGCGCGAGCGCCAGCCCGATTACGGCGAAGGTTTTCATGATGGCTCCGGCGGCCTGCGTCCCCGCAGGCCTAACGGTGAATACACTCAGCCGCGGTCTACGCTTGACCCAGGGCCGCGGCTGACCCCATCGCGGGCCGGTCTCCGGACTCATGGGTGAAGCGGAATCCTGCTGCACAGGACATCCCCTTCCCGCGGCGCCTTCCCGGACGCATCCAGTGGCGTTTGCCGCGTTTCCCCATCTACCGTTGCGGGGGCAGTGCCGGAATTGGAGGTGAGAGGCCCACCTGCCGTACCGGCTTCCCGTTTAACCCCTGGCGTTTGGCGCCAGGGACACCTGCGAAGGCGCCATTCTAGTGCAGTGCCGTCCGGATTGCGCTCCCCGCGGGGGCGAGACGCTATCATTGGCGTCCCGGCTCCGGTAACCAGGGCCACGAGGAACCACATGCCCAGCGCTTTGCTCAAGGCCGCACTCGAAGCCGCGGAAGCCGCCTCCGGCCTGATCCGCAAGGCTTATCGCGGCAATTTCCAGGTGAGCTACAAGGCCGACGCCAGCCCGGTGACCGAGGTCGACGTCGCCGCCGAAACCGCCATCAAGGCAGTGCTGAAGACGCACTTCCCCGGCCACGGCTTCTACGGCGAAGAGCTGGGCCGCGAAGCGGGGGATTCCGAACACCTGTGGCTGATCGATCCGATCGACGGCACCAAGGCCTTCGTGCGCGGCTATCCCTTGTTCTCGGTGCAGATCGCGCTGATGCGCCGCGGCGAACTGGTCCTGGGGGTGTCCTCGGCGCCGTGCTGGAACGGCGGCAGCGGCGAAACCGCCTGGGCCGAGCAGGGCCAGGGCGCCTGGCTCGGCGGCGAGCGCCTGCGCCTGCGCGACTGCGGCGACCTGGCCCAGGCCACCCTGTCCACCGGCAATCTCGCCCGGCTGGCGCGCAGCCCGTCCTGGGCGCGGCTGGGCGCCCTGATTCCGCGCCTGCACCGCATCCGCGGCTACGGCGACTTCCTGCATTACCACTGGCTGGCGGCGGGCAAGCTCGACGCGGTGATCGAGTCCGACGTGAACATCCTGGATATCGCCGCCTGCAGCGTCATCGTGCACGAGGCCGGCGGCCGCTTCACCGATCTGCAAGGCGCGCCGCTGGGCCTGGAAACCACCAGCGTGCTGGCCGCCGCGCCCGCATTGCACGGCCAGTTGCTGCGGGAGCTGGACTTCAGGCCCTCCTAGGGGCAGACCTGCCGCAGTGCCGCTTCACACTACCGCCACGTCCTCGGCCTGCGGCCCTTTTTGCCCTTGCACCAGATTGAACTGCACTTCCTGCCCCTCCTGCAGGGTGCGGTAGCCTTCCCCGCGGATTTGCTTGAAATGGACAAACACATCGTTGCCCGTGCCACGCTGGATGAAGCCGTAGCCTTTGGCATTGTCGAACCACTTCACCGTTCCCGTTTCACGATTGGACATAAAGCCAAAACCTTCCTTCTTGCCGATCACGACAAAACCACACCCTGGATCCCCGGTCGCGGCCGCTGCGGTGCAGCCGGCAGAACCTCCCTTCGACAATTTACCGTTTTTCAGGGGGCAAGGCGAAGACCCGCCGGGGGGGCGCCGCCCCCGCGCCATTCAAACCTGGAATTGTCAGTACCGCTTAGCGCGGGGGACGGACGCCCGAGCCGGCCGTCACCCGGTGCGGTTTAGCGGAACTGCTCCGGCGCCGCCACGAAGTGGCAGGCGGCATAGTGCTCCGGGCCGACCCGGCGCAGTCCCGGGACGGAGGCGACGCAGGTCGACTCCATCAGCGGGCAGCGCGTATGAAACACGCAGCCCATCGGCGGATGTTCCGCGCTCGGCATGTCGCCCGCCAGCGCTTTGCGCTTCTTCTTGCTGTTCTCCGGCCCCGGCGGCTGCGCCTCCGCGCCCGCCGGAGCGGCGGCCATCAGGGCACGCGTATAGGGATGCCTGGGAATACTGAACAGGTCCTCGGCCGCGGCCTGTTCCATCACGCGGCCCAGGTACATGACCAGCACCCGGTCGCACAGGTAGCGCACGATGGCCAGGTCGTGGGCGATGAAGATCAGTGTCAGTCCGTACTCCTGGCGCAATTCTGCCAGCAGGTTGACGATCTGCGCGCGCACCGACACGTCGAGCGCCGAAACCGCCTCGTCGCAGATCAGCACCTTCGGGCGGACGATCAGCGCGCGGGCGATGCCGATGCGCTGTGCCTGGCCGCCCGAGAATTCCCCCGGATGGCGGTCGACGATGTCCGGCGACAGGCCGACACGCCGCAGCATGGCGGCCACCTGCTTGGGGTGTTCGGATGCGGGAATCTCCGGGCACAACTCGCGCAGCGGCTCGGCCACGATCTGGCCGATGCTCATGCGCGGATCCAGGCTGCCCAGCGGGTCCTGGAACACCATCTGCAATTCCCGCCGCAGCGGCCGCCACTCTTTCCTCGGCAGCGTGGCCAGTTCCTGGCCGCCATAGCGGATCGAGCCCGAGGTCGGCGCCTGCAGGCCAATCAGGGTGCGGGCCAGGGTGGATTTGCCGCAGCCCGATTCGCCCACGATCCCCAGGGTCTCGCCGGCGCGCAGGTCCAGGTGCAGGTCCTCGATCGCCTGGATCGATCCCCGGCGCCTGGGCCAGATGCCGCGCGGCCGGAAATGGACTTTCAGGTGGCGAACCGAAAGGATGATGGGGGACGGCGGGGAGGGAAGCGGCATGCCGCTATTTTGCCAGAAGCAGGGGGCCGCTCCCTGCCCCCCGGAAGGGGCGTTGGAGCAGATCCCCTAGCTAGCGCGCCGCCGCGGCGCGGTGGGCGCGGGCCTGGTCCAGGGCGCCACAGACCTGCTCCACGCCGTCGAGCAGGCGCGGCGCGGCGCGCCCCAGCAGGTTGGCGTCCACCGGGTAGAGATTGTCGTA
>CAJCJI010000144.1 GCA_903970595.1 Verrucomicrobiota bacterium
CGGCCGGCTTCCTGCAGCCGGCCGCCGTAATAACCTCCGGTGGCGCCGGCGCCGAGGACCAGAACTCGCATCGCTCACTCTCCTTGGCTTGTGCCCTTTGAACGCGGTTGCCTACTTCATTGTAGGGGCGCCCGCTTACGGGATGATTCCGGAAGGACGCGATTTCCATGCCGCAGTGCGATAATGATTATGCCGCAGTTTGCCGGAATCGCCGGCGGGGGCTGGTTCAGGCATCGCCAGATTCGTTGACCGGCATCTCAGAAGCCGCTAAAATCGCGGATTCACTGACTTAATTTCGCGCCCGGCTTCACTGGGGCGCATTCGGAGCCGAACACGATGTACGCCGTTATCAAGACCGGTGGCAAGCAATACCGGGTCGCCCCGGGCGAATCCCTGCAGGTGGAAAGTTTGACCGCTGACGTCGGCGCCGCCATCACCTTCGACGAGGTGCTCATGGTCGCCGATGGCGACAGCGTCGTCGTCGGCTCGCCGCACGTGGCCGGAGCCACCGTCAAGGCGGAAGTGACCGCGCATGGCCGCGGCGACAAGATCCGCATCATCAAGCACCGCCGCCGCAAGCATTATCACAAGGAACAGGGCCACCGTCAGAATTTCACGGCGGTCAAGATCACCGAGATTGTTGGGTGAGTTGACGCGCTTGGCGAGCAACGCTCGCCGCGTCGGCGAACGCCCGGCCATGGATGGACGGGCAGGGGGTTGGAAAACTTCCACGGTCTCGCCAGGGATGGCAAAGAAACACTGAACATAGAAGTACTTGGAGCATTTGAACAATGGCACATAAGAAAGCAGGCGGCAGTACCCGTAACGGCCGCGACTCCCAATCCAAGCGGCTGGGCGTCAAGCATTTCGGCGGCGAGCAGGTCATTGCCGGCAACATCATCGTGCGCCAGCGCGGCACTCGGATGCACGCCGGCGTGAACGCGGGCCTGGGCAAGGATCACACGATCTACGCCAAGGCCGACGGCAAGGTCGAGTTCCGCGTGCGTGGTCCGAAGAGCCGCACCTTCGTTGATATCGTCACGGGCTAAAGGTTCAGGCTTGAGAACAAAGGCCCCGCAAGACGGGGCCTTTGTTTTTTCGGCCCCAGGCTGACCCGACCGATCTCATGAAATTTGTAGATGAAGCCACCATCCGTGTCGAAGCCGGCGACGGCGGCAACGGCTGCGTCAGCTTCCGCCGCGAGCGGGCCATCCCGTTCGGCGGGCCGGACGGCGGCGACGGCGGCGACGGCGGCAGCATCTACGCCGTGGCGGACGTCAATCTGAATACCCTGGCGGATTTCCGCTTCAACCGGGTGTTCCGCGCCGGGCGGGGCGAAAACGGCACCGGCTCGAATTGCCGCGGCGCCAGCGCCGCGGAATTGCTGGTGCCGATGCCGCTCGGAACCCTGGTCTACGACGTCGAGACCGAGGAACTGATCGGTGAGCTGACCCATGCCCGGCATCGCATCAAGCTGGCGGCCGGCGGCTTCCACGGCCTGGGCAACACGCGCTTCAAGAGCAGCATCAACCGCTCGCCGCGCAAGGCCACCCCCGGTTCGCTCGGCGAGCAGCGGGAGTTGCGGCTGGAGCTGAGCCTGATGGCCGATGTGGGCCTGCTGGGCATGCCCAATGCCGGCAAGTCCACCCTGCTCAGCGCGGTGTCGGCGGCGCGGCCGAAGATCGCCGACTATCCGTTCACCACGCTGTATCCGCAGCCGGGCGTGGTGTCGGTGGGGCTGGCCAAGAGCTTCGTGATGGTCGATATCCCGGGCCTGATCGAGGGTGCCGCCAGCGGCGCCGGCCTGGGCATCCGCTTCCTCAAGCATTTGCAGCGCACGCGCCTGCTGCTGCACCTGATTGATGTGTTGCCGCCCGAGGGCGGCGACATCGTCGAGCGGGTGCGCACCATCAATGCGGAACTGGCCGCGTTCAGCCCGGAACTGGCCGGCCGCGAGCAATGGCTGCTGTTCAACAAGATCGACGTGATGCCGGCCGACGAGGCCAAGGCGCTGTGCGACAAGGCGCTGAAGAAGCTGAAATGGAAGGGGCGCAGCTACCGCATTTCCGCGGTGGCCCGCACCGGGCTGGAGGAATTGTGCCGGGATGCCATGGACTGGGTCGAAGCGCATGCCCCGCCGCGGCTGGATCCTCTCGAGGACCCGGCTGAATTTCCACAAACTCAGGTTGGCGACAACGATGGACCGGCAGAAACTCAGTAACACGCGGCGCTGGGTGGTGAAGGTAGGCAGCTCCCTGGTCACGGCCCGCGGCCAGGGCCTGGACCGCGCCGCCATCGCCGACTGGTGTTCGCAGATCGCCACGCTGCGGCGCCAGGGCTGGCAGATCGTGCTGGTGTCCTCGGGCGCGGTGGCGGAGGGCATGGCCCGCCTTGGCCTGTCCAGGCGGCCGTCCACGCTGCATGGACTACAGGCCGCCGCCGCCGTGGGCCAGATGGGCCTGATCCGCGCCTACGAGGCCGCGTTCGAGGAGCACGGCTTGCGCGCGGCGCAGATCCTGCTCACGCACGAAGATGTTTCCGATCGCGGGCGGTATCTCAATGCCCGCGGCACGCTGAAGACCCTGCTCGAGCTGGGCGTGGTGCCTGTGGTCAACGAGAACGACACCGTCGCCACCGACGAGATCAGGCTGGGCGACAACGACACCCTCGGCGCGCTGACCGTCAACCTGGTCGAGGCTGAACTGCTGGTGCTGCTCACCGACCAGGACGGACTGTATGACTCCGATCCGCGCACCAACCCCGCGGCGCTCCTGGTGTCGGAAGCCGAACTGTCCGATACCCGCCTGCTCGGCATGGCGGGAGACAGCAAGGGCGCGCTGGGCCGCGGCGGCATGCGCACCAAACTCACCGCCGCGCATTGGGCGGCGCGCTCCGGTGCGGCCACGGTCATTGCCCACGGCCGCTCGCCGGAGGCCCTGCTCAAGATCGCGCGGGGCGATGCCATCGGCAGCCTGCTCAAGCCGGCGCAGACGGTGATGGCGGCGCGCAAGCGCTGGATCGCCGGGCAATTGCAGGCACGCGGCCGCCTGAGCCTGGACCCCGGGGCGGTAAGAGTGCTGCGCGAGCAGGGCCGCAGCCTGCTGCCGGTGGGGGTGACCCGGGTGGAGGGTGATTTCGAGCGGGGCGATCTGGTGGTGTGCCTCGACCCCGAGGGCCGGGAAGTGGCCCGCGGACTGGCCAATTACAACAGCGCCGAAGCCTGCCGCATTCTCGGCGCACCCAGTGCGGAAATCGCCAAACGGCTGGGCTATCCCGGCGAACCGGAATTGATTCACCGCGATAACCTCGTCATCGCCGCTTAACCGCGGGGATTCGCTCCTGCGGAAAATCGGTGCCGCGCCTGCAAACCTCCGCCGGCCCTGCGCCGTCTAAGGGGGATGCCGCGACTCTGGCGCGGCATCCGGCGTAAATCCAAAACGGACGGCCGCTGCATCCAAGGGGGCAGGTGGGCCGACTGGGGCAATCAGGCCAGCGACCGCGGGCGCCGCTTGGCGTAGCATCACACGGAGCACGGAAACGAATGAGCACGATGCAAAGGGGTGTGGAGCGGGCGGTGCGTTTCAGGTTGTCGGGCAAGCTGGCCGCTCTTGCGGTGGTGGTGCTTGCGGCCGGCTTGTGGCTGGCGAGTGCGCATCGCGGCGCTCCCAAGCCGGCCGCCGCGGCCGCCGCGCCGGCCCCCATCGAGCTGGCCGGGGCCGATGTGGCCGCCGTGAGCCTGACCGCGCTGAGCCGTGAGCTGCCGGTTTCGGGTTCGCTGTCGCCGCTGGTGCAGACCACAGTGAAGTCCAAGGTGGCGGGCGACGTGCTGGAAGTGACGGTGCGCGAAGGCCAGGCCGTCAAGAAGGGCGAGGTGCTGGCGCGCATCGATACGCGCTATATCAAGGCCACGCTCGACAGCCAGCAGGCGAACCTGCAGAAAGCGCGCGCCGATCTGGCCCTGGCCAAGCTAAACCGCGACAACAACGAGGCGATGCTGAAGGAACACTTCATTTCGCAGAACGCTTACGACTCGGTCGCCAGCACCTACGAAGCCGACCTGGCCACCATGAAAGCCGCCGAGGCCCAGGTGGTGCTGGCGCAGCTGTCCTGGGACGACGCCGTGGTGCGGGCGCCCTTCGACGGCACGGTGGAGACGCGGCAGGCCCAGCCGGGCGAGCGCGTGGATATCGACGGCAGCCTGTTCACCCTGGTCGACCTGTCGCAGATGGAATTCCAGGCGCTGGCTCCGGCATCGGAAATTCCGGGAATCAGCGTCGGGCAGATCGCCCAGTTCAAGGTCGGTGGTTTCGGCGACCGCACTTTCAAAGGCCGGGTGGAGCGCATCAATCCGATGACCGAGCAAGGTTCGCGCTCCATCACGGTTTATTTGTCGGTGCCCAATCCGGATGGCGCCCTCAAGGGCGGCATGTTCGGGCAAGGCGTGCTGATCATGGACAAGACCGAGCCGAGGCCGGCGATCCCGCTGGCCGCGGTGCGCAGCGAGGCGGGTCTGCCTTATGTGCTGGTGTTCGCCGACGGCAAGATTTCCAAGCGCGCGTTGACTCTGGGTGTGCATTCGGAGGAGCAGGGCGTAGTCGAGGTGCTGAACGGCCTCAAGCCCGGCGAGCAGGTGCTGCTGGCCAAGCTCGACGAGTTCAAGGATGGCGAGGCCGCGGTGCTGAAGCAGGCGGCGGCTGCGTCGCCCGCGCCAGCCGCCCCGGCGGCAAAGTAAGCCAGGCGGGAGACAGCAGCCATGTGGATCACCAAGACCAGCATCAACCAGCCGGTATTCGCCACCATGGTGATGGTGGCGCTGCTCGTGCTCGGCGTGTCCTCCTACCTGCGCCTGCCGGTGGAGCAGATGCCGGACGTGTCCGATCCGACCGTCAGCATACAGGTGGACTACCCGGGCGCTTCTCCGGAAGCGCTGGAAAACGACGTCATCAAGCCGATCGAGTACCAGGTCAATTCGATCGACGGCGTCAAGCACATCTATTCCACCATGCGTGAAGGCAGCGCCTTCATGAACATCAACTTCCGCATGGACGTCAACATCGACGTCGCCGCCCAGGAAGTGCGCGACAAGATCGCGCAAATCCGGCCGACCTTCCCGCGCGACGTGAAGGACCCGCAGGTGTCGCGCGCCAATAGCGATCCCAACCAGCAGCCGATCATCAATCTGGACGTCTACTCCGATACGCGCAGCCTGCGCGAGGTGTCCACGCTGATCGACCAGGTCATCGTCAGGCGGCTGCAAAATGCTCCGGGCGTGGGCAACATCCTGACCTCGGGCGAAACGGTGCGGCAGGTGCAGATTTTCCTGAAGCCGGAGCAGCTCAACGCTTACCGCATCAGCGTCAACCAGGTCATCACCGCAATTACCGACGCCAACCAGGATCTGCCGGCCGGCAGCATCATCCGCGGCCCCAAGGAAACCCAGGTGCGCCTGGATGGACGCATGAAGGAACCGGCGGACTTCGGGCGCATCATCGTGGCGATGCAGGGCGGCGCAGTCTACCTGCAGCAGGCCGGCATCCCGATCCACCTGGACCAGGTCGCGGACGTGGTCGACGGCGATGCGGAGGAGACCTCGCTGGCCCGCGTCAACGGCAGGCGCGCGGTCGGCTTGCAGATCTACAAGGTGCAGAACGCCAATATCGTGGAGGTCGGCGACGGCGTGCAGACGGCGATCGAGGAGCTACGCAAGCGGTTGCCCGACGACGTGCACATCGAAACCATGTATTCGAACGCCGAGGGCCTCAAGGCGCAGCTGTCCGGGGTCAAGCAGACCATCCTGGAAGGCGCGCTGCTGACGGTGATCATCGTCTTCCTGTTCCTGCATTCCTGGCGCTCGACCATCATCACCGGCCTGACCCTGCCGATCTCGGTGATCGCAACCTTCATCGCGCTGCACGCGTTCAATTTCACGCTGAACTTCATCACCCTGATGGCCCTGTCCCTGTGCATCGGCCTGCTGATCGACGACGCCATCGTGGTGCGCGAGAACATCGTGCGCCACCTGCACATGGGCAAGCGCCATGAGCAGGCCGCGCGCGAAGGTACCCAGGAAATCGGCCTGGCAGTAATGGCCACGACGTTCGCCATCCTGGCGGTGTTCGTGCCGGTGGCCTTCATGAACGGCATCATCGGCCGTTACTTCTTCCAGTTCGGCATCACGGTCGCGGTGGCGGTGCTGGTGTCCCTGTTCGTCAGCTTCACGCTCGACCCGATGCTGTCTTCGGTCTGGCCCGATCCGGTGCAGGGGCGCTTCAAATGGGTCCCGTGGATGGGCCGCCTGCTGGATCGAGTCGAGCTTGGCGTGGAGTGGCTGCACCGGATCTATGGGCGCCTGCTCGGCTGGGCCCTGAACCACCGGCGGCACCGCGTCTACGTGCCCCTGTTCGGCATGATTCACGCCCTGCGCAGCTGGAACTGGCGCCAGCTCGGCACTATCAGCAATCGCGGCATCGTGCTGTGGATCGCCGCGGCAACCTTCTTCGGCAGTTTCCTGCTGGTCGGCATGGTGGGCACCGAGTTCATTCCGGATACCGACGACAGCTATATCTCGCTGCGCATGCATACGGCGATCGGATCCAGCCTGGAATACACCAGCGCCAAGGCGCAGCAGGTGGAAGAGGCGCTCAAGGCGTTTCCGGAAATCACCGCGATAGAAGCCAATATCGGCACCGACGAGGGCAAGAACTACGCGCGCGTCAACCTGCGGCTGAGCGATCCGCAGAAGACGCACCGCCGTTCGCAGAAGGAACTGGAAAAAGCCATCCGCGCGCGCATCGCGAACATGGCCGGTATCGACCTGTCGATCGGCTACAACACCCCGATTTTCGTCTCGATCCTGGGGCCGGACGCCGGCAAGCTGAGCGAGATTTCGCAGGATCTGATGAAGCAGATGGCGAAGATCCCGGGCATCGCTGACCTGAACAGCAGCGAGCTGGGCGATAACCCGACCATCTCGGTACGCATCAACCAGGAGCTCGCCCGGGATGTCGGACTGACCAATGCCCTGATCGGCAACGCTTTGCGGCCGCTGATCGCCGGCAGCCAGATCAGCCACTGGCTGGGTCCGGACGGGCAGGACTACGACGTCATCGCGCAGCTGCCCAAGAGCGACCGGCAGATCATCTCGGACCTGGGCGATCTGTACATGACCGGCAACCGCCTGAATGCCGACGGCACGCAGATGCTGGTGCCGCTGCGCCAGGTGGCGAGCCTGGTGGAAACCACCCAGCCGCAGCAGCTCAAGCGCCTGGACCTGCAGCGCCGCGTCTCGCTCTATGCGGGGGCCGAGGGCCGACCCTCCGGCGACGTCGGTTCCGACGTGGAAAAACTGATGGCCAAGCTGAAGCTGCCGCCGGGCTACCGCTTCGACAACGGCGGCCAGCAGCAGGAGATGAACGAGGCGTTCATGTCGGCACTGGCGGCGCTCGGCCTGGCGGTGATCTTCATCTACCTGATCCTGGCCTCGCAGTTCGGCAGTTTCCTGCAGCCGATCGCGATCATGGCCTCGCTGCCGCTGTCGCTGGCCGGCGTGATCATCGCCCTGCTGGTCACGCACACCACGCTCAACCTGTTCTCCATCATCGGCTTCATCATGCTGATGGGACTGGTGACCAAGAACGCCATCCTGCTGGTGGACTTCGCCAACCAGGGCCTGCGCGCCGGCAAGCCGCTGCGCGAGGCCTTGCTCGAGGCCGGCCAGGTGCGCTTACGGCCGATCATCATGACCACCATGGCGATGATCTTCGGCATGCTGCCGATGGCCATCGGCGCCGGCAACGGCGGCGAACTGCTGGCACCCATGGGGCGGGCGGTGATCGGCGGCATCGTCACCTCCACCCTGTTGACCCTGGTGGTTGTGCCGGTCCTCTACACCTTTATCTACGCCTTGGGCGAAAAGGCCAAGCGCTGGTTCGGCGCGGCCCCGGTAGACGGGCACGGCAACGACCGGGATATGATCGCCGTCAAATAAAAAAACGCGGCCCTCGGGCCGCGTTTTTTTGCGATCTTAAAATGAAATAAAAAAGGGCCGCAGGCCCTTTCTTCAGGCGAGCGCCTTGATATGCGAAGCCAGGCGGCTCTTGTGACGGGCGGCCTTGTTCTTGTGGATCATGCCGCGGTTGGCATAACGGTCCAGCACCGGCACCATTTCCTTGTAAGCCGTCTCGGCAGCGGCCTTGTCCTTGGACTCGACGGCTTTTACCACGCGCTTGATCGTGCTGCGCAGCATGGACCGCTGGCTGGCATTGCGCTCACGGTGCTTATCGGATTGACGAGCGCGCTTGCGCGCCTGAATGGTATTGGCCAAAGGAAAAACTCCAGAAAAAATGCGGTAAAGGAAATCGGTGAAAAATCGATGAAAGCCGCTGAACGGGGCGAATCAAAGTCGCGTAGTATCTGCGCTATCCCGCTTTCTGTCAATCGCCGCGCCGCGCGGCCGGCGGTGTTAATCCCAATGAAATCAAGCCTTAAATCGAGCTGAGCGACGAAACGCATGTCCAGGGCCCTGTTCAAATCCACCAGCGTCGTGAGCGCGTTCACGCTGCTGTCGCGCATCCTGGGGCTGGTGCGCGACGTCACCCTGGCCGCGGCGTTCGGCGGCGCCCGCCTGGACGCGTTTTTTTTCGCCCAGATGATGCCCAACCTGGGGCGGCGCATGTTCGCCGAAGGGGCGTTTTCGCAGGCTTTCATCCCGGTATTCACCGAGACCAAGACCCACCAGCCGCACGAGGACGTGCGCGAACTGACGTCGGTAGTGATGGGCACGCTGGGCGGGGTTCTGGCGGTCATCACGCTGATTGGCTGCCTGGCGGCGCCGTTGCTGGTCTGGCTGCTGGCGCCGGGATTCAAGCACGACCCCGCGCAGGCGGCGCTCGGCGCGGGCCTGCTGCGCTGGACCTTCCCCTACCTGATGTTCATCTCCCTGACCTCGATGGTGGGCAGCGTTCTGAACATCTACGGCCGCTTCGCCGTGCCGGCGTTCACCCCGGTGATCCTCAACCTGTGCATCATCGGCGCCGCCTTCCTCGTGCCGGACAACGATCCGCGCGCGGTCTACATGCTGGCCTACGGCGTGTTCGCCGCCGGCATCCTGCAGTTCTGCTTCCAGCTGCCCTGGCTGGCGCGTCTGCGCCTGATGGCCTGGCCGCGCTGGGGCTGGAGCGATCCCCGGGTCAGGCGCATCGCGGCGTTGATGGGGCCGGTGATGATCGGCTCCTCGGTGGCGCAGATCAGCCTGCTGCTCAATACCAGCCTCGCCACCCTGGTCGGTTCCGGGGCGGTGAGCTGGCTCAATTTCGGCAGCCGCCTGATGGAGTTCCCCAACGGCATCTTCAGCATTGCCGTGGGCACGGTGATCCTGCCCTCGCTGTCGGCGCATCACACGCAGCGCTCGCCCAGGCAGTTTTCCGAAATCCTGGACTGGGGCTTGCGCGTCATGCTGCTGCTCGGCGTGCCTTCGGCGGTGGGCCTGGTGCTGCTCGGCGGGCCCCTGGTGGCGACCATCTTCGGCCACGGCCGGTTCAGCGCGGAAGACGTCTACATGACCACCTACGTAGTGTGGGCCTATGGCCTGGGTTTCATGGGCTTTGCGTTGGTGAAGGTGCTGGTGCCGGGTTTTTACGCCCGGCAGGAGACCCGGCTGCCGGTGCGCTACGCCATGATCGGCCTGGCTGTCGGCATGGCGGCCAGCCTGGCGCTGTTTGCGCTGGCGCGCTGGCTGCACTTCGGGCCGGCGCACGTCGCGCTGGCCCTGTCCACCTCACTCACGGCCTGGATCAACGCGGCGCTGCTGTTGCGGCGCCTGCGCCGCGACGGCGTCTACCAGCCGGCGGAAGGCTGGGGGCGCTTTGCCCTGCGGCTGCTGCTCGCCAGCCTGGCGATGGGCGCGCTGTTGCTGTACCTGGAGGGCAGCCTCGACAGCTGGCTGGCCGCGGACAAGTGGCAGCGGGCGCTGCGCATCGCCTGGGTGGTGCTGGCGGCGGCGGCTGTTTATTTCGCGGTACTGGGGCTTTGCGGCCTGCGGCCGCGGCACTTCCGCCCGGCACGTGTAACCGATCCGACGTAAAGCTTTATAATTTCATTCTTTTTCCAAAGCCCGCCCCGCCGAAAATGGAGTTGATCCGCGGCCTGCACAATCTGGCGCCCCGCCACCGCGGCTGCGTGCTTTCCATCGGCAACTTCGACGGTTTGCATCGCGGTCACCAGGCGCTGGTCGCGCGCTTGCTGGCCTTGTCGCAGCAGCATGGTCTGCCGTCGACGGTGATGGTGTTCGAACCGACGCCGCGCGAGTTTTTCGCTCCGGAGTCCGCGCCGTCGCGCATCACCGGCTTCCGCGGCAAAGTGCGCCTGCTGCAAAGGGCAGGGATCGACCGCCTGCTGCTGGCGCGCTTCGATCGCCGTCTGGCCAATCTGGAAGCCAGGGACTTCGTGCAGCGCATCGTGGTAGAGGGTCTCGGCGCCAGGGCCGTGGTGGTGGGCGAGGACTTCCGCTACGGCCACAAGCGCGGCGGCGACGCGGCGCTGCTGGGGCAGATCGGTGTCGATGCCGGATACAGTGTCGAGGCCCTGGGCAGCGTTGCCGTGGACACATGCAGGTGCAGTTCGACTGCCGTGCGGCAGGCGCTGGCGAAGCCCGATCTGGCGGAGGCCGAACGCCTGGTCGGTCGCCCCTACCGGGTGTTCGGACGCGTGCGCCGCGGCCTGCAGCTGGGCCGCAAGCTGGGCATGCCCACCGCCAACCTGGTGATGCGCCACAGGCCGGCTTTGGCCCACGGCGTCTACGCGGTCAAGGTGTACTGGCCGGGACGGCCGCAGGGCGCGCCCGGCGTGGCGAGTCTGGGCGTCCGGCCGACGCTGGGCATGACGGCCTGCCTGCTGGAGTCGCACGTGTTCGGCGAAGCGGTGGATTTGTACGGCGCCGAGCTTGAAGTCGAGCTATGGCATTACCTGCGGCCGCAAGTGCGCTTCGATTCGCTCGACGCGCTGGCGGCGCAGATGCAGATGGACGGCGAGCAGGCCAGGCGCTTTTTTCAAGAATCCGGTCAGGCATGACCGGTTATCGGACAGGATGTCCACATTGACGGACCGCGAAGTGAACCAGGAAGCAGACGTGAAGGACCAGGCGGTCGACTACAAGAAGCCCCTCAACCTGCCGCAGACGGCGTTCCCGATGCAGGCCAACCTGGCGCAGCGCGAGCCGCAGATGTTGGCGCGCTGGGAAGCGGAAAAACTCTACGAGCAGGTGCAGGCGGCCAGCCGCGGGCGCAAGCTGTACTGGTTCGTCGACGGGCCGCCCTATGCCAATGGCGACATTCACCTCGGCCATGCGGTCAACAAGACGCTCAAGGACATGGTGGTCAAGGCGGCGCGCCTGGATGGCCACGACGCGGCCTTTGTTCCCGGCTGGGACTGCCACGGCCTGCCGATCGAGCTGCAGGTGGAGAAAAAGCACGGCAAGGTGGGGCAGAAGCTCGATGCCGCGGCGTTCCGCGCCAAGTGCCGCGAATATGCGCTGCAGCAGATCGACCGCCAGCGGCAGGACTTCAAGCGCCTGGGGGTGCTCGCCGACTGGGAGCGCCCGTATCTGACCATGCAGCCGGCCTACGAGGCCGAGCAGTTGCGGGTGCTGGCGCGCATCGTCGAGAACGGCCACGTGGTGCGCGGCTTCAAGCCGGTGCACTGGTGCCTGGATTGCGGTTCCTCGCTGGCCGAGGCCGAGGTGGAGTACCAGGACAAACAGTCGCCGGCGATCGACGTCAGTTTCGCCGCCGCCGACGCCGCAGACCTGTCGCGGCGTTTCGGCCTGGGCGATGCGGTGCCCGCGGGCCTGGTGATCTGGACCACCACCCCCTGGACCCTGCCGGCCAACCAGGCCATCAGCGCCCATCCTGATCTCGACTACGTGCTGGCCGAGATGGGGCCTTGGGGCCGCCTGGTGCTGGCCGAGGGCTTGGTGGAGACGGCGGCGCAGCGCTACGGGGTGAGCCCGAACATCCTGGCGCGCGCCAAGGGCGCGGCGCTGGAAGGGCTGCGGGCGCGGCATCCATTCGCGGATCGCCAGGTGCCGGTGATCCTCGGCGAGCATGTGACCCTGGATGCCGGTACCGGCCTGGTGCACACCGCGCCGGCGCATGGCGTGGACGATTACGTGGTGGGCAAAAAGTACGGCCTGGCGGTGGACAACCCCGTCGGCGCCGACGGCAAGTTCCTCCCCGGCACCCCTCTGGTCGCCGGTCTGCACGTACGCAAGGCTGACGAAGTCATCATCGAGGCGCTGCGCGGCAGCGGCGCGCTGGTGCACCTGGCGACCATCACCCACAGCTATCCGCACTGCTGGCGGCACAAGACGCCGCTGATCTTTCGCGCCACGCCGCAGTGGTTCGTGTCGATGGACGATCGCGGCCTGCGCAGCCGCGCGGTGGACGAGATCGGACGCACCCGCTGGATCCCGGGCTGGGGCGAGGAGCGCATCCGCGAGATGGTGGCGGGCCGGCCCGACTGGTGCATCTCGCGCCAGCGCTACTGGGGCGTGCCCCTGGCGGTGTTCGTGCACCGGCAGGCGCAGACCCTGCACCCGCAGACTCCCGCCCTGCTGCTGCGGGTGGCGGAGCGGGTGGAGAAGGAAGGGCTGGAAGCCTGGTTCGGCTCCAGCGTGGGCGACTGGCTGGGCGGCGAGGCGGGCGAGTACGACAAGTGCCCGGATACCCTGGATGTCTGGTTCGACTCGGGCTCCGCCCACCAGTGCGCCTTCGTTTCGACCAATCCCCAGGCGCTGGACGCCGACGGCCTGGCGCCGCAGGCGGACATGTACCTGGAAGGCTCGGACCAGCACCGCGGCTGGTTCATGTCCTCGCTGCTGACCAGCGTGGCGATGCGCGGCCGCGCGCCCTACAAGGCCGTGCTGACGCATGGCTTCACGGTGGACGAGCAGGGCCGCAAGATGTCCAAGTCGCTGGGCAACGGCATCGAGCCGCAGCAGATTTCCAAGACCCTTGGCGCCGACGTGCTGCGCCTGTGGGTGGCGGCAAGCGACTACAGCGGTGAAATCACCCTGTCCGAAAACCTGCTCAAGCGTATCGCCGACGCCTACCGCCGCATCCGCAATACGGCGCGCTTCCTGCTCAGCAACCTGGAAGGTTTCGACCCGGCCCGCGATGGCGTGCCGGTGGACCAGCTACTGGCCATCGACCGCTGGGCGCTGGACAGCGCGCGCCGGCTGCAGGACGAGATCGGGCTGGCCTATCGCGATGCCCAGTTCCATCTGGTCTACCAGAAGCTGCACAACTACTGCGTGGTCGACCTGGGCGGGCTGTACCTGGACGTGCTGAAGGACCGCCTCTACACCATGCCTGAGCGCAGCCCGGGGCGGCGCTCGGCGCAGACCGCGATGTTTCACGTGGTGGAAGCCCTGGTGCGCTGGATCGCGCCGATCCTGTCCTTCACCGCCGACGAGATCTGGCGGCTGCTTCCCGGCGAGCGGAGCGGCACCGCCTCCGTATTCGCGCAGACCTGGCATGCCTTGCCGCAATCGAAAAGCCCGCCGCCGATCGTCGACGCGCATTGGCCGCAGCTGCTGGCGGTGCGCGAAGCGGTGAAAAAAGTGCTGGAGGACTTGCGCGTGCGCGAGCAGATCGGCTCGGCCCTGGATGCGGAACTCAAGCTATATGCCGAAGGACCGACCTTCGACGCACTGGCCGCCGTCGGACCGGAATTGCGTTTCTGGTTCATCACCTCGGAGGCCGCCGTGGCGCCCCTGTCGCAGCGGCCTGCCGACGCAGTCGAAGCGGTGCTGCCGCCGGGAGGCACGGTGTGGATCTCGGCGCAGGCCACCGGCGCCGGCAAATGCGGCCGCTGCTGGCACCGGCGTCCGGACGTGGGGCTGCACAGCGCGCATCCCCTGCTGTGCGGGCGCTGCGTGGAGAACATCTCCGGCGCCGGCGAACGGCGCCTGTACATCTAGTCTCTCAGGGTCCGATCGACATGCGACTGAACAATATCCATTGGCTGTGGCTGTCGGCGACGGTGATCACGCTCGACCAGCTGAGCAAGCTGCTGGTGGTGCGCAAGCTGCCCTACCTGCAGGAGGTGCCGCTCTTGCCTCACCTCAATTTCCGGCACATGCAGAACACCGGCGCGGCGTTCTCGATGATGAGCAACGCGCCGTCCGCGGTGTTCATCCTGCTGTGCGCCGGGGTCTGCGTGGCCATCCTGATGTGGCTGCGGCGCAACCCCTATGAGCACCGCCTGATGGCGGCGGCCTACACCCTGATCCTGGGCGGCGCCCTGGGTAACGCCACCGACCGTGCCATGCGCGGCTCGGTGGTCGATTTCATCGATTTCTACGTCGGCAACTGGCATTTTGCCGCCTTCAACCTGGCGGACAGCGCGATCACGCTCGGAGCCGGGCTGCTGATCCTCGACATGCTGCTGCAGCCGCTGCGCAGCCGCCGCGCCGCGGCGGCCGAAGCCGGGAAAACGGGGTAGGGCTGCCGGGCCTTCCGAGCCTGTCCGGCCAGCTTATCTGTTCCAGCAGTCGGCCTCACCCAGTGTGCCGCTGGCGCCAACCTGGCCGGTGGAGGCCAGGCTCAGCGTGGCGCAGTCGCTATCCCTGGTCTGCCGGTTCAGAGGCTGGGCCGTAATCAGGAAATAGGCCTGGTCGCTCGCGCCGGCCGAGAGCGGGGTCAGCTTCAGGCTCACGCGGTAAACCGCATCCGCGCTGGCGCTGCCGGAGATGGTGCCGTCCTTGCTCAGGTAGATCGCAGCGGAAGAGGTGCCGGCCGGATAGCCAAGCTCGCCCAGGTTGCCATAGCGCTGGTGACGCCCGAGCCAGGTGGCTTCCTCGACGGCGATTCTTTTCAGCAGCGTGCGTGCGATCTCGATATTGCCTTGCAGGCTGTATCGGAAAACTGCCGGCAAGCCGAAAACCGCCAGCAGGCCGACAATCACCAGGATGATGAGTATTTCGGTCAAGGTGAATCCGCGCGGCCACGCGAATGGCCTGGCAGTATGAAAATCCATGGTCGAATTCCCTGGGCGAGCCCGATTGATACAGCATAGGGCATACCAATGGCCGTGCGGAAGGCGCACCCGTGCGAATCGGCTGCCAGCCCCACAATCATTTCGCCTGAAAAGACCGGCTGCCATCGGCGGGAGCCCGCGCGCTTGCAGTAGGGCGGCGGCCCGTGGCCGCCGCGATGCATGGGCGGAACAGCCGGCGGCCACGGGCCGACTGCGGTCATCCAGGAACAGGCATGAAGGGCGCCTTAGTGCCGCCCCCAGCATTGCGCCTCCATGGTGCCCGTTGTGGCGCGTTTCCCGGTCGAGCTGAGGCATAGCCTGCCGCAGGCGGTGTCGATGCGCTGCGTCTGGATCGGTTCGGCGACCAGAACGAAGCCGATGGGCTCCTCCGCCACCAGTCCACAGCTTTGCGGCGAAGGCTCGGCGGGCACGCTCAGGCTGACGCGGTAGATCGAATTGATGTTGGCGCTCGGACGCACGTCCCCGTCCGAATTGACGTATAAAGCCGAGCCGCCGTAACCCAGACTTTCCAGCGAAGGCAGGCGCTTGTCCGGATGCGAGACCTGCCAGGTTTGCCGGTGCTGGCTCACATCCATCAGCACCGCCGCGGCGAGTTTGCTGTGCTCGTTCAGGGTATAGCTGCGATACATCGGCAGGATCAAGGCCGTGAACACCACCGCGATCACGAAGATCGCCAACAGCTGCAATGCGGCGGCATCTCCTGCGCATGCACGGCGTGATCGGATTTGCGGCACGGACTATTGGCTCTTCTGGGCTGGTGCCACGGTATTATGCCTGCCGTGGGTTCCTGCGGTCCGTGCGCGGATTAGAGAATTTAAACTGGAATCCGTATCCCGTCCAAGGAAAATCAAGCGGGGGACCAAGGCCCCCCTCCAAATCTAGTTATGTCCCTGCCAGCAGTAGGTGCTGTTCAATACAGAGGCCGAAGTGTATGCCACCTGCTGACCCAGATTATTGATTGAAAAACTGGCGCATTGCTTGTCCCTGGCCTGCACCGACCCCGCGACCGGCGTCGCAATCAGGGTGTAGGTCGTCGCCGTGGTCGGCGAAGTCGTTGAAGCAGCGATGTTGTAATACTTATTAGCGGACGTGGGGGAAAAGGTCGGGCAGTTGGCTGCGAGATATGAATAATATTGCGAGTAGCAACGTTCCAGGATTTGCGAGGCATTGACCAGGGCCTCCTTGGCGTCGGCGCGGTTTCCCTTCATCACCGAACCGATGTAAATCGGATAGGCCAGCCTCGCCAGGATCGCAATGATCGCCAGCGCGACCAGCAGTTCGATCAGGGTCACACCCTTGGCGCGCCCCGGCGACGCGCGAAATTCCATGCTGCTCATCGCCCGGCCGGATTGCTGGGGGTGACCCTGGTAACGGCCGCACCCTTGCTCCCCTGCGGAGCGTTGAGCAGCAATTCCACGTGATCCCCCACCTTCAGCGAAGAAAGCGAGTTGTCGGTGCCGTTGGACGATTGCACATGATAGCTGACGCCATCGACCTTGATCTCATGGCCGATCACCGGCGCCGTCACCGTGCCGTTGACCGTGTTGGCCACCTTCAAGGCCCATGCCGGCATGGCAGCGCCCGCCAGGACGGTGGCCGTCGCCACCAAGGTCCGAGTTTTCGTTAGTGCGTTCATTGCAATTCCCACCATGCTGTGCGCGACTTGCCTGGTTGTTGATCGGGTAGTCCCATAAAGACACCAGGACCTAGGGATAGAATTTTAAGCGCATTAGCCCCATTAAAGTTCGAGGTCGTGACCACCGATGGTGTGTTGACGAACCCGTTTCCGGTTGACACACCAGTTGGATCGTAGGTGGTTCCATTCGCGGTCAACGTGCAGCCGGTCAGTGTCGAGCACGTGGGGGCGATGAATTCGGGCTGCGGAAACTGGCCGCCAGTGGCGTAATTGAGAATCAACAGGTCCGAAGCGCCGCCGCAGGTCAGACACTGGTTGGGGTTGGGCGCGTAGGTGGTGACCAGCAATCCCCCCCCTGCTTCAAGCACGGGATTGGTAACTTCGCGCATGCCGCACTTGAAGGCCAGGTCGGTAAACCAGCCCGGGTTGTTGTTCAAATTGACCGAGGTCTGGGAGCTGTAGGTGAAGGTGGAGTAGAGCAGCGAGCCGCTCGTATTCAGAGTTTGCGAAACGAGAGACTTGGTGCCGGTCGGTGTCCCCGAGGTTTCGCGGGCATAGCCGGTAATGGTTCCCGAGGCATCGTTCTGCCCGCTGTCGAAGATACCGTAGATAGTCTCGACGCTGGACGTACCGAGGTCGGCGGTGCTGAGCAACTGCCCTGTGCCGAAAAACACCATGACGCCCTGGCGCTGCGGGTATTGAGGATTGAGTGCAACCGCCGGTGCCACGGTGATTGGCTGCCGATTCCCCGAGCCATCGACCGCTTGGTACAACACGCTCACGGTCCAGTTCGCGGGAGTTGAACTGGAGACATTGACGCGCCACAGGTTGCCTTCCAGGTCGCCCGCGTAAATCGTGTCCGCGGGCGCGCCAAGTGCTCCAGAGCTGTTGACCGCAGTCACGCTCGACAAGCCGTTGGCCTTGGTCGTGTCGCAAGCCGTCGGGATCTTCGCGCAAAGATCAATACCCAGCACCGTGCTCGAGGTGGGGGAGTTGATCAGGGTTCCGGTCTGCGGATTGACCGCGTAAAGCACGGGCGTGCTCCTTGTGCTGTCATAGCCGTTGCCGAAAAACACCGCAAAGTTGGGGCTTCCGGAGGCGGCATTGATCTGCGCAACCGCCGGGGTGCTGAAGCTGTAGCCCATGTCGGGATCGGTGAATTCCCACAGCGCGGCACCCGCCACCGCCGATTCCGTGGTCAAGCTGGACGGGCAGGTTACATCCAGTGCAAAGACGGAATTGCCGCCGCCGTTTTCACCTGATACGACGATGGTATGCCAGTTGCCGGTGTTGCCGCTGCAATTGCTGTTGGTGGTGGTACCCGAGCCCGTGAATTGCACATCGGCCGCCACCGGCGATCCGTCGACGTAATATTGGTGCTGGGGGTTGTAGTACGGACTGGTGAGTTTGGGCAGGTTGCTGAACACGGCGTTGGGAATGAACGCAAACAGCTCGGTGCCGCCGCTGGAGGAAGCCGCAGTATAGGCTCCGCTTGAAGAACTGCTGGATGATGAACTGCTTGAACTGCAGCCGGCGGTGCAGGAACTTCCGCTGGAGGAACCGCTGCTGGAAGACGACGAGGAGGAACTGCTGCTGGAACTAGAACTGGAACTGGCACCGGAGGAACTGCTGCTGTTCGGCGGGTTGGTGGCATTGAAAGCGTGCAGCATGCCGTCGTTGGCGCCAACATAGATTACCGGCGCGCGGCTGCTAAAATTCTGCACATAAGCTAGATAGCTTGTGGAGGAAAACAGTCCGCTGGGTGCTGCGACATAGGTTGGGTTGCTATCGACGATATCACCCAACAGATGCGTCCGGTTCCTGAAGGTTCCGGTTGTCGTGCCGGAGCTGTTACGCACTTCCAGCCTGGTGTCTCCGCGCAGATAATTCAGGCGATCCAGGCCATTGGCATCGGTGGCGACCGGGACGATGGTGGTGGAGGTGAGGGCCTGTCCCATGGTCGAGTATTGGGTGATGCCGCTGGTACTGGACGTGGGACACGAGCTTATCGGGGTCGTGGTACAGGCGATCCACTCGAACGGGACGGCTGAATTGGTGGCCGACTGCCATGTCGCGATCAGGCGCGTGGGCGCGGCGGAGTTGCCCTGCGGAGTGGGCTCCGACGAGTCGAGCTGCGCCTGCGCCGACCAGGCGGATGTGGAGCTCACCTGTTCGCTGACCTGATTGACCAGGTAGGCCCTCACGTCCCCCGTCCAGTCCTGATAGGTATCGGAGTCTGAAAACGTCGCCTGGTAGACGTAGGTGCTGGTGTTCAGGCCGGTGGAGTTGACGGCCGTGGCGGAGGTGGACTGGGCCGTGCCGATGATCTGGGCCAGGATCACCTGCAAGTCGTTGACCAGTGCCTGCGGGCTGGTTGCCGGAAAGTAGCCGGTGGAACTGGCGGTGCCGGTGCCGCCGGCAATGGCCATGGAGGTCAGCGCCGCGGCGGCGCTTGGATTGTTGGCGGAGGATACGCCGGCGCCCAGGCCGATCACATAGGTCTTCACGCCGGCGGCGGCCAGGGTTTGCAGGTTGGCGATGGTCTGGGTATACGCCGTGTCGGTGGGTGAGGTGCTGCTGACGATGGTCTGGCCGCTGGAATTTGTGCCCAGGGTCGTGGTCAGGCCGTAGCCGGCGGCGGCGGCGCTGCCCAGAGGCGGCCAGTTGTTGTTGCTGGTATCGAGGGTCGGCAAGCCATCGGTGATCAGCACCACATAGCGGGTCGGCGGACAGCCGTTGTTCGATGCCGGGTTTTTGCTGGAGTAATAGCTCTGGGCACCGGCGATCAGGCCCG
>CAJCJI010000145.1 GCA_903970595.1 Verrucomicrobiota bacterium
CGCCAGGCGGCGCCGGAGGAATCGACAGCCAGGACCATGGCCCCGTCGTGGCCATTTGTATTCAGCGCCGCCAGCAGCGCCGGCGATGCCTGAATTGAAAGGTTTTTCTCGATGCCGTAGAGGCCGTCGCGGCGGGCCTTGCACAGCACAGCGGCGGGCAGGGGGGCCTTGTGCCAGTGCCCGGGTGAAGCAGCTTCTTTAATGTTCAGATCCAGCACAAGGGCTCCGCATCGATGATGGGCTACGCACCAGCTTCAATTATTGAGTGCGATCAGGATTTCCGCATGATCGGCCGGCTTCTTGAAGCGATGGTCGATCGGATACGGCGCCTTCGCGCTCACGATGAGTTCGTCCTGATTGGCGCTGCCGCTAAGAGCAATGAGCTTCGCCGGAACCAGTCCGGCTGCTTTGCGTCGGCCTTGATATTCCATTGCCAGCGTCAGACCGCTGACCTCTCCGGCGAGCTGTAAATCAAAGATCACAACGCCGCTTCTCAGGTCGCCGGTGACAAGGTTGAAGCTGGCGGGATCGTGCGCCTGAACCACGGTGTGTGCGTCCAGGCTCAGCAGCGCAGCCATTGCTTCGCGCGCATCGCGATCGTCTTCCAGCAGCACGATATGCATCAGGCTACTCTTTATTGACCTTGGGCGGCTGGATTTGCTGCTGCGCCGCATCCTTGCTTTCGAGCCGCTTCAGCTTGTTGTACAGGGTTTTCACGCTCACTCCGAGCTGTGCCGCGGCGCGCGTCTTGTTGCCGCCGCAGGCGGCTAGTGTCTGCATGATTATGTCCTGCTCGGCGTTCCGCAGCAGCTTGCCGGCCGGCTTCGGGCCGGAGGGCGGGACTTGCGCTTGCGCGGGAGCCGACGCGCCGGCAATGCCGGATTGCAGCAACAGGTGCTCCGCTTCGATGATACCGCCGCTGAGCAGGCAGGCACGCTCGATGACATTGCGCAGTTCACGTACATTGCCGGGCCAGGTGTGGCGCAACAGCATGGCTTCAGCGGATTCGGAGAGACGGTAATCTTTTCCCGCTGCGGCGAATTGCGAGAGGAAATGCCTGGCCAGTTGCGGGATATCTTCGATCCGCTCGCGCAGCGGCATCAGTTCGATGGGGAAGACCTGGAGGCGATAGTAAAGATCCAGCCGGAAGCGACCTTGCTCGACGTAGTGCTGGGGCTCGCGGTTGGTAGCCGCCACGATGCGCACGTTGATAGGCAGATCGCGGTCGCCGCCCACGCGCACGACCGCGCCGGTCTCCAATACCCGCAGCAGGGAGGCTTGCAGATCCAGCGGCATTTCCGTGATCTCGTCGAGGAGCAGGGTGCCGCCGTCGGCGCGCTCGAAAATGCCCCGGTGCGTGCGCAAGGCGCCGGTAAAACTGCCCTTCTCATGGCCGAACAACTCGCTGGCGATGAGCGCGGGCGAAATCGCGGCGCAGTTGAACGCCACAAACGGCCCATCGGCGCGGTAGGACAGCCGATGCAGACAATTGGCCGCGACCTCCTTGCCGGTACCGCTTTCGCCCTGGATGAAGACGGTGATGTCGCTTGCCGCGGCGCGTTTGAGCAAATCGTGCACCCGCCGCATTGCTGCCGACTGCCCAAGCATCAGGCTTGAGGCATCGGCCGGGAAGGGCGCCGCGGGTTCCTGTTGCTGAGTTGCAAGTTCAGCGCGTGTCGTCTTGGCCGGGCTGCGCGCATGGCTTACCCGCGCCAGCAGGTTATCCACTTCGGCCAGTTCCAGCGGTTTCATCAGGTAATCGAATACCTGATGGCGCAGCGCCTGCACCGCCGTGCCGACATTGCCGTGCCCGGTGACCACCACGAATTCCCGCGCCTGGCTGCGCGGCGTATCGCGGATGAGCGACAGGCCGGTGCCATCCGGAAGGTCCAAATCGACCAGCACCAGGTCATAACAGGCTTGCTGCAGTTGCCGCCTGGCGTCGGCCAGATCCGGGGCGCAATCCACCCGATAACCTTGTCCGGCCAGATAGTCGACGAGTCCGCCGGTCAATTCCTGGTCGTCATCGACCCAGAGCACCCGCAGATCCTCGGTGTGTGGCAAACGTTTCATTTACGCGTCCCAGCGGTAGTCGTTTGCGCGAACCTCTTGCCTTTTCGTCCAGGCCGCAGCAGTCCTTTCACAGTCACAATCCCTGTTACCGGTAATTTTTACATGATTACCGCTCGATTGCTCGTCCCGCTGGATCTTAGTTTCTCGTAGGCCGGGCGTATCTGTATGAAAAGGAAGAAATAAAGCCGGGTGTTCGAGATTCGGCGAAGCTTGGCATGAGGCTCGCAATAATTGTTTGCGACAGTTGTTTGAACCGGGGCGGAGGACGGCTCGCCGCCTGGGTAGCCAAGGTCAAGGAAGCAGAACGGGAAGCCAAGGAACAAGGCATGGACAAGAGCATAACCAGGCTGCTTTCAGTACTCGCCATTGTTAGCGGCTGCGGAATTCTTGCCGCGGCGGATTGCGACAGCTTGCGTGAACCCTTCAGCGGCCGGCCGCATGCATCCGCATTGCCGAACGGGCCGGCTGCACCGCAGCCGCTGGCAGAGGGCCGGCTCTTGAGCGACCGGGATTTCAGCGCCCGGTTGAAACCGGCCATCGCGGTGCTTCCGGCATTCAGCCTGCAATCCTGCGCCGACCACTGTGCAGACTCCTCCGCGATGCAGGAGTGCGGCGGCGTGTGCAGCTGGTCGATTTGAACCTGGGCGCCGAATGGAACCTCGGGAACCTGCGGCGCTCGGAAATTTTATGGTCAACGGGAATTTGGAGCGGATCAGGCATGTTCGATCATTCCGATAATCTGAGTTTGTCGCGGCAGGCCAGTGCCTATGCAGCCTTTCACAGCCAGCCGCAACTGGCCGATGCCGTGCAGCCGACGGTCGTCGCCTCCAATGCGCCAGTTGCCGGCCTGTCGAACGAACCATCGACTCCGCACCAAGCCGGCATCGCCCCATGCTACATCCAGCGGGGCGCCATTGAAGATGGCGGCTGGAGCAGCGTGATCGCGACTTGCTACGGACGCCAGGCCTCGGTTGGCGCCCAGGCCCAGGCAATGCCGGCCCCATCCGCCTTTACCGGTAAAGATCTGCTTGGGGCCTACAGTCCGGCAGGACAATTGCCGCAGCGGCTGATCGACTCCCGTGCGAAATTGCCCGAGGAGCCCACACTCTTTGTCGGCGCGACCCTGATGCTGTCCGTGCTGACGGTATTCCTGTGGCAGAAGATATTCGGCCCCAGCCCCATCGGCGGCATCAGCCACTGATCCGCGTCAATCCCCGCCACCACCCATCACACCTCAAGAGCAGAAAACCATGAGCGTCGAAAAATTCATCCGCAGGAACCAGATGATTTCGCTGTACATCGCGCAGATCGCCAAGCGTGGCCAGCACATGCACTGGGACGGCGTACTGCATCCGGTCGACCCGATGTTTCGCAACGCGCTCAATGCGCAGGAGCGCTTGCTCACTGCATTGGAGCAATTGCTGGAGCGCCTGCCGGTGCAGGCCGCTGCCTGAGTGACCGTGTTGTCACCGTTCGGAGAATGCCATGCTGTATTACGCCGTTGTGTTTTTGATCATCGCACTGATAGCGGGTGCGCTGGGATTTTTTGGGATCGCCGGGATGGCTGCGAGCATCGCCAAGGTCCTGTTCGTGGTCTTTCTGGTGCTGTTCCTGGTGTCCCTGATCGCGGGGCGCAGGCCCACGATATGAACTGAGCGCAATGGCAGTTCCAGGCGTGTCCTCACCAGCCAGCCCTTGCATCGGAGGCTCAGCATGAAATGCAATCGTACGATTCGCAAGGCGCTCTTTGCGGCGAGCTTGTGTGCCTGCCTGGGCGCGTCCGGCTTGGGACTCTCAGTCCAAGCCGCGGATCCGCAGCCGCATGGCGCCGGCGCGGAGCTCACCGACACCATGATCACCGCCAAGGTCAAGGCCAGGTTTCTCGACGACGCACGCCTCACGGACAGCAAAATCGACGTCGCCACCACCAACGGCGAGGTGACGCTCACCGGTACCGCGTCGAGCGCCGACGCGGCTTCCTCGGCGAAGGAACTGGCCGCTGCCGTCGAAGGCGTGAAGTTGGTCGACAATCAGCTCACTACGCCTACCGTCATCGACTCGGCTGCCAAAAAGACCGACAAAGCGGAAAAGGCGGGCAAAAAATATGCTTCGGACGGCTGGATCACCACCAAGGTGAAATCGCAATTGCTGGCAGACAGCGTCACCAAGGGGCTGGATATCGGCGTCAAGACCAGCAACGGCGTGGTGGCCTTGTACGGCACGGTCGGCAGCGACGATACGATCCAGCATGCCGCAAATATCGCCAGAACTGTGAAGGGAGTGAAAAGTGTCGATGCGACTGGATTGCAGACCTCCGGTAGTTGAAGGCAGGGTCCGTAGCCGGTCGGGCAGGGATTGGCGAGACCAGGCTTCAGGCGGGATCTGATGTTGCAGTCCGGACCGCCAGGGAAGGAGGTTCGGGGTATCGGCTGTCGCGGCAGGAGCCGTGCCGGGGGGCAGCTCAGGGGCAGGGTGAAGCGACAGGCATGAATCCACTTACTGTTTTGCCATGCGTACACACCATGCAAGCCGCACTCTGCTTGGCGCCGCGAAATGAGCCTCAAGCGATGCACCGGCGTCGAATTGCAGAAGCGATTTCGTGAAGAACTTATTGTTCCAATCGGGAGACGGTGTGCGGCTTTGCGCACAAGATGCGTCGGCGGCACTGCACACAACTCTCCCCAGGGCGCGCCGAGCATACGGCCTGCGCAGTTTGCTGCCCAGGACCATGTGGGCCATGGTGGCCCTCGGCTACCTGGTTGCGGCGACGCCGCTGCTGCTGGCGCTGCTGCTCGCCGGATCGCAACTCGAGCGTCTCGCGCGGCATGGCGAACAACTGGTGACGGAAGGGATCGCCGTTGTGCATCTCGGGGCGCAACTGCGCTTCAACGTCAATGACCTGGAGCGTGCGGTGCGCCAGTACGCCGCGCTGGGCGATCCGGCGCTGCCAGTCATCATCCGGGAACGTCTTACACAAGCCGAGTCCACCCTGCTCGACATCGAAAAGCTGCAGCTGACGCCCCTTGGCAATCCGGTATCCGCTGCAAAGCGGGAGTTGGGTGACCTGTCCCAACTGAGCCGCGATGGCGAGCACACGCCGGAATCCCTGGACGGCATGGCGCTACGCATTCATGCCTTGAGCGACGAAGCCGACGCCATCAGCGCTTCGGGCCGCGACGCCATCAGCGCACAGGCCGAGAAGTTGCACGCCGCCAGCGCCGCTGCACGGCGGGTCATGCTGATTTCCTCGATTGCGCTGCTTCCGCTCACCGCTTTTCTGACGCTGGTGTTTTCGGTGGCAGTGACCCGGCCGCTGAGAAGCCTGGGCAAGGCCATCGACGATCTCGGCAACGCCCGGCCGCGCGGAACGATTTCGATTCGATTCCCCGCCGAGATCCATCGGTTGGCGGAGCAGCTCGACTGGCTGCGCCAACGCCTGGCGCAGCTGGAGGCGGACAAAGACCGTTTTTTACGCCATGTCTCGCACGAGTTGAAGACGCCGCTGGCCAGCCTGTACGAGGGTGGCAAGCTATTGCAGGAACAATCGCTGGGGCCGCTCACCTCGCAACAGCAGGAGGTGGCGGCGATCCTGGTGGAGTCCGCCTCGGAGCTGGATGTCCTGATCCACAATCTTCTTGCCTATGCGCAATGGCGCCAGCAACGCGAACAATCTGCGATGACTTGGCTCGAGGGAAAGCCCTTGATCGACGAAGTGCTTGCAAGGCAACGGCTGTCCCTTGAGCGGCGTCACATCACCATAGAACTCCATCTGTATTCCCAGCGTCTGTACGGAAATCGCCTGCAGTTGAGCGTCGCGCTCGAAAATCTCATGACCAATGCGGTCAAGCATGCGCCGCCCGGAACATCCGTGGACATCGCGGCGGGCGCCCATGATGGGCGCTGCGCGATCTCCGTGCGCGATCGCGGCCGCGGTGTTGCCGACGAAGAAAAACGTATAATCTTCGAGCCGTTCATGCGCGGGACGGAGGCGGAGGAGGCCGGCACACGAGGTACCGGCATTGGCCTTTCGATCGTGCATGAAGCCGTACTCCTGCACAATGGAACTGTGGAGGTTGAGGATGCCGAACCCGGGGCCTGTTTTACGATGGCATGGCCATGTCCGGCTAGTGGCCATTAGCCTTGCATTGACCTTGCCGCTGACGGGCTGCCTGCTGCAGCCGGGGCATGGCGACGATGCCTCGGACGAGTTGCTGTACCTGGATCGTGCCACCAATGGCAGCGGGCTTACACGCGAAGCCATGTGGAAGGATGTGCTGGCCGCCCGGCGCGATCGCGATTCCGCGCTGCATCTGGCCCTGCTGCAGAGCGTGCCCGACCACCCCGGCTATGACCCTGTCGCCGCACAGCGCGCCATGCGCAACCTGTTGGCGGAAAATCCGCCGGAGCGCACCGCGGCGCTGCTGCGGCTGCGTCTGGAACAACTCAGGTCCAACAACCAGTGCCTCAGTGAAACAGAGGATCTGCGGCGGCGCCTGGCGCAGGTGGTGGACATCGAAAGACAGATTGACGGACACGCGCGCTGATGAATATGACCCAGAAATCGATTCTCCTGGTGGACGACGACGACAAGCTGCTGCGCGTGATGACGCTGCGCCTGGAGTCCGAGGGTTACAGTGTCATCGTCGCCGGCGGCGGCGACGAAGCGCTCGAGCGCTTGCAGGAGCGCAGGCCCAATTTCGTGCTCGCCGACCTGCGCATGCCGGGCATGGATGGCCTCGAATTGCTTAGCCATATTCAGGTCCAATGTCCGGATCTGCCGGTGGCGATTCTGACTGCCTACGGCGACGTGCCGGACACCGTCCGGGCGATTCATTCGGGCGCGGTGGACTTCCTGCTCAAGCCGGTTGAGCGCGACAAGCTGGTGGAATGCATCAGGCGATATCTTGTTGCCGACGAAGAAGCTGAAGGCTGGGCCCGGGGTTTCGTCACCCGCAGCCCGCTGTTGCGCGCCGTGCTGGGTGATGCGCGCCGTGTCGCACGCAGCGACGCTGCAGTACTGATCCACGGCGCCGGCGGAACCGGCAAGGAACTGCTGGCGCGTTCCATTCATGCCGGCAGTGCGCGGACCAACCGTCCCTTCATTTCGATCAACTGCGCCGCCATATCGACCGAAGCGCTCGAACGCGAACTATTCGGCGACTGCCATCACTCCGCGGGCGTACACGATGACCATATCGGCCTGTTCCGCGCCGCGGACGGCGGCACCGTGTTCTTCAAGAACATCGGCATCCTGCCCCTGGAACTGCAGGTGAAGTTGCTGCAAGTATTGCAGGACCGTGAATTCCGGCCGCCGGGCGAGTTGGGCAGCGCAGCGGTTGATGTCCGGGTTCTCGCGGCTACGTGCGACGAACTGCCGGCGCGCATTGCCGCAAGCGCATTCAGACAGGATCTGTACGACCGGCTCAATGTGGTCAGTTTGCAATTGCCGGCGCTGGAGCAAAGGCGCGAAGATATTCCCTTGCTGACGTCCTTCCACCTGTCCAAAATGATCGCAGCCGGCGCGCCGCGCCGTTACTTTTCGGCCGAAGCGATGGAGGTGTTGACCACTGCGGCCTGGCCTGGCAATGTCCGCCAGCTGTTCAACGTGATCGACAGGAACGCGGCGCTGGCGCGGGCGCATGTGATCGGCGCGGCACAGGTGCGGCAATCCATCGGCGAGCAGCCGGTTGCGCTGCCGCAACTCGATCAGGCCCGCAGTGAATTCACCCGCAACTATCTGCGCCAACTGCTCGAAGTGGCCGGAGGCAACATCAGCCGGGCGGCCCGCCTCGCCGGTCGCAATCGAACGGATTTCTACAAGCTGATGAGCCGCCACGGCGTCGACCCGAGCCGTTACAAGTCCGGCGAGCGAGGCGCGCCTTCGGTAAACAGAACATGATTGGCCGCCGCTTCGCCCCCAAGGGGCCGCGGCGAAGCGCTAGGTAATATCGGTGGGGCCGATTTGCGGTTTGGATTGATCCGACCCGGCGAAGAGTTCTAACATTTTGCGGTTGAACGCCGGCAGGTCCTGCGGTTTTCGGCTGGTCAGCAGCTTGTTGTCGCATACGACTTCCTGGTCGACCCATTCACCGCCGGCATTCTGGATGTCGGCTCGCAGCGATGGCCAGGAGGTCAGCCTGGCGCCGCGCACAACGCCGGCTTCGATCAGCAACCATGGGCCGTGGCAAATTGCGGCGATGGGTTTGCCCGCCTTGAAAAAGGCGCGGACGAACTCGACTGCGCGCGGCTCCTGGCGCAGCCGGTCGGGATTCATGGTGCCGCCCGGCAGGATGAGCCCATCGTAGCGTTCGGGCCGCGCGCTCTTGACGGGGGCGTCCACCGGCACGTCCTGTCCCCAGTTTCTTGCTTTCCAGCCGCGGATGGTGCCACTTTCCAGGGAGACGACTTCCGCCTTGGCACCAGCTTCTTCCAATGCCTTCTTGGGTTCCGTCAGTTCCGATTGCTCGAAGCCATGAGTCGCCAGTTGAGCATTGGTCATCCTGTCTCCTCCGGGTCAAGTCCAAGAGTTGTAACTCGGGTGTCGTGCTTTGGCGGGCGGTGCCCTGTTCCACTATCAGGCCGCACGGTCACAACAAGGATGCTTTTCCATTTAGATAGGACCGCACGGGATGGAGAAGTTCAAACAGGCCGGGTTCTGATTGCCGGCACCAGCGCGGTCCAATTTAGCGGCTGCTTCAACATCAATGCTCGGTAAAGAGTACACCGCTCTTTGGCCGTGCAGAACTGTCGCTTTATGGAGTCAGGCAGCGGTATGCCGGTCACCCCGTGATTCGCGGGTATTTATCAGTATTAATAGGAACTTAGGGTGAGTCGGAAAAAAGTTTGTACGGGCATGAAACTCGCTCGAATTGCACGTGGTCAGACGCTCGTATATCGGCTTTGTAAATGGTGACGGAAAGGATTCCGTCACGGCTGATATTTGGACCAAAGTCAAGGACGGATCGTGAACTCGAACGAACGACAAGCTCGGGGGGCAGGGTATAGCGCGTGTCTTCGCTTGTTGATGCTGATTGCCCTGGCCGCCCCAGCCATCAGCATTGCACAACAGGACTCGGCCCCGCCTGCGCTTACGATGGCGGCATCGTTGTCTCCACCCCCAAGCACGCAGACCGCCACCATCGCGCAGGCGCCGAGCGACGGCGGGGCCATGCCCATGGGCGCCATGCCCACGGTAGGCAGATCCGAAACGGCGGGCGTCGAGCCGAAGACCGATTCTGCGCCGAGCATGAAACTGGGTGCGGGCGACATGGTGGCGCTGGAGGTTTACGGACGCCCCGAGTTGAGCATCTCCACCTATGTTTCGGACAACGGCACGATCGCCGTACCGCTTGCCGGTCCGGTGTCGGTTGGCGGCATGTCCCCAGCGGACGCGGCGAGCAGGGTTGCGGATGCGTTTCGCAGCGGCGGTTACTTGCTGCAACCTCAGGTCACGCTGACCCTCAAGCAATTTCGCAGCCAGCAGATCTCGATCCTGGGAGAGGTGCACACGCCCGGCCGCTACGCGCTGGAATCCCGCTCGACCATATTCGACCTGCTGGCGCAGGCTGGCGGGGTGTCCACGGATGCCGGTGACACCATCTACCTGCTGCGCACCGATGGCAGGGGCCAATCGCAGCGAATGCCGGTGTCCCTGCGGGACTTCGGCAAGCGCCTCGGTGCCGAACTGACGCTGCAGGGCGGCGATACGATTTATGTTCCCAAGGCTCCGCAGTTCTATATCTACGGCGAAGTACACGCGCCGAATCGCTACCGGCTCGATGCTGGCATGACAGTGATGCAGGCCATCGCGCTGGGCGGCGGCATCACCGAGCGGGGCAGTGACCGGCGCGTGGAGATCCGCCGCCGCAACGACGACGGAAGCTACACCTCGATCGATGCGAGGGCCACCGACGAGGTCGAAGCCGATGACGTCATTCGCATCAAGGAGCGCATATTCTGATGAGTCCGCAAATCCCTGCATTGCCGCCCCATATGCCGGCTATTCCACAGGCCTACCTGCAACCGGGCTTGACCATCCGCCAACTGCACACGATTTTTCTTGCTTACCGCAGGAGATCGGTCCAGATCCTGCTGTCGCTTATCGCCGCTGCCGCACTTGTGGCGTTGTTCCTGCCGCGCACCTATACAGCCACCGCGACGCTGATGGTCGATTTCGACGTTAACGATCCACTGAGCGGCAAGGAGTTCCCGAACAACCTGATGTCCAATTATCTGGCGACCCAGCGCGATCTGATCCAGAGTCCGGCGGTACTGCTGCCCGCCGTCGCGGCCGCAAAGCTGACCTCCGATCCGCATTACTACGCGGGTTATCGCCAGGGCTCCGGCGACATTTCGGTCTGGGTCATGGAGAAATTGCAGAAAAATCTCAAGGTCGATGTCGGTACCCAGGGCAGCCAGCTGATTTATGTCAGCTACAGCGGCAGTTCCGCCAAGGAAGCGGCAAACATTGCCAATATCATTGCGCATACTTACGCGGACCAGCAATTCCGGCGCGTCAATGACCCCGCCAGCGAAAGCGCCCAGCGTTACGCGGCCAAACTGGAAGAACTGAAGCAGGGCGTCGATAACGCCCAGGCCAAGGTTACCGAGTTCCGCCAGCGCACGGGTTCGGTGGAGTTCGACTCCAAAGACGACCCTGGCGCACAGCGCCTGGCCGATCTGGAACACCGTCTGCTCGACGCCCAGGAATCGCGCCGCGCTCTTGAGACGCGCGCCTCGGTCAACAGCGCGGAACAAAGCAGTGCACTGGCTTCGCCGACGGTGCAGACCCTCAAGAGCACGCTCGCCACCCAGGAGGCCCGCTTGGCCGAGCTGCGCCAGACACTCGGCCCCAATCATCCGGAAATCTGGCAATTGCAGTCGGAGATGGCCGCGACGCAAAGTTCGCTGAATGCGGAGCTTGGCACCTATGCCCGCAGTGCGCGCAGCGACTATGAAGGCGCGGCCAAGCTTGAGAGCCAGCTTCAGACGGCCGTGGATCAGGAACGTACCCGGGTGCTTCAGGCCAGGAAATTGCAGGACGATGGCGCCACCTACCTGCAAGCCCTGGATGCGGCGAAGACGCTTTATCAGCGCGCGCTGGATGGTTATGACCAGGTACTGCTGGCATCGAGCGGCCGCTATTCCAATGTCAAATTCGTCGCCGAGGCCACGCCGCCGATCGATAGCAATACCGCAAAGCTGCTGCTGATCATTCTGATCGCGGCCGTGGTCAGCGCCATTCCGGCATTGTTGGGTCCCCTGCTGTACGAGCTGACGCACCGGCGGGTGCGGTGCAGGGATGACCTCGAACGTGAACTAGGACTTCCGGTACTGCTTGAATTCGGTCGTCCGGCCTTCAAGGGAGCTTTGTCATGAGCGCAACTGCGCATAGTCAGGTCCGCAGGCCCGATCAATTTGGGCGCGGCAGCACTTCACTATTACCGGCGGGCTTCGACCTGGAGGCGAAGAGCGAACAAATG
>CAJCJI010000146.1 GCA_903970595.1 Verrucomicrobiota bacterium
CGGCTTGTCCGGCGGCGGGGCGTCCTGGGCGAGCGCAGATACGGAGAACATGGTGGCGCTCAGCGCGAGCGTCAGGACGATGCGGTTGTTCAGCTTCATCGGACATCCCTCCGTGGGTCAGTGGCGCCGGGGATTGGTTTACCCGACGCATGAATTATGCCGCAGATTCGGCTTGGGAAGCGCTTTTTCCATCAATTCGACATCAATCGGGCACGCCAAGTTTCCGGTGCACGGCCGGGCTGGTGGTGGTGTATTGCAGGTGCACTTTTTCGTTGGGAAATAACTGGTGCTTGATGGCGAACGCGGCGAGCGCACCCTCGTGGAAGCCCGACAGGATGAGCTTTTTCTTGCCCGGATAGGAATTGATGTCACCGACGGCGTAAATGCCGGGGGTGGAGGTCTGGAATTTCTCGGTATCGACCTCGATCTGGTGCTTGTTGAGGGTCAGCCCCCATTCGGCGATGGGTCCCAGCTTGGGGCTCAAGCCGTAGAACGCCAGGACGTGGTCGACCTCCAGCAGGTGCTTGGCCTGGTCGATGCCGGTGACGTTGAGGGAGCTCAGGCGCCCTTCGGTTTCGCCGTAGCCAAGCACGCTGCCGAGCAGCAGGCGCGCCTTGCCGGCGTCGGCCAGCTCCTTGAACTTCGATACCGAAGCCGGCGCCGCCTTGAACGCGGCGGAGCGGTGGATCAGGGTCACCTCGCTGGCCTTGCCGACCAGTTGCAGGGCCCAGTCCAGGGCCGAGTCGCCGCCGCCGCAGACCACGACCTTCTTGCCGTGATGAAGGCTGGGGTCCTTGACCCGGTAGAACAACTGCTTGTCGTCGTATTTTTCGATCCCGTCCAGCCGCAGCAGCACCGGCTGGAAGGCGCCGACGCCGCCGGCGATGATCACCGCCTTGGCCTTGAACTCGGTGCCGGTGGAGGTGACGAGGTGAAAGCCGCCGTCCTCCAGCTTCCTGACCTCCTGCACCTGCTGGCCGAGGTGGAAGCTGGGCGAGAAGGGCTTGATCTGCTGCAACAGGCGCTCGACCAGCTCCAGCGCGCCGACAATGGGGTAACCGGGAATATCGTAGATCGGTTTGTCCGGGTACAGCTCGGCGCACTGGCCGCCGATGATGGGCAGGGCATCGATAACATGGGCGCGCAGATCCAGCAGCCCCAGCTCGAACACCTGGAACAGGCCGCAGGGGCCGGCGCCGACAATAACTACATCAGTCTCAATCATAATTACCTAACCGGTTGAATAATTTAGCTTATTTTAACAGTCCGGCCATGCACGGCCGGTTCTTGGAGAGGATGTCTACCATTACCCGGGCATGAACATGCGCGCTGCGGACTGGCAATCGCAATCCGGACTGGAAGCAGAGCTAGTTTAGCGCCCGCGGCGGAAGCAGGATCATCCGTTGGGCGTAGTCGCGGCGAGGGCTGGAAAGGACGTTGCGAGGTTGCCCATCCCTGGGCGCTGGTCCTTATTCGGCAAGACTACCAGGCGCCTCTTACGTCCACGTTACAGCCGCGGACGGCTTCAGCGCCGCAGGCCTTTCTCCTGGATCACGGTGGCGGCGATTTCCTCGATGGACATGTTGGCCGAATTGACGAAGGGCACATTGCGGCGGCGGTACAACTGCTCCACCTGGCGCAATTCGTAGGCGCACTGGGCCAGCGAGGCGTACTTGGAGCCGGGGCGGCGCTCGCCGCGGACCTGGGACAGGCGCTCGGGGTCCGAGGACAGGCCGAACAGCTTGGATTCATATCCCACCAGGGTCTTGGGCAGGCGCAGCTGCTCGAGGTCGTCCTCGGTCAGGGGAAAATTGGTGGCGAAAATGGCGTGCTGCAGGGCCAGGTACAGGGTGGTGGGCGTCTTGCCGCAGCGCGAGGGCGCGATCAGGATGACGTCGGCCCGGGCGAGGTCGCGGGTGCTCTGGCCGTCGTCGTGCTCCATGGCGTAGTTCATCGCGTCGATGCGCGCGTGGTAGCGGCCGGCGTCCGCCATGCCGTGGGCGCGGCCCTGGGCGTGGGTGGACTTGCGCTCCAGCTCGGCTTCGATCGGGGCGACGTAGGTGTCGAACAGGTCCAGGAACAGCGCCTGCACGCCGCGCAGGATGCCGCGCACCTCCTCGTTGACGGTGGTGCTGAAGACGATCGGCCGCCGGCTGGCCGTGGTGGCAAGGTGGTTGATATAGTCCACCGTCACGCGCGCCTTTTGCGGCGTGTTGATGAACGGCAGGGTGGACTTGGCGAAGTCCAGGCCCTCGAACTGGGTCAGCAGGGTGCCGCCCAGGGTCTCGGCGGTGATGCCGGTGCCGTCGGATACGAAGAATACGGTTCTCTGTTCGCTCATGGGGCTTTCATGTGATTTGGCGCTGATGGCTTGATTCTCCCCCGATTTTCCGCAATTCCCGGTCATCGGCCGTAAACTAGTTTAGGGTCTGATGGTCATAAATTGGGTCGCGCCGGCCAATTAATGATCGGCAGCCTCTCTCAAACCCCGTAACAAGCCGTCCAGCGCCGCACCGCCCGCGGCCGGCTGACGGCGGCATAAAGGATGAAAAAGTATATGGGTATTCCGACCGTTCTCTGGTTCAAGCAGCTGGGCATGCACGACGTCGAACTTGTCGGCGGCAAGAATTCCTCGCTGGGCGAGATGATCCAGCACTTGAGCAAGGCCGGCGTGAGCGTGCCGGACGGTTTCGCCACCACCGCCGCGGCCTACCGCGAATTCCTGGCCCACGAGGGGCTGGCGGACCGCATCAATGCCCAGCTGGCGGCGCTGGACGTGGACGACGTGCAGACCCTGGCCAAGACCGGCAAGGCGATCCGCGAGGCGGTGGTCAAGGCGCCCTTCCCCGCCGCGCTGGAGGCGGATATCCGTGCCGCTTACCAGCAACTGCTGGACCAGGCCGGGGTGGAGATTTCGGTGGCGGTGCGCTCCTCGGCCACGGCCGAGGATCTGCCCGACGCCTCCTTCGCCGGGCAGCAGGAAACCTTCCTCAACGTGCGCGGCATCGAGGACGTGCTGGAGAAGATGAAGGAGGTGTTCGCCTCGCTGTTCAATGACCGCGCCATCGCCTACCGCGTGCACCAGGGATTCGACCATTCCAAGGTGGCGCTGTCGGCCGGCGTGCAGCGCATGGTGCGCTCGGACATCGGCAGCAGCGGGGTGATGTTTACCATGGACACGGAGTCCGGCTTCCGCGACGCGGTGTTTATCACCTCCAGCTACGGCCTGGGCGAGGCGGTGGTCCAGGGCGCGGTGAATCCTGACGAGTTTTATGTTTACAAACCCGGACTGAAGGCGAGACGACCTGCGATCCTCAAACGTGGTCTGGGTGAAAAAGCCAAAAAAATGATCTATGCCAACGGCGCAGCCGTTGGCAAGGCGGTGGAGTTCGTGGCGGTGGCCGAGGCCGAGCGCCGCAAGTTTTCGCTGAACGACGCCGATGTTGAAGCGCTGGCGGTTCAGGCCATGACCATCGAAGCGCACTATGGCCGGCCGATGGACATCGAGTGGGGCAAGGACGGCAGCGACGGCAAGCTCTACATCCTGCAGGCGCGGCCGGAGACGGTGAAGTCGCGCGCCTCCGGCAACACCCTGCGCCGCTACAAGCTGCGCAGCCGCAGCGCGGTGCTGGCGGAGGGCCGCGCCATCGGCCAGAAGATCGGCGCCGGCACGGTGCGCAACCTCACCTCGCTCGATCAGATGACGCGGGTGCAGCCCGGCGACGTGCTGGTCACCGACATGACCGACCCGGACTGGGAGCCGGTGATGAAGCGGGCCTCGGCCATCGTCACCAACCGCGGCGGCCGCACCTGCCATGCGGCGATCATTGCGCGCGAGCTGGGCATCCCGGCGGTGGTGGGCACCGGCGACGCCACCAAGAAGCTGCGCGACGGCGCCCAGGTCACGGTGTCCTGCGCCGAGGGCGATACCGGCTTCGTCTACGAGGGCCTGATCGACTTCGCGGTGGACGAGGTTTCGCTGGACCAGATGCCGGCCATCCCGGTGAAGATCATGATGAACGTGGGCACGCCGGAGCAGGCCTTCGACTTCGCCAGCTTGCCGCATAAAGGCGTCGGCCTGGCGCGGCTGGAGTTCATCGTCAACCGCCAGATCGGCATCCACCCGCAGGCCCTGCTGGAGCTGGACAAGCAGCCAGCGGACGTGCGCCGCATCATCGACAGCATGATCGGCGCCTACCCGAGCGCGCTGGACTATTTCTGGATGCGCCTGGCCGAGGGCATCGCCATGATCGCCGCGGCGTTCGCGCCGGAGCCGGTGATCGTGCGCCTGTCCGACTTCAAGTCCAACGAGTACGCCAACCTGGTCGGCGGCAGCCGCTACGAGCCGCACGAGGAAAACCCGATGCTGGGTTTCCGCGGCGCCTCGCGCTACATCTCCGAGAGCTTCCGCCCCTGCTTCGACCTGGAGTGCAAGGCGCTCAAGTATGTGCGCGACGAGATGGGCCTGACCAATGTGCAGCTGATGGTGCCCTTCGTGCGCACCCTGGCCGAGGCCAGGCGCGTCTCCGAGATCCTCGAGGAAAACGGCCTGAAGCGCGGCACGAACGAACTCAAGCAGATCATGATGTGCGAGCTGCCGAGCAATGCCGTGATGGCCGACGAGTTCCTGGAATACTTCGACGGCTTCTCCATCGGCTCCAACGACATGACCCAGCTGACGCTGGGCCTGGACCGCGACTCGGGCCTGATCGCGGCGGGTTTCGACGAGCGCGATCCGGCGGTGAAGAAGATGCTGCACATGGCCATTTCCGCCTGCCGCAGACAGGGCAAGTACATCGGCATCTGCGGCCAGGGCCCTTCCGATCACCCGGACCTGGCGCGCTGGCTGCTCGACGAGGGCATCGAGAGCATGAGCCTGAACCCGGATACGGTGGTGGAGACCTGGCTGTTTTTGGCCGGGCAGAAGGCGTGAAGCCGCTGTCGTCCGGAATGTTTAGCGCTAATCCCGCCGCATTCCGCCGAGCCATTCTCTAACGATAGGAAAATGACGTGGAAGAGAATAAACGGCGTCAATTAGCCCGTAGTTTTGTGGTACTAGGCTTTGGGGATATCGTTTCGGGTGAGCCATTCCGATCACTTGATTTTCTAACTGACGCCGTTTCAACCAGCGAAGCTCAAGATTTGATTCGCTTGGTGAAGAGTTACAACGCCTTCGACGGAGAGCGCGTTGCAAGTGCCCTTGAACGTTTTCGAGGTAGGGTTGGAGGTTGGAAGTTCGGGCGTTGCGGTTCACCTTTACTTCACGTCGAGTTACCCTACTGGACACATCAGGTCGAGGAAACACTTCCCGGAACGCAGGGCGCGCGTATCAGTCAGGAAAACCACGAAGCACTCATGCTGGAGCTTCAACAAACATTTGTCGATGAATTAGAAGCAGACGTATTTGAGACTATCGACGACAGTGAACATGAGGTCCGAATTTGGTGGGACTGAGCCAAGCAGACCAGCAGCGCGAATCGCCAAGCAGCATCGCTCTCAGCCGATGAACAGCGTTCCCGGGCAAACGCAATGTGCTTGCAGGGCTACTGCACTGATCCGAGGGAGGAGAACGATGCAACGGAGCGGAATCTACGATGTTGGCGCATGGCTTGCCGGTGCTACGCTAGCGCTTGGCGCCTGCGCAGCCCCGGCGGACGACAGCGCCCTGCCGCCGGTGCAGCACTCGGGCGACATCAGCTACCTGAGCGGCGGCGTCGGCAAGGACGAGTCGGATGCGATCAAGGCGGTGGCCGGGCAGTACGCGCTGTCCCTGACCTTCGTCTCCCGCATCGACCAGCACGACACCTACGATTCACCCGACGCGCTGACGATCCTCAAGGCCAACGGCGCGCCGGTGCTGGACCTCAAGCCGGACGGGCCCTTCGTGCTGATCAACCTGCCCGCCGGCAAATACCGGATTACTGCCAGCCTCGCGGCCTGGAGCAAGACGCAAGCCGTGGAGATCGCGCCGGGCGGGCACAAGAAGCTGGTGTTTGAAATACCAGAGAGCGGGGCGCAGGCGCAGTAGGCGCCCGCAGTAGCCTCAAGCCCCGGCCGAGTACCAGTTCAAGACGCGCAAGGCGCGGAGCGTGTTCCAGCGGCTTGGCTGTCCCTCCACTTCGTCCAGATCGACCGGCATCTTGCCGGGGTAGCGGGTTTCGAGCGGCCACCGGCCGTCATCGCCGCACTTCGACGCAACCAGGGCAACCGCCTCGGCCACGCGCTCGTCCGGCGCGACGCCAGCCTGGCGCAGGTAATCGAGCCCCCGCAACACGTCGTAATGCCACCACGTCGGATGCGCAAAGCGCGTCCACACCGCCCCGCCCTTGCGATCCCGCTCGATCACCTCGCCGGTGGATTTGCGGCGGAACAGGTGGCGCTCGAGCAGGTATTCCTGTCCACGCAGACGGGCCTCGTTCACCTCCGGGCCGCCGCTGCCGGACTGCTCGAACTCCAGCAAGGCTTCGAGCACGCAGATGGTGGTGTTGAACGACGACCGGGTGGAACCGTTTTCGGCTTCGCAATTCCAGCCGCCATCCGGGAGTTGCTCGGCGAGTAGCCGGCCGATGATGCCCCGCACATCCTGGCCAAAGTAGGCGCCAACCGCCGCCACCTGCCCGTTGATGCAGGGCTCGGTCTCGCCTTCGAAGAAGCTATGGCCATCACATTCCTTAGGCCCGCAGCCCCGCCACGTCACACGGTCGCCGACCAAGGCCAGCGCACGGCGCGCCTCGGCGCACTCCGGGTCCAGCCCCATGTCCCGCAACAGCATCAGGACGTGCATGGTGGAATCCCAGCCCCGGTTCCAGGTTGCGCCGGACCAGCGGCCGTCGGCAGCTTGCAGGGACAGCAGGTGTGCGCCCAAGCCTTCGGTGGAAACCTTCGCGCGCTCGGCCGCAACCCGCTCGGCGGGTGCATCTGTGAGGTCGCGTAGCACCTGCCAGCGGATTGAGGGGTCGGAGTCGAGCAGCCAGGGGATGGCTGAACGGTTGGTTGCCTGTTCTCGCGAATTGATTTGGGTGGGCTGCATCTGTGTGGACCTGCTGGTCTTGATCCTTGGACCATCTCGTCTTAATCGAAAGACAGCGCCGGCCCTCAACAGTTGCGGTCATCTGCTCACGCGGGCACAAGGACCGGCTAGCGATGGAACGACACTGTTCGGCTTTTTATCTTTTGATTTCAATCGGCGTTCCCACGTCGACTGAATTCCAAACAGCATCCATCTCTTCATTGGTTAATGCGACACAGCCATTGGTCCAATCGAAGTGCTGTACTAGCGGTGCCAACCAGGCGAACCCATTCTTTTGCCCGTGAATCATCACGCTACCACCAGGCGATACACCAAGCCTAGCCGCCCGCATTCGATCTTCGGGGCTCGGATACGAGATATGGATCGCCTTGTAGAACCCACTGTGATCGTTCTTTGAGTCAAGCACATATCGGCCCTCAGGCGTGAGGCCGTCACCTTCCCTTTGCTTTGGAGCATTCCCGCCACGTCCGAAGACTACATGGTAAGAGGCGAATATCTCGCCCTGACTTAAGAGATAGAGCCTCGATTCGGACTTGCTGACGCGGACGAAGTCGGCCCTTTGTGCGGTGTTGGCCGTCGCGGTTGAGATTAGGCAAGCAAACAGGAGCGCGATGATTTTGCGAAATTGCATAGATCATGACATCAACATGCTGATCCGGCCCAATGCGGTCCGCTCATTGGGCCCTACGCTCCACAAAAGCGGATAGTTCGGCTTGCTACCCTTGATCGCCATCGTGGCCAACGTTGCTGTGATTATGTTCATGCTTGTCCGGGTAATTCCACCAAAGATACTCGTTACCACTGTCGCCCAACTTGCGGCCAGAACGTGCTTCTTCTCGCAGCACATACCATGAAAATGCTGCGCCAACGATTGGCAGCAGCCATATGAAAAGGACTTGGAGTCGCTTTTGAGCCGGATCATACGAGTCGCTATGGAGTACCGCAAAGGTCACCGCCGCATCGGTGGCGGCAATTATTAAGACAAGGGCAATATAGACAATTGTGGCCATGTGGCTCAATGCCCGCCTTCAGCCGCGCCCCTGACGGCGCGAAGCGGCCGCAGTGACGTTGACTGGAAAGGATGGTTAGGCGCCATCTACCGGCTCACCCCTGTCCGATGAATTGCCGGGGTAGAGCCATACGACGAGAACTGGCGCTCCCTTTAGTAATAGACCGCCCACGATGATGTGAAATGCAGCAAACGGAAATAGGCCAACAGGCGCTGAGTACGTAGCGGGATGGTAGATGCCCACAGCCATAGTGAACATGCACACGACTTCATCGAGACCATAGAGAACTTCCCACAAGCCGAGCAGGCGGACACCGATTCCGAACCACAGGCGAACGTTCATTGAATTCCTCTGCAAACGGCTAACGCTGATTAGACCGCACGGGACACCCCGCACATGTGGTTTAACGCGGCAACCCATCTCATAACTCCCTCATTTTGTTTGACCGCATCAGCTTGAGGCCGATCAAATTCTTGCGGGGGTGATGAGAGGAGAAAACTGTACGCCATGTTGGGTCAGCGCGCCATGCAATGAATCCCGTGCTTTTGATTTTGTTTTGCGCTATTGATGTTCCCCCCGTCTGGCTGCGCCGAGCATCACAGCCCGCGGCGACATGGGCCTGCGCCTGTTTGGCGCGGGTCAAGGCAGGGATGCCGACGATTCCATCGTCAGGCCATGGCCTGTCGATGGAACCCGCCGCGGGCGAGAAGCGCAGGGGACCGATCAATCGCGCTAGCGATTGATCGGCGCAGACATCGGGGGCGGCGCTTCTTGCCTACTTCTTGGCGTTGCTGCCAAGAAGTAGGTCGCCGCAAGGCGAAAAACGCAGGCCAGTTGCAAGGGAGGATACAGGCCGCGCGCAAGCGCGCATACAGAGGTATCAGCGCATAAACCGGTGCGCGGTGCGCACCCTACGTAATTCGGCGGGCACGGCCCGCCCTACTGTCTGTGTGCGGGAATCCGGCCAGATCCTTCGCTTTGCTCAGGATGACAACCTACATCGGCCTGCCTATGTGCACGGCGGGCACGGCCCGCCCTACGACTGCTCAGACAGTGCGCAACCCACCCCGCCCCCTGCCAACATACGGCAGCACAAACAGATACAAGCCGGTCAGCGCCGCCCCTCGATCATCTTCCACCCATTCCCCGATGGATCGCGGAACCCCGCATCCACGGCGCCGTACCGATCGACCGGCTCCTGCGTGAACTCCACGCCCTTGTCGCGCAGGCGCTCGTATGCGGCGCGGCAATCGTCCACCACCAGCACCAGCGGCGGCATGGCGCCCTTGGCGACGACTGCCTGCAAGGCCTGCGCCGTCGCGGGGTCATGCATCGGCGGCCCCGGCGTGAACACGCCGAGCTGGAAGGATGGCTGGTCGGGGTGCTGCACCGTCAGCCAGCGAAAATTGCCGTTGCGCGCGTCCGTGTGGACACGGAATCCGAGCTTGCCGACATAGAACTCCAGCGCTTCGTCCTGATCGCGCACGTAGACGCTTGCTACCTGGATACCTTGGCTCATGGGACCTCCTTTGCTTGGGCCTCTTTTGTACCGCCGGCAGGCCGGCGCCGCTTCTCCAAAACTGCGGTTCTGAGGTCCGGCCGGTGCGCTGCGCTCAAAATGCACACCGGCACGCTACCCAGTTCGCGCGCCGCCGCCCGTGCGCGCAACCTGATGGCGCTAGGCATCTCCCCCATGATGTCGCGAAAGATGCGCCCGAACGTCCCCAGGCTGCGCCAGCCCGTCTGGAAGGCGATCTGCGTGATGGACAGCTCGCTGTCGCGCAGCAGCGCCGTGGCCCGCTCGATGCGCCGCGTCAGCAGGTAGCGGTGCGGCGGAACGCCGAAGGCCTCCTTGAACGACCGCGCGAAATGGGCCTGCGAAACATGGCTCACCCGGGCCAGACGCGATACGGGCCAGTCCTCGTGCGAGGCGGCATCCATCCGGTCCTTGGCGCGCAGCAAGCGGCGCAGGAGATCGGGATTCTGGTTGACAGGAAGTTCGGTCATCACGCCTAAAGCGAAGGAGAGCGCCGGCCGCGCCATGAGTATGACAATGCGAAACCAATGTTAGTCGCCGTCAATACGAAGGCAAGCAGCGTCCCCGGCTAAGGCTGCGCGTTTGCCGGGCTACTGTGCTGGATTTCGCCGGGGTGACGATGATGGAGGCTGTTGAGACAAGCGCTTGCCCGGTGCTCGGCCAACACTTGCCGATCAAGCGCTGATCGGCAAGGGAGCCGGCGGGCATGGCCCGCCCTTGGTGCCTGCAGCGGCGGGCCCGGCGGCCC
>CAJCJI010000147.1 GCA_903970595.1 Verrucomicrobiota bacterium
GAACCTGCCGATGCGCTTGAACACTTCGCGGCACTCGCCATCCAGCGCCGGCGAGCCGGACTTCTGGATCAACACGGCGTCCGCAATGCCGCCGTCGCGCGAGAAGCTCACCCGCACCAGGCAATCGCCTTCCTCCTGGTCGGCGAGCGACTGCGCCGGATAGTGCGCGGACTTCTGGATCAGGGCTTCCAGGCTGTTGAAGTACGCCGGCGGCACCGTCTTGCCGACCACGTGCGGGTGCGTTGTGTCCGGTGTATCCGCCACGGCTTGCAGGGGCGGGTTGGCCGGTTCCATCGTGCTTGTGGTCGCCGGATCCCGAGTCTCGATGACATGCGTGGTTTCGGTCGTCCTGGGCTGCGCCGTCGCGGTCCGCCTGATCGGATGATCCAGCGGCTGCGGCGGCGAGGGTATCGGTGCGGGAGGCGTATAGATTACCTTGGGCAAGGCCGGCGCAGGCGCGCCGACCGGAGCCCGCGGGTGCACCAGGCAAAGCAGGCAGGCGATCAGTGCCGCATGGCAGACCACCGATACTGCCATCCCGACATTGATCTTTTCGCTGGGCGCCGGTGGCTTGGGCGGTTGCGTACCGAGTGTGGCGATCATTGCAGGCTCCTATTCGGTGCGCGGATCCAGAACGAATCCTGTAAATTTAGAAGCAAGAATCGGGCAAAGGCTATCGGGTGGTCATATTTAGATGATCCAGTCATGGCCAAAGCAAGAAACTCCACCGTCGGCAATGTGCCAGCTGCGGTCTCATGAACCTGCACAGCGCAAGTCTTAAAGATTCTGATCATGAGTAGAGCGCACTTTTTACATGACGGCTTATTGTAGCCACAGTGTCCGCTTGGAACGGGTTACCGTCATAGAGCTAAGCACTCTCCACCGGCCAGGACTTTACCCGACCTGGTAATCGGGGCGAGCACGCCGCAGAGCGGCAAGAAAGTCTTACTCCGCTGAAGCGGCAACCGCGCCGCTGTGGGGCATGCGAACCAACCAGAACAGGGGCGTCAGCAGTAGTGCGACCCAGCCGGACAGGCAGGACAGGTCCAGGCTCGCCGGCAGGTAGTCCTGGCCGAGGACCTGGGGCATCACCGCGGCCGAGGCGGACTCGGAACTGAAACACTGTACCTGCAACCGCCCCAGCGCTGCCCGGAACAGCAATCCGGCCGCCAGCCGGAGCCCGAATAGCCCGATTGCACTTCCCTACTTACGTCTGCAAAGGTCAAAAAACAGCGCAGGCTGCATCCAGCCAGGCCGATCGCCGCATCCAAGCATATATCGGCCATCAACTTCCCCACAGGAACCATCACCGTGCAGCTGACCATCCGCGCCCTTTCCAAGCAATACGCCAATGGCGTGCAGGCCCTCGACGGTATTTCCCTCGACATTCCCGCCGGCATGTTCGGCCTGCTTGGACCCAACGGCGCGGGCAAGTCGACGCTGATGCGAACGCTGGCGACGCTACAGGAGGCGGACGGCGGCGGCGCCAGGCTGGGCGACATCGACATCCTGCGCGAGCCGGCCCGGGTTCGCCAGGTGCTCGGCTACCTGCCGCAGGATTTCGGCGTGTATCCGAAGGTTTCGGCCCTGGACCTGCTCGATCACCTGGCGCGCCTGAAGGGTGTGGTCAACGCTTCGGAACGCCGCGCCACCGTCGAGGCACTGCTGCAGCGCGTGAACCTGTTCGACGTGCGCAAGCAGGCGCTCGGCGGCTTCTCGGGCGGCATGCGCCAGCGCTTCGGCATTGCGCAGGCGCTGATCGGCAGTCCCAAGCTGATCATCGTCGATGAGCCTACCGCCGGCCTCGATCCTGAAGAGCGCGTGCGCTTCCATAACCTGCTGGCCGACATCGCGCAGGACATCGTGGTAATCCTTTCGACCCACATCGTCAGCGACGTTTCCGATCTTTGTTCGCGCCTGGCCATCATCAACAAGGGACGCGTGCTGCTGACCGGCGAACCCGCGGCGCTGGTGGCGAACCTCAAGGGGCGCATCTGGGGCGCCGCCGTGGACAAGCAGGCGGTGGAGTCGCTCAAGGCGACAATGCCGGTGATCGCCACGCGCCTGCACAGTGGCCGCACGCTGTTGCGCGTCTACGCCGAATCCCCGCCCGCGGCTGGGTTCGAGCGGGCGGAAGCGGATCTCGAAGACGTCTACTTCTGCGCCATTGGCGGACATCTGACACAAGCGGCATCGGCCGCCGCCGGCGCGGCCTGAGAAGCCGCCATGTCCACCCTGTTCAGCATAGCGGCCTTTGAGTTGAAGAATCGGCTGCGCAGCATTTCCACTTACGCCTACTTCCTGCTCTACGGCAGTTTTGCCGCCCTGTGGATGGCGGCCGCCGCCGGCGCCATTCCCGGCGCGACGATCAATTTCGGCAGCGACAAGGTACTGATCAACGGTCCGCAGGCCATCGCGGTGGCGATCACCGTGCTTGGCTTCCTGGGCGTTACCGTCATCGCCGCCTCGATGGGGCGCGCGATCCAGCAGGACTTCGAGTACGGCACCTTCAATTTCTTCTTCACCGCGCCCATCCGCAAGCGGGACTACTTTTTCGGACGCTTCCTGGGCGCCTATGTACAGCTGACCTTCGTGTTTCTCGGCATCGCGGCGGGAATCCTCGTCGGGTCGCACATTCCGGGCGTCGATCCGGCGATGATCGGCCCGGCCACGCTGGAAGCCTTCGTGCGCCCCTACTTGTTTTACATGCTGCCGAATCTGTTGTGGCTGGGCGGGATCTTCTTCGTCGCCGGGGCGCTGTCGCGGCAGATGGCTGCGGTCTACGCCGGCGGCGTGGCGGTGCTGGTCGGCTACCTGCTGGCCGTCAACCTGCTCGCCGACATGGACAACAAGAACCTGGCGGCGATGATCGATCCCTTCGGGCTGCTCACCCACGACGTGATGACGCGGTACTGGAGTGTGACGGAAAAGAACACACGCCAGATAGCGCTCAGCGGCGTGGTGCTTTGGAACCGTGAAATCTGGGGCGGGCTGGGCCTGCTCGCCATCGCCTTCGGTTATCGCGCGTTTCGCATGGAAGCCGTCACGGACCGCGTTACCCGTAAACAACGCCGCGCCGCAAAGGCGAAGCCGGCCGTGTCCGCCGCCGAGCCCGCCTCGAACCAGCGCCTGCCGTCGGTGACGCTGGATCACCGCACCGGTTCCTGGCTGCGCATGTTGCCTTCGATGACGCGCCTGTACCTGCGACAGGTCGTGCGCAGTCCGGTATTTCTGCTGATTATCGGCGGGTGCGCGACTTACATACTGGGCAGCGCTTCCACCATTGGGGATGTCTACGGCGTCAGCACCTGGCCGGTGACCTGGGAGGTGCTCGAAATCACGTCCGGCTTCTTCAATCTGTTCATCCTGGTTGTGACCGCCATCTACGCCGGCGAAATGGTCTGGCGCGAGCGCGATGCGCGCATGGAGGACATCGTCGACGCCGCCCCGCACCCGACCTGGCTGCCCTTCGGTGCCAAGCTGCTGACGCTGGCGCTGATGCAGGCGCTGCTGCTGCTGGTGGTGATGATCTGCGGCATCGCCATCCAGCTGTGGTTCCACTATACGAAGTTCGAAATCGGACACTACCTGTTCGATCTCTACGCGGTGCAGCTGCCGGATTACCTGATTCTGGCGGCCGTAGCCCTGACCGTGCACGTCATGGTCAACAACAAGTATGCGGCCCACGTCATCGTCGGGGTGCTGTTCCTGGTGCGGCTGAAGCTGCCGGATTTCGGCTTCGAGGACCGGCTGTACCTGTTCGGGCTGCATCCGAAACTGCGCTACTCGGACATGAACGGCTACGGCCATTTCCTCCCCGCGGTGCGCGCCTTCCAGGTCTACTGGGGCGCGGGGGCGGCGCTGCTGCTGACACTGTCGTACCGTTTCTGGGTGCGCGGCCGGGAAACGCAGTGGCGGCAGCGCGCGCGGCTCGTGCGCCGTCGCGGCGGGCCGGCGCTGGTGACGGTTACCGCTGCCTGCCTGGGCATCTTCGCTGTGGCCGGATCATGGATCTTCTACAACACCCACGTCCTCAATCCATTCCGCAATGCCTATCAGCTGCAGGCCGCCAAGGCCGAATACGAGAAGCGCTACAAGCAGTTCGAATACGCGCCGCAGCCGGATGTCACCTCGATCGACCTGGACGTCGATCTCTATCCGCATCGGCACCGGGCCGATATGAAGGGCCGCTATGCCCTGATCAATCACGCCGATCAGCCCATCTCCGACCTGTATGTTTCTTTGCCGGAATTCGCGGAGATCCACGGCATCGCCGCCGATATCCCCTTGACGGCAGCGGATGCGGCGCCCGAACTGCGCTGGCGCCACTACCGCCTGCAGCGTCCGCTGCAGCCCGGCGAGACCACCAACTTCAGCTTCGATATGAGTTATGCGGTGAAGGGCTTCACCAACAACGGCGCCACGACCATGGTCCTGGACAACGGCACCTTCCTCAATGCCGCGTTCGGCGACCAGGTCGCGCGTCTTCCAGGCCTCGGTTACGACAGCGGCATTGAGCTTGTCAGCGACGCCGATCGCCGCAAGTTCGGGCTGGCTCCGCGCGAACGCCTGCCGGATCTGGACGATCCGCGGGCGCAACAGCAAGGGGAGAACTGGATCACACATTACGCCGCGACGGTCAGCACCGATGCCGATCAGACCGCGATCACCTCCGGCTACCTGCAGAAGGATTGGGTGCAGCACGGCGCCGATGGCGACCGCCATTTCTTTCAGTACGCAATGGACGGGCATTTCCAGCCGAGCATCCCGGTTCTATCCGGACACTACTCCGTGCGCCTCGATCACTGGAGTAACGGCAGGCAGGATGTCGACATCGAGATCGATTACCAGGCCGGTCACGAGTACGACCTGGACAGCATGATCGCGAGCGTGAAAGACTCTCTCGACTACTACACGCAGCACTACACGCCCTACCAGTTCAAGGTGCTGCGCATCATCGAGTTCCCGCGCTACGAGAAATTCGCCGAGTCGTTCCCGAACACGGTGCCCTATGCCGAGTCGATCGGCTTCATCGCGCGCGTCGACCCCGCCAATTCGAAGGATGTCGATTACCCCTACTGGGTGACCGCGCACGAGGTGGCGCACCAGTGGTGGGGGCACCAGGAGTCCCCGAGCAATGTGCAGGGCTCACTCATGCTGGTCGAGAGCCTGGCGGAGTATTCCTCGCTGATGGTGCTCAGGCACAAGTACGGCGACGCGAAGATGCACCGCTTCCTGCAATACGAGCTGGACCGCTACCTGTTCGGGCGCAGCACGGAGCAGAAGAAGGAGCAGCCGCTGCTGCGGGCGGACGGCCCCATGTACCTGCACTACTCGAAGGGATCCCTGGCCCTGTATGCGCTGCAGGACGGCATCGGCGAGGATGCGCTGAACCAGGCGCTGTCGGCCTTCGTGCGGCGCTGGCAATACAAGAGCCAGCCTTACCCGACGACACGCGACCTAGTGGCCGAAATCCGCAAGGTAACGCCCCAGGATAAGCAATACCTCATCGACGACCTGATCGAGAACATCACCTTTTTCGACCTGCGGGCCACGGCCGCCATTTATAAAGCATTGCCCGACGGCAAATTCGAGGTGACGCTGACGGCCACCGCGAAGAAGCTGCGCGCCGACGGCCTGGGCAAGGAGACCGAAGTGGCAATGTCCGAACCGGTCGACATCGGAGCGCTGGACGACAAGAAGGAGCCGATACTGATCGAAAAGCAGACCGTGCATACCGGCAGCAACGAGTTCAAGTTCGTGGTCGATCGCAAGCCATCGACCGCCGGCATCGATCCGCTGAACAAGTTCATCGACCGTTTGCCGGAGGACAACACCATCGCGGTGAAGGCGGAGTAGGGATAGGTATCAGGCCGCGGGCAGTCCATCAATCCATCCGCCATGCCAATGTTGAAGTCGGCTGCTCCCAAGCGATCCTTCGCGTCCTGGCCGGCCACGGACGTGGCGGCGGATTCCTGAAAGCTGCCGCGGTAGTTCAACACTCAGCAAGGTGCTGTCTTGCCACCGTGCGCCAGCTGCCCCAGGGTGCGCAAGGCTTCATCCAGCCGCGGCGACCAGGGATGCCCGCAATTCAGCCGCAGGCAATTGCCGAACCTGCGGCTGGCCGAGAACAGCGGCCCGGGCGCGATGCTGATGCCCAGTTCGGTGGCGCGCTTTTGCAATGCCAGGGCATCTGTTCCCTCAGGCAGCTCCAGCCATAGAAAGTATCCGCCCTGCGGGCGGGTCACCCGCACCTGATCGGGAAAGTACCTGGCAATGGCCTCAAGCATCCGGTTCTGCTGCGACTGCAAGGCCTGGCGCAGCCGGCGCAGGTGGAATTCATAGCCGCCTTTGGCCAGATACGCCGCCAGGGCTTCCTGCGCCGGGATATTGGTGCTGATTGAGTTGATGAACTTCAGGCGCGCCAGTTCGCGGGTGAACCTGCCGGGCGCCGCCCAACCCACCCGGTAGCCCGGCGCCAGACATTTGGCGAACGAACCGCAATGCAGGACCAGCCCGGAACGGTCGAAGGCCTTTGCCGGCCGCGGCGCCTGACTCCCGAAATATAGTTCCGCATAGACATCGTCTTCGATCAGCGGAATCGCGCGCCGCGCCAGCAGTTCCACCAGCGCCTGCTTGCGCGCCTCCGGCATGCTGCAGCCCAGCGGATTGGACAGGCTGGTCATGAACCAGCAGGCCTTGACCCGATGCTTGTCCAGCGCCCGTTCGAGCTGGGCCAGGTCCACGCCGTCACGCGGATGCGTGGGGATTTCCAGCGCGCGCACCCCTTGCCGCTGCAAAGCCTGCAGACAGCCGTAGAAGGTGGGCGACTCCACCGCCACGATGTCGCCCGGCTGCGTCACCGCCTGCAGGCAGAGGTTGAGCGCCTCCGCGGCGCCCGAGGTGATGACGATGTCCTCCACGTCGAGCCGCACTCCGCAGCCCAGGTAGCGCTTGACGATTTGCCGGCGCAGCTCCCAGCTCCCCGGCGGCAGGTCCGCCACCGTCATCCACGGGTCGAGCTTGCGCGCCACCGCGCCGAGCAAGCGGGCCAGCGCCGGCAGGGGAAACAGCAGCGGGCTGGGGAAGGCAGATCCCAGCGGCACCACCGCCCGGTTCCTGGTCGATTCGAGGATACCGAACACCAGGTCGGCCACGTCCACCGTCCGCGTCCCCGTGGACACGCGCGCCGTGCGCGGCTCCTGCGGCAATTGCCGCCAATGGGCGCTGACCACGTAGCCCGAGCGCGGCCGCGCCTCGATCAGCCCGCGATCCTCCAGCCGGTGGTAGGCCTCCAGCACTGTCGACTGGCTGATGCCGCGCTGACGGCAGATCGCCCGCACCGAGGGAATCTTCTCGCCCGGCTTGAGCACGCCGCGCTCGATCAGCCGGGCGGTATCCTCCATCAGCTGCTGGTAAAGCAACACGCCTGTTCGTCCCCTGCGTTGCAAAAGCCCGGATCAAGGCTGCTTCATCTGCTATGGTCATTATTCAATATTTCTGCATCTGTTTACATCGCATCGCGGTGCCTATGCTGCCTCTCATCGAAGTACGAGAGTCCAGGAGCGATGAACATGGAAACGAGCGAAGTAAGCATTCAGGCCGAAGCGGAGGAGCAGGTTAGCCTGTGGCAGACGGTTGGCAGTGTGCTGGCTGCGTTCTACGGGGTGCAGAGCAGCCGTGCCTGGCGGCGCGACTTCAGCAAGGGCAATGCGCTTACCTTTATCCTGACCGGGCTGGTGATGACGGCCGCTTTTGTCGGCATCCTGCTCGGCATCGTCAAGCTGATCCTGCGCAACGCCCTTGCATAAGCGATGGGAATTGCGGGCTCAATTCGATATGCGGGCCTGAGGTTCCGCGCCCAGAACTGAGGGCGTAAATCTTTGTCCTTGGTTGAGGCCCGCTTCCAGCGCGGGGCTCGCCGCTTTTATCGGGCTGTCCTTAAAACACGGTCCAGGCCGCATGCTGGGCGCTGATAGCCACGCCGCCGGCAATTTGCCCGGGATCGGCCTCGATCAGCCTCCCCTTGGAACCATAAAGCTCGATCTGCGAGCGCCGGTGCTTCCACACCACCCCGGGAAAGACCGTAGTACGGTCCAATTGGGAACAACTATCCCGCCCAGTGTGTCCCATTCATGGGGACGCTGCTGTCGCATCTGCGACAATCATCCGGTTCGGTGCGGTCATCCTTGGACAAGTCCGCGTGAGCGGGTGAGCATTTGGTTGTGGTTGGGTGCAGAGGCGCTGTTTCAACAGGAGTGGCAGGCAATGGACCAGGTCACCAGGCTCAGCGCGCGCGCGATCAATGCCGGCGGCGGGGAAAAGCCCGGCCGCGTGCAGGCGGCCGATCAGGATTGCCTGGACCGGCCGTGGCATCGCAAGATCCTGGTCGTCGACGACGATGCCGACATCAGCGGCAGTATCCGCTTTCTGTTGCGCCTGAGCGGGGCCTGGGTCGAGTCGTCGCTCGATGGCGTCAAAGCGGTCGAGCTGGCAAAGATGTTCCGGCCGGACGTCGTCATCCTGGATATCGGCATGCCCGGCCAGGATGGCTACGATACCTGCCGCTGCATGCGGCGGCTGCGGGGCGGCAGGACGCTGGCAATCATTGCGATCACCGGCCGCGGCGGCGTTCAGGACAAGCAGCAATGCCGGGACGCCGGCTTTGACTACCATCTGATCAAGCCGGTCGAGATCGAATTGTTGCAATCCGTCGTCGCCGAAGCGATGACGTTCGAGGGAGTCGGAATCCGCTGACCGTAGCCCGGGAAGCGCGCAGCGCTACCCGGGGATGACCGTTCACGAGCGATACGGAAAAAGCCCTACGCAAGCTGTTGCGAACGCTTCGCGGTAAACGGCGGGTCACGACCCGTCCTACTTGGTTGGCTTACAGAGTGTTGCGCCCGCGCTTTTCCAGCCACTCCCGCGCATCCACCGAGTCATGCGCGAACCAGGCCGCGGCGCTGCCGAGGATGAAGTGATAGCCCCATTCGTCCATATCGGCGAACAGTTTCTCCCTGGAGTAGCCCGGCAACCGGGGGGCCAGCAGGGCCTGGAGGTAACACACGGCGTTCTCCTCAGTATCGCTGCCGCCGGCATCGGTGTTCAGGCCGCGGCGGCGGGCTTCGTCCATGCAGATGAAGTGGCAGCCCTCGTGCAGGGCAGAGTGCACCGGGGTGTCCGCGCGCAGGTGGAGGATGTTGCCGACCAGTCCGGCCTCGGGTTCGCCCCAATAGCTGCCTGGGATAGGGGCGCCGGGCGGGTGCAGTTCCAGGCGCAGGCCGTGGGTCTGCAGCAGTTCGCGCAGGGCGTCGATGCCGATGTCGGAGAGCAGGGTCACCATGGTGCGATTCAGTCAGGCGCCGTGGTTGCTGAACAGTACGTCGATTCCGGCCACCTCCGGCGCGTCGGCCGCGAGGTGCCCGGCACGCAGCAGCCAGTCGAGTGTGACCAGGCTGGCATCGACCGTCATTTCCCCAGCGGCGATCAGGGCCAGCACTTCGTCGATGGTGACCAGGCGGTGTTCGCTGACTTCGCCGTCCACGCTGCGGGGGACGAAATCCGCGGGCAGGACGAGATCGTGCGCGAAGATATGCTGCCACTGCACGCCTTCCGCGATTTCGGCCAGCACGTGGATGGTGCGGCCGGGGGTGGCGCGGCCAGCGAGTTCGGCGGGAATGCCGGATTCCTCCCAGCACTCCTTCACCAGCGTCTCGCGCACGCCATAGCCCCAGCCGACACCGCCGCCGACCACGTTGTCGAATTTTCCCGGATCGATGTGCTTGGCTTGGGCGCGGCGGGCGATCCACAGGCGCGGCGCGCCGCCGTCGCCGGCGACGATGCCGTTGCCATGCACGCCGAAGGTGAGGCTGCCGAAAAACCGCGCGGCGGCCCGCTCGATCAGCGCCAGCGGCGCCGCGGTCACGCTGTTGCGGATGGTATAGCGCTCGTCGCGCCAGCCGCGGATACGTCCGGATTGCACCAGGAACTCGCAGACGCGGGCAAGCGCGGCGGTGCGGTTCTCGGTCGAGTCCAGGCTGGGCGAGAGTGTGATCGCTGCTGCGGATAGCTCGAACACCTGCGGCCAGCGCCGCAGCAGTTCGGCGTCTTCGGCGCGGATCCAGCCGTAGCGCTGTTCCCCGATCAGGAAGGGAAGATGGCGCTCGGGGCGGAAGTTTCGTCCCGCCGTGATGCAGGGGAAGGGCATGCGCGAGTGGCTGTGTTGACTTGCGCGGGGATTCTACTTGATAGGGTTGGGAGGCGGGCTTTGAAGCCAGGGAAAGTTGCTCTCCCCCACCCCTTGCACCCGGCAGCCCGGTGGCTGCGGGCTCCCGCAAGCGGGAGAGGGGAGCTATATGCAGTTATGGAAAAAATGCTCTAAGGCGAAGGCACCGGCAGCAGCCGCAGAGTCTGGTAGTCGAACTGCGGTTCGTCCTGGCCCAGGTTCACAAACAGCACCTTGCGCGCGCCGCTGGCCGGCTGCGCCTCGAAGTAGCTCAGGCTGTCCGCGTCATCTCCCCACTCTCCGCAGAGCGGATCGGGTATGTCGCCGGGCTCGTTCCTGGCCCTCATTTTCTTGCCGTAGGCGGCCTCTGCCACAAAGTGATAGCGCTTCACGCCGGGCCGGGTTTTGATCTCGCCATAGCCCTTGGGCAGGGGTGCCAGGACACAGTGAGGAACGACGGCCTTGTCGGAATTTTCCGTGAAAAAACGCTTGATGCCCGCCTCGGGCGTTTCGCCGGGGCGCAGGTCGATCACATCGACCTCGTGTTCCAGAGGGGTGCCATCGGTGTATCGCTGGCTGAGATACGTCCCGTCGGCGATAAATTCGGACTTGCTGGTGCCGTAGTCGCAGCGCTGCACCCAGGCTTCGAGCCCCAGGGCCGCATCCGAAAATTTCTCCCAGTCGCAGTGCTCCGCCGCCTTGTGGGACGGTTTGCCAGCCGGGCCCACGGCGTGGGTGGTGGTGACAAGAAGCATTGCGGCGAGAATGGCGGCGCGTAGTTTCATGGTCCAGGCTCGTTCAGATGCAGTGAATTGGAAGTGGGCGGATACGACAGGCTGCCTTGCCAGGGCGAAAAGCGCAGGTCCTTTGTAGGGAAGATACAGGCCGCACGCAAGCGCGTACGCGGAAGTTCAACGCGGCCATTCGGCGCAATGTGCTGCGCTTATTGCGCCCGCGCCAGCCGTGTCCCCAAATTCACCATGTATTCACCATGCGTGACATGCGTGACAGCTTTTTGGTGCTGTTACGCATGGGCGAAAATGGAAATCGAATGTTTGGGGACAGCCGTGGGCGTCAATATAGGCCGTTAACGTCTTTGGATGGCCCAGGACGTCCGCCGATCCGGCTTTTGCGCAGCATGGTAGTGAGCGCAGGCACTGTCACGGAGGGTTTCCGAGTCATTGAGCTATAGCTGACGCGATGGCGGTAGCCGGCGGGCGCCGTGGCGCACGCTAAGCACGTCCACACGCTGGCTGCGGATGCGATAGATGATGCGGTAGTCGCCCTCGAATATTTCGCGGATGCTTTCGCGCTGATACTCGGGCACGATTCGCCCGCTGCGAGGCTGTTCGCCGATCTGCTCGCCGCGGTCGAGCACGCGCGCCACCCAACGTGCCGCATTGACCGGTTGATCCTGGGCGATGTAGTCGTGGATTTCCTGCAAGCGCCGCTGGGCGCGCGGGGTCCAGATGACCTTCATTCAGGCAAGCCGAAGCGCTTGCGCAGAACCGCGGCATCCACCCCCAGTCCGGCGTCGCTTTCCGCCAGCCCCGTCTCGATGTCCTCGATCACCGCCAGCGCTTCGGCCACGTCCTTCCAGGTCGCGTCGTCCGGCAGATGATCGATCAACTGGTGCGCTTTCTGCTTAAGGGTTGGAGCGGTATTGGCCATGATGGAATCCTCGATACGGATACATTCTAGCAGTCTGGTTCGAGAGCCTGGATACCGGCTTTTGCCGGTATGACGAAGCGGCTGTTGATTTACCGTCATTCGCGCGAACTCATCTGAGGATTCAGTGGGCGCGCTCCGTACCTACCCCTCACCCGGCAACCGCTCCCTGCGTTGCCCTACCTCGGGCATCCATGCCCTCGCCAAAACTCTCTCTCCCCGTAAATCGGCGGGGACACGCCCCAAGGGGAAAGCTCAAAGCAAGGGAACCCAGGCTTTTGACGTTGCTTCGCCGTTGCCGTGCTTTTGACTTTCCTCCCCGTCTGGCTGCGCCGAGCACCGGAGTCCGCGGCGACGTAGGCTCGCGCCTGTTTGGCGCGAGTCAAGGCATGGATGCCGCAGATTCCATCGTCAGGCCAAGGATGGCCTGTCGATGGAACCCGCCGCGGGCGAGGAGCGGAGGGGACCGAAGCATCGCGTAGCGATGATTCGGCGCAGACTCAGGGGCGGCGTTTCTTGCCTACTTCTTTACGCTGTTGTAAAGAAGTAGGTCGCCGCAGGCGAAAAGCACTGGCCAGTTGCAGGGAGGATACAGGCCGCGCGCAAGCGCGTTAGGCGATACTTCAGAGCGCGACCGCGTGGGCACGCTTCGCTTAGCCCACCCTACAAAAACTAGACGTCGTCATCAGGGCCGATGTCAGCACCAGGTTTTAGCAATTGTCCGACCTTCTTGAAAAGGTCGTAATAAGCATTCTGTAGACGCTTGCGCGCTAATTTTCTTTTCTCAGCGTCTCCGATGGTATTTGCCAGAAACATCGCCTGGACAGATGCAACCTCGTTCTTACATTCTTCTAGTAGCTCGATGGCCGCAGCATTCTTTGTCCTTTGTATTACAGAATCTATGCCAAGGCTTAGTCTGGAGAATGCTTCTTCGAACGGACCACCAACTTTGAAATCAGGCGCCCATACGATTACAGCAGCAAACGCATCATTTGTTTGACTGTAGCCGCTCGGAATGTATCTCGGCATGAGTTTGCGCTCTAACGCAGATTAGGCGTCACCGCCCGCGGCCTAGCCGCCACCGAAAACCCATGCCCATGCTCCAGCAAATACTCAAGCCACTTCGCCAGCATATGATTCCGCGCCCACTGGTCATGCAAAAACCTGCCAGCCTCAGGGTCACCCTCGTCCGTCGCCAGCCAGGGCAAGCGCTTCCCGCAATGCAGGGCCTCCGCCACGCGGGCATCGCGGTAGACCTTGACCCACATGTCCGGCTCCAGCCGCTTGCCCTCGGGTGAATTGAACTCGTAGGTCAGCCGAAGCTCGGAGGTATACGGCGCCCGCTCGACCACGATCAGGATCAGGGGCAGATCGGTCGCGCTGCGTGACACGGCGCGGTCGAACGGCAGCTCCAGCTCCGGCACCAGGCGCTCGAGCAGCTTGTAGTTGCGCTCGTAAAGGTCGAGCAGATGCGCGATCCGCCGCGGCTTGCCGCAGCAGGGACAACGGTCCGCGAAGGTGGTATCGAGTTGCATGAGCCGACTATAAGATACTGATCCGAAGCGCGACAATGCGCGCGCCCTAGAGAAAATCCATGCCAATCCGCGAACTGCAAACCAAGCCCTATAACGACCAGAAATCCGGTACAGCTGGACTACGCAAAAAGGTTGCCGTTTTCCAGCAGCCGCATTATCTGGAAAATTTTTTACAATCTGTGTTCGATGTGGAAACCAGCCTGCGCGGCAAGACCCTGATCATTGGGGGCGACGGGCGTTATTACAACCGCGAGGCGATCTATACAGCCATCGCCATGGCGGCGGCGAACGGGGTGGCCAAGGTGGTGGTGGGCCAGGGCGGACTGCTCTCGACCCCGGCGGCTTCGCACCTGATCCGCCTGCGCCAGGCCGGCGGCGGCTTCCTGTTCACGGCCAGCCATAACCCGGCCGGCCCGGACGGCGACTTCGGCATCAAGTTCAATGTCGCCGGCGGCGGCCAGGCGCCGGAGGGGCTGACCACGCGCATCTACGAGCACAGCAAGACCATTCAGCGTTACCGGGTGGCCGAGGGCATGAATCTGGACCTCGATCGCCGCGGGGTGCAGAAGCTGGAGGAGATGGAAATCGAGGTGGTGGACTGCGTCGAGGATTACGCGGCGCTGATGCAGAGCCTGTTCGACTTCGACCGCATCCGCGACTGGTTCCGCAAGGGCGGCACGCTGCGCTTCGACGCCATGCACGCCGTCACCGGGCCCTATGCCCAGCGCATCCTGGTGGAGCAGCTCGGCGCGCCAGGCTCGGCGCTGATGAATGCCTGCCCGCTGGAGGACTTCGGCGGCGGCCATCCCGACCCCAACCTGATCTACGCCAGGCACCTGGTGGAACTGGTCAACGGCGCCGGGGCGCCGGACCTGGCTGCCGCCAGCGACGGCGATGGCGACCGCAACATGATCCTGGGCCGCGGCATCTTCATTTCGCCGGGGGACTCGCTGGCGATGCTGGCGGCCCACCTGGACAAGCTGCCGGGCTACCGCGGCGGGCTCAAGGGGCTGGCGCGCTCGATGCCCACCTGCCGCGCGGTGGACCAGGTGGCCAAGGCGCTGCGCGTGGAATGTCACGAAACGCCGACCGGCTGGAAGTTTTTCGCCAACCTGTTCGACGCCGGCCGCCTCACCCTGTGCGGCGAGGAAAGCTTCGGCACTTCGTCCTCGCACACCCGCGAGAAGGACGGGCTGTGGGCGGTGCTGGCCTGGCTGAACGTGCTGGCCCATACCGGCCTATCGGTGCGGCAGATCGCGCAGGAGCACTGGCGCCGCTTCGGCCGCCATTATTTTGCGCGCCACGACTACGAGGGTCTGTCCGCGGCGGCGGCGGCCAGCGTGATGCAGGCGTTGGCCGAGGCCTGCCCACAGTTGCCCGGCAAGCGTTATGGCGAATGGTCGGTGACGCAGGCGGACGAGTTCGGCTACCGCGATCCGGTGGACGGCAGCCTCGCCGTGGGCCAGGGCCTGAGCGTGGTGTTCGGCGACGCCGCGCGCATCGTCCTGCGCCAGTCCGGCACCGGCACCGAAGGGGCCACGCTGCGGCTGTACCTGGAGCGCTGCGAAAAGCTGGAGACCGCGCTGGACTGGGATGCCAATACGGCCCTGGCGCCGCTGGCGCAGATCGCTGAGCGCATTGTGCGCATCGGCGAACTGACCGGGCGCAAGGCGCCGAATTTGATTACCTGAAGTAGCCCGGGAAGCGCATTTCACAGCTTTTTGAAGGGAGGCTGAAGCCGCCGGCTGGTTCGCGCATGCATTGCGGCGGCGGCCACAGGCCGCCCTACTACTTTTGCCTCTCCCCCTGGGACGTGTCCCCTGCGAAGCTGTCGGGAAAAGCAAACTGGGTCCCCCGCCTGCGCGGGGACGACGATGCAGATTGCTGGATCTGCGCTAGCCGACCGTGGCGGCAGCTAATGCATATTTGCCACAGCTACATATAACTCCCCCTCCCGCTTGCGGCGTGTCCCCGGCTTTATGGGGAAAGAGGGGTTGGGGAAGAGGGGCTTTCCCTGGCTTCACAGCCCCTCTCCCGGCCCTCCGGGCCACCCTCTCCCGCAAGCGGGAGAGGGGACAACTTGTATGTACTTAAACAAAAATTGCTCTAGTACATAATGCCCGGCCGGGCCTTTGCGGCCGGGCGCTCAATAATTGGCGAATGACGGCGAGTCATTCGCTCAGGGCCTCAGCCTTTTTGCCGTTCGCCGCGCACTTCGCTGCGGCATTGCGGCGCCACGCCGTCTTTCTCGGCCTTGCAGGAATCGCCGTGGATGCTGCAAAAGTACTCGGCCACCGCCATCTTCTGCTTGACGCAGGTATCGAACTTGCCGCCGCCGGACACCTTTTCTTCCATGGCCTTGTGGTGGTGATGGTGCATCGGCTTTT
>CAJCJI010000148.1 GCA_903970595.1 Verrucomicrobiota bacterium
ACGGTGCGCCGCGCCGCGGCAAGGCGCGTTACCTGGGCAAGGGCGTGCTCAAGGCGGTGAAGAATGTAGAGACCGAGATCGCCAGGTTCGTCCGCGGCCGCGATGCGCAGGAGCAGGGCGCGCTGGACCAGGCGATGATCGATCTGGACGGCACCGAGAACAAGTCGCGCTTGGGCGCCAATGCCATCCTCGCGGTGTCGCTGGCCAGCGCCAAGGCCGCCGCTGCCGAGAACGGCCAGCCCCTGTTCCGTCACCTCGGCGGCCTCCAGGCCGACACGCTGCCGGTGCCGATGATGAACGTCATCAACGGCGGCGCCCATGCCGACAACAATGTCGACATCCAGGAGTTCATGATCCTGCCGGTGGGCGCAGCAAGTTTCGGCGAGGCGCTGCGCCAGGGCGCGGAGATATTCCACGCGCTGAAAAAGGTGCTGCACGCGCGCAAGCTCAGCACCGCGGTCGGCGACGAGGGCGGTTTCGCGCCCAACCTGCCGTCCAACGAGGCGGCGCTGGAGTGCCTGCTGGAAGCGATCGCGGCGGCCGGCTACAAGGCCGGCAAGGACATCTACCTGGGCCTGGACGTGGCGTCCAGCGAGTTGTTCAAGAAGGGCAAGTATCACCTGGAGGGCGAGGGCAAGCAGTACAGCGCTGCTGAGTTCGCCGACTACCTGGCCGACCTGTGCGCGCGCTACCCGATCATTTCGGTGGAGGACGGCTGCGCCGAGGACGACTGGGCCGGATGGGGCATCCTGACGCAAAAACTTGGCGGCAAGGTGCAGCTGGTCGGCGACGACCTGTTCGTCACCAATACCAAGATACTTGCCGAAGGCATCATCAAGGGCATCGCCAACTCCATACTGATCAAGCCCAACCAGATCGGCACGCTGAGCGAGACGCTGGCCGCGATCCGCATGGCCACCGACGCCGGTTACTCGGCCGTGGTGTCGCATCGTTCGGGTGAAACCGAGGATGCCACCATCGCCGATATCGCCGTGGGCACCGCCGCCACCCAGATCAAGACCGGCTCGCTGTGCCGCTCCGACCGCATGGCCAAGTACAACCAGCTGCTGCGCATCGAGTACGCGCTGGGCAAGCGCGCCCGCTATCCGGGCGCCTCGGCGTTCCCGATCGGCTTGCCCTAATGAAGCAGCGCCTCGCCATTCTGGCCTTGTGCCTGATCCTGTCGGGGCTGCAGTACCGCCTGTGGGCCGGCGAGGGCGGCGTATTCGACACCCGCCGTCTGCAACAGGCGGTCGACGAACAGGCTCGGGGCAATACCCAGTTGCAACTGCGCAACGCCGTGCTGGAAGCGGAAGTGGCCGATTTGCGCAACAGCGGCGCTGCCATCGAAGCGCACGCCCGCAGCGAGCTGGGCATGATCCGCAAGGGCGAAGCCTTTTATCTCGTGGTCGGGCCGAACGCCCAGCCGCCCACCACCCGGCAGTGAAAGTCCCGCGTTACTGGGCGGTGGTGGCTTCCGCCGGAGGCGGCGCCCGCATGGGACTGGGCAAGCCCAAGCAATACCTGCCCTTGTGCGGCCGCGCCCTGCTGGAATGGAGCCTGGCGCCATTTTTCGATGCCGGCTGGATCGACGGCGTGGTGCTGGCCCTGCCCAAGGGCGATACCGACTTCGCCAAGCTCCCGATCGCCCGGCACCCCAAGATCGTCACCGTCGCCGGCGGCGCCACGCGCGCCGACTCGGTGCTGGCCGGACTGCGGGCCGTGACCGAACGCAGCCAGACGCTCGATGCGCCGGTTTACGCCCTGGTGCACGACGCGGCACGGCCTTGCCTGACGGTGGACGACGTCGAAAGCCTGCGCGACGAGGCCAGCGACGACCAAGGCGGGCTGCTCGCGGTGCCGGTGACCGACGTGCTCAAGGATGAAGAGCGCGAATGCTCGGTGCGCAGCGTGGATCACGCGACGCTGTGGCGGGCGCAGACGCCACAGCTGTTCCGCCTGGACCTGCTGCGCGTCGCGCTGGAGCAGGCCATCGCCAAGGGCAAGCCCCTGGGCGACGAGGCCGCCGCGATGGAACTGGCCGGCTACAAGCCGCTGCTGGTGCGCGGCCGCGAGAGCAACCTCAAGGTGACCTATCCTGAGGACCTGCCGCTGGCCGAATTCTGGCTCTCGCGCCAGGAATATGCCCGGTGAAAAAATCCCGCTGAGCCGTTAAGTTAATCCTGCCAGCTGCAAGCACAAGGGGCCGCGGGTGCAGAGCGAGGCGTACAAGTACTGGGCATTCGTTTCCTACAGCCACCGCGACCAGGCCTGGGCCGAATGGCTGCACCGCTCGCTGGAAACCTATCGGGTGCCGCGCCGGCTGGTCGGACGCGAAACTTCCACCGGCCCGCTGCCGCGGCGCCTGTTCCCGGTGTTCCGCGACCAGGAGGAACTGCCCAGTTCCCCCAACCTGAGCGGCGCCATCGACCAGGCCTTGCAGCAGTCGCGCTATCTGATCGTCATTGCCTCGCCCTATGCCGCGGTATCCAAGTGGGTCGACCAGGAAATCCAGCGTTTCCGCGCCCTGGGCCGCGCCGATCGCATCCTGTGCCTGATCGTGGACGGCGAGCCGCATGCCGATCTGCAGCCGGGCAAGGGTTTGCTGGAATGCTTTCCGCCTTCGCTGCGCACCGATGACGGCATCGAGCCGATTGCTGCCGATGTGAGGGCGGGCAAGGACCGCAAGCCCGTTGCCAGGCTCAAGTTGCTCGCAGGCCTGCTGGGTGTGGGCTTGGACGAGTTGCGGCGCCGGGAGCGCCGACGGCGAATTTTTCAGAACGCCGGGGCGACAGCCCTTGCCGCGCTAGCCACGGTTGCGCTATTCGGGCTATGGCAGGGCCAACAGCGCGAAAAGCGCGAGGCGCTGGCTCAGCAGCAGCTGCATGCCCATATCGAGACGGTATATGAAAAAGGACGGCAGGAACTGATCGCCCGCAATCAGGCGCGCGCGGCGGTGTACCTCAACGAGGCATACAAGCTGGGTATCGATACACCCGCTTTGCGCTTCATGCTGGCCCGGGCGATGCGTATCGTCGAGGCGGAGAAACTGGCGTTTCAAACCGGAGCACCGGTCAAGATCATTCGTTTCAGTCCAAGCGCCCGACACGTATTCACGGTGGGCTCCGACAACCTGGTGCGTGTTTGGGATGCAGCGACCGGCACCATGCAATTTCAGCTTGACTATCCCAAGCAGGCCAGGATCGCCGGACCAAGATTCAGCCGCAACAACCGGTTCGTCTATGTGTTTGCGGCACCTTTTGACGCCGCCACCGGCTACCTGAATGTCTGGGATGCGGAAAGTGGGAAATTGCTGGCCAAGCTGCAGAATGCACCCAGTACCGCCCATACCTTGAATCCTTTCGACGAAAGCGGCAGTCGGGTGGCGCACCTGGCGCCGGATCGCGCGGCGGAAATCCTTGAGCTGTCGTCCGGACGCACGCTGGGACGTTTGCCCGGCGCGTTCTCGCTGGCGGGGTTCAGCCGGGACGGACGCCGTTTGCTCACCGGATCGGTCGATGGCGCGGTAAGGATCTGGAATCCGGATCGCCTGAAACAAACCATCGAGCTCAAGGGTCTGAAGTCGCCGGTGGTGGCAATGGACGACACCGAGGATGGCAGCGTGATCGCGGCGGCCTCGAAGGACGGGACCATCAGGGCCTGGCAGGCCTCGGACGGGGCGGTACGCGTGCTTGCCGGCCATCCCTCGCCGAACCCCTGGCTGATATTCAACCTCGACGGCACGCGGTTGTTTACCGGGGCAAGCGACGGCGTGCGCGTATGGAACACCGATAACGGCGCTCTGGTCTATGCACTGCGATACTCGGGGGCGGTGGGAAATCATTTCGACATCAGCTCGAACGGCCGCTGGCTCCTTGCGTCCAGCACTTCACGCCTGAGCGTGCAGGACATCCAGTCGGGCGCGGAACTGTTCACGCTGGACGGTCACTTTGGATTGGCCGGCGCCAGGGACATCAGTGACGACGACCTGCACATCGCCACCGGCGGTCCCGACGGTCGGGCGGTATTATGGTCGGCTCCGCATATTCCCGATTTTGAACTGCGGCATGCCGTCGATCCATTGCGATGGGACAAGCCCTGGGTCCCCGGGGTGGCGGCGCTGTATAGCCATGACGGGAAATTCATCGCCACCGGCGCGGCGGACGGCACGTTCAAACTGTGGGATGCGCGCACCCACGAACTATTGCGAAGCCTTGCAGCGGATCGGCAATCGGTGAACGCGCTCGAATTCAGCGCCGATGATCGGCGGATCGTCAGCGCCGGTGAAACTGACGGCGTAAAAATCTGGCAGGTGGATACCGGGCGCATGATGCAGAGTCTGGATTGCGGCGGGAAGGAGGTGCTCAGCGTGGCGCTGAGCGGCGATGGCCGCTATGTCGCTGCCACCATGCTCGCCGCGGGCGCCAGGGTCTGGGATGTCGGCAGCGGTGAAATTGTGGCCAGCTTCGAGGACCGGCAAGTCAGGAGCGGCAACTTCAGCCCCGACGGCAGGTACCTCGCGTTTGGCATCCAGGCGGAGGCGAAAATCTGGGACGTCGCCGGGCGCCGCTTCGTCTGGTCGCAGCCGCTGGGAGACCGGAACCAGGTTTCCCGATCATATGTTGCGGCGCTGGCGTTCAGTCCGGACGGGCAAAGGCTTTTGGTGGCCACTTCCGGAAGGGCCGCATATGTACTTGATGCCAGGGACGGAACGATTGAAAAATCGCTGGACGAGCCTTCCGCGAGTGAATTTCTTACCGCCGGCTTCGATCACAGCGGCAAGCTTGCGCTCATGGGCGACGCCAGCGGGGTTGCCGTGATCTGGCGCCTGGAGGATGGGAAAACCTGGACCTTGCGCGGCCATGCGGGAAAAGTGTACTCGGCGACATTTTCCAATGACGACCGGTTTGTGCTGACCTCAAGCATCGACGCCACAGCGCGTCTCTGGGATGCGGCAAACGGCGAGATGCTCGATATCGTTGCCGAGCATGAAAGCCAGATGCCGCAAGCCCCATTTCATGCCGCCGAGTTTGGCCCCGGCGACAAGACCGTGCTCACCGGATCGATCGACGGCGTGGTGCGCGAATGGAACCTGGGCGAGGAAAGGCGGACACCCCAGCAGATAGAGTCCATCCTGCATTGCCGCGTACCGTGGGCGATCGACGGCGACGACCTTGTTGCGGTGAGCCCGGACGACGCCGCTTGCCCCAGGCGCTAGCCTGTCAAGCCGTCCTTCGCGCAATAAGCCGTGCGCGCTGCCTGATTTGCTCGCTGGCTAGCGATACGGTGAAAAAAAGCAGGGGCAGCATCAACAATGCCAGGAGACTGGTTTTCGACGGCGGATCCGGATCGTCGCCGCATGCGGTCAGCAGCAAGGGCATAATCGTAGTAGCGGTGCTGAGCACGCTGTTGCGAAATGACTTGAGCATTGCAGTTCTCCCTGAAAAGTTCGATTCGTACCCCAATGTACGAGTCTCCAGAAGCTACACGCCGCAATGGCCGCTGTCCATCACAAACCGCCGGGCAACTGTGACGCACGTAACAAAACATAAATAGCGCCGGTGCCGCCGTCGTGCGGGCGGGCGGAGCAGAAAGCCAGCACGTCCTTGCGGCGGCGCAGCCAGCCGTCGAGCAGGGCCTTGATCACCGGGCCGCTGTTGGGGGAGCCGCGGCCCTTGCCGTGGATGATGCGCAGGCAGCGCATGTCCTTGCTTTGGCAGTCGGCCAGGAATTCCGCCACGGCCTGGCGCGCTGCGTCGCGGTTGAGGCCGTGCAGGTCCAGTTCGGCGCGGATGTGGTAGTTGCCGCGGCGCAGGCGGCGCCACACCGAGTCCTGGATGCCTTCGCCGCGATAGATCAGGGTGTCGCCGCTTTCGATGTCCTCGGGATGCAAGGTATCGGACATCATTTCCTCGAGCACCGCCCGTTCGTCGGCTTCGGCGCTGCGCGGTCGCGTGCTGGGATTGCGGCGCTGGGGTTCCAGGCGGTCCGGGGCGGCCTGCGGCCGTACGCCGTTCATGGCCTGACGAAAATCCAGGTCGATCCCGTCCCCGGCGGGCGGCTGATCCGGCTTGTTTGGGGGGAGGTGGGGCATGCGGGCATGATAGCCCGCCAGAGGCTAAACTACCCGGCATTCCCGAGCTTTAACGCGAATGCGCATACTCCTATCCAACGACGACGGCTGCACGGCCCCGGGCCTGCGCTGCCTGGCCGAGCATTTGCGGCCCCTGCATAGCCTGGAAATAGTCGCGCCGGACCGCAACCGCAGCGGCGCCAGCAACTCGCTGACCATCCTCAATCCGATCCGGGTGCAGAGGCACGAGGACGGCACCTATTGCGTGGACGGCACGCCCACCGATTGCGTGCACCTGGCCCTGACCGGCTTGCTGGCGGAGCCCAAGGACATGGTGGTATCCGGCATCAATGCCGGCGCCAACCTGGGGGACGACACGCTGTACTCCGGCACGGTGGCGGCGGCCATGGAAGGGCGGCACCTGGGCATCTCGGCCATCGCCGTGTCCTGCGTGTCGGTCAATCCCCAGCACTACGCCACCGCCGCCAGGATCACCCTGCGCCTGATTGATCGCCTGCAGCGCGAGCCGCTGCCTGGCGATACCATCCTCAACGTCAACGTGCCCGACGTGCCTTACGAAGAACTGCGCGGGATCGAGGTGACGCGGCTCGGCAACCGGCACAAGTCCGAGGGCGTGATCGAAGCCAAGGACCCGCGCGGGCGCAGCATTTACTGGATCGGCGCTTCCGGCGGCGAGCACGACGCCGGCCCCGGCACCGATTTTTACGCGGTGCAGCAGAAGCGGGTCTCGATCACGCCGCTGCTGGTCGACCTGACCCGGCACAGCGCACTGGAGCGGCTCGGCGCTTGGGCGCGGGACCTGTGATGCCGGGCAGTCATCCGCACAGTCT
>CAJCJI010000149.1 GCA_903970595.1 Verrucomicrobiota bacterium
TTGGCGGCCTTGGGCATGCCGGACTTCTCGATCTTGCGCGCCAGCTCTTCCTGTTCGTTCGGCGCATCCTCCAGCTCGCCCAACTCCTTCTGGATCGCCTTGATCTGCTCGTTCAGGTAGTACTCGCGCTGGTTCTTCTCCATCTGCGACTTGACCCGCCCGCGGATCTTCTTCTCGATCTGCAGGATGTCGATCTCGCCTTCCAGCTGGCCCAGCACATACTCGATGCGCGGCTTGGGATCGGTCAGCTCCAGCACCTTCTGCTTGTCTTCGAGCTTGAGGTTGAGGTGGGCGGCGATGGCGTCGGCCAGCCGCCCGGGCGAATCCATGCTCGACAGCGAGGGCAGCAGTTCGGCCGGCACCTTCTTGTTGAGCTTCACATACTGCTCGAAGGTGGCGACGGTGGCGCGCATCACGGCGTCGGTTTCGCTGCCGCCGGGCTGGCCTTCGTCGGCCGCGATCGGCTCGAACTCGGCGACCAGGTAATCGTTGCGGTGATCCAGCTTGTGGATGCGCGCGCGCTGCGCGCCTTCCACCAGCACCTTGACGGTGCCGTCCGGCAGCTTCAGCAACTGCAGGATGCTGGCCAGGGTTCCGACATCGTACAAGTCGCCGATGCCGGGTTCATCCGTGTCGGCGTGCTTCTGCGCCACCAGCAGGATGCGCTTGCCGTCCTGCATGGCGGCGGTGAGCGCTTTCACCGACTTCTCCCGCCCGACGAACAGAGGCTGCGCTAGATGCGGAAAAATCACCACATCGCGCAGGGGAAGCACCGGGGCTGAATGATCGTTCGTCTGGGACACTTATTGACCTCGAAAGTCTGCTACGGACTTATTATGCAGCACATGGCCAAGATGCGAGCGGATCATCGCAATTCAAGGCAATGGGGATAAACGAAAGCGCCGCCGCAGTAAAGACTGCGGCGGCCCTTTTAGGTTTCTGCGGCAGCGGCTTAGGCCGAGTTCTTCACGTCGCGGCGCGGGGCTTCAACGTTTTCGTACACCACGAAGGGCTTGGCTTCGCCCTTGGCCACGGATTCGTCCACCACCACTTTGGACACGTTCTGCATCGACGGCAGGTCGTACATCACGTCGAGCAGGATGTTTTCCAGGATGGTACGCAAGCCGCGGGCACCGGTTTTGCGCTCCTTAGCCTTGCGCGCGATCGCGTTCAAGGCATCGTCGCGGAATTCAAGCTGGCAGCCTTCCATCTGGAACAGCTTGGCGAACTGCTTGACCAGGGCGTTTTTCGGCTCGCGCAGGATGGAAATCAGCGCCCGCTCGTCCAGTTCCTCCAGTACCGCCAGCACCGGCAGGCGGCCGACGAACTCCGGGATCAGGCCGTAGCGGATCAGGTCCTCCGGCTCGACGATGGCCAGCAGCTGGCCGATATGGCGCGAATCCTTGTGGGACTTGACGTCGGCGGAGAAGCCGATGCCGGCCTTTTCCGTGCGGTTCTGGATCACCTTTTCCAGGCCGGAGAAGGCGCCGCCGCAGATGAACAGGATGCCGGCGGTGTTGACCTGCAGGAACTCCTGCTGCGGATGCTTGCGCCCGCCCTGCGGCGGCACGCTGGCAATGGTGCCCTCGACCAGCTTGAGCAGGGCCTGCTGCACGCCCTCCCCCGACACGTCGCGCGTGATGGACGGGTTTTCGCTCTTGCGCGAAATCTTGTCGATCTCGTCGATGTAGACGATGCCGCGCTGCGCCTTTTCCACATCGTAGTCGCACTTCTGCAGCAGGCGCTGGATGATGTTTTCCACATCCTCGCCGACATAGCCCGCTTCGGTCAGGGTGGTGGCGTCGGCGATGGCGAACGGCACGTCGAGCAGCCGCGCCAGGGTCTCCGCCAGCAGGGTCTTGCCCGAACCGGTGGGGCCGATCAGAAGGATATTCGACTTCTGCAGCTCGATGCCGTCCGCGGCGCCCTTCTGGCTGAGGCGCTTGTAGTGGTTGTACACCGCCACCGACAGCACTTTCTTGGCCTGGTCCTGGCCAATGACGTACTCGTCCAGCACCGCACGGATTTCGTGCGGCTTGGGCAGGCCCTTGACCTGCGGCTTGGCATGCACCTCTTCACGGATGATGTCGTTGCACAGGTCGACGCACTCGTCGCAGATGTACACCGAGGGACCGGCGATCAGCTTGCGGACTTCGTGCTCGCTCTTGCCGCAAAAGGAGCAATACAGAACCCGGCCGCTCTGGCCACCGCTCCGTACGTTATCTGGCATTTTCTACCTCAAACATGGGCTTACAGCCCTTTTCCAGTAGTCGGTACAACCCTGGGACGGCCACCAAGCCGCCCCGCCAGCCTGTTATAGCATGCAGCCATGTTGCAGCAAAATGACCGCAAATTCCACGTCCGGTTCAGGCTGGAACAGCCACAGCGGTCCGCCGGTCGACAATCAGGTCAATCAGGCCATATTCCTTGGCCGCCGCGGCGCTCATGAAAAAGTCCCGTTCAACGTCGCGGGCGATCTTTTCGAGCGGCTGGCCGGTGTGTTCGGCGTAGAGCTTGTTCAGGCTTTCGCGCAGGTACAGGATCTCCCGCGCCTGGATTTCGATGTCGGTAGCCTGCCCCTGGGCGCCCCCGGAGGGCTGGTGGATCATGACGCGGGAATTGGGCAGCGCAAAACGCTTGCCCTTGGTGCCGGCGGACAGCAGGAACGAACCCATGCTGCAGGCCTGGCCGATGCACATGGTGCTGACGTCGGGCTTTATGAACTTCATGGTGTCGTAGATCGACAGCCCGGAGGTGATTACCCCACCCGGTGAGTTGATGTATAGATGGATGTCCTTGTCCGGGTTTTCGGCTTCCAGGAACAACAGCTGCGCCACCACCAGATTCGCCACGAAGTCGTCGATCGCGCCGACGATGAACACGATACGCTCCTTCAGCAGGCGCGAGTAGATGTCAAAAGCGCGCTCGCCACGGGCGGTCTGTTCCACCACCATCGGCACGAGATGCTGCGCGCGGGCAATCTGGTCGTTCATCATCGATCCTTGTTCATTATTGGATGGGGCCCGAGCCGGACCCGCATGCATCAAGCTGCGGGCTGCGATACCGATTTCAACAGCTCCTCCAAGTTCATCGGCTGTTCGGTGCACTTGGCGCTGGCGAGCAGGTTCTCCACCACCTGCTCCTCCAGCACCGCTGCCTGCAGGCCCTGCATCATGTCCGGCCGCGAACGGTAGAACTGCCGCACCTGTTCCGGCTGTTCGTAGTCGCCTGCGATCTCCTCCAGCGCGGCATCCAGGCGGCTGTTGTCCGGCCGGATCTGACGCAGCTTGATGGCCTCGCCGATGAGCAGGCCCAGGGCCACGCGGCGGCTTGCATTGGCCTCGAACAGGGCGTCCGGCAGCATCTGCTGCAGCTGTTCGGGCTGCAGCTTGCCGGCCTGGTTGAGCTGCATGCGCTTGATCGCCTCTTCGCGCAGCCGCAGGATTTCCTGCTGCACTTGGCTTTGCGGCACCTCGATCGGATGCAGGCTCAGCAACTGGTCGAGCAAATCGCGCTTGAGCCGGGTGCGGATCGCCTTGTCGCGTTCGTGGCCGAGGGCGGTGCGGCACTTGTCGCGCAGGCCCTGTTCGCCCGAGCCCTCCTCCGCGCCATGGGCCTTGAGGAATTCGTCGTCGATCTCCGGCAGGCGCGGCTCGCGCACTTCCAGCAGCTTCACGGCGAAACGCGCCGTCTTGTCGCGCAGGTCCTCGCGGCGGTAGTCGGCGGGAAAGCGCACATCGGCATCGAAGCTGTCGCCGGCGCCATGTCCGACGATCGCGTTCTCCAGGTCTTCGAGGAACTGCTTTTCGCCAAGTTCGATCTCGACCTTTTCTCCCTTGCCGCCCTGGAACGGCTGGCCGTCGATCTGCCCGTCGAAATCCACCACCGCGACGTCGCCGGTCTGCGCCGGCCGGCTCGCCGTCTCGAACGTGCGGCGCGCCTTGCGCAGATTGGCCACCAGGCGGTCGACGTCGGCCTCGGAAATCTCCACCGCCGGCTTGCCGATCTCGATGCGTTCGAGCTGATCCAGCTTGACCTCGGGGAACACGTCGAAGCTGGCGACGTAGGCCAGCGGCTCGCCCGCCTTCTCGCTGGTGACCTCGAAATTGGGCGAGCCGGCCGGCTGCACCTGGGCCTGCGCCACGGCTTCCGGCCAGGTCTGCCGCACCAGTTCGCCGATCACGTCCATGCGCGCCGACTCGCCGTATTGGCGCTGCACCACCTTCAGCGGCGCCTTGCCGGGGCGGAAGCCCGGGATGCGCGAACGCGCCACCAGCTGCTTCAGGCGCAGCCCCAGTTCGCGCTCGACGCGTTCCGAGGGAATCTTGACGTGCAGGCGACGCGACAGGCCGCCCGGGGACTCGACGTGAATTTCCATCTTGGGATTCAACTCTGTTTGAAGTATGAACAACTGTGCCATGGGAGGCTCACTCCGCCCCCCTCAAGAACCTCCCTGCAAGAGGAGGCGAACCAAGGATGCCGCGCCCGACTCCAAGGCCTGGACCTGAAGACCCGGATCAACGCCAGGCCCCAGTGTGGTGCGAAAGGAGAGACTCGAACTCTCACGCCTCGCGGCGCTGGAACCTAAATCCAGTGCGTCTACCAATTCCGCCACTATCGCCAGCAAGCCCGGCCACGCTGCATCGAAAGAAAATTATAACATTGCGGCCAGCCGCCTGCGGGACCCGCGCCCGGCAAGGCACAATGCACGGATGACCTTCGCGCTCTCCGGCTGGCTTGCACCCCTGCGGCGACCAGGGCCGCTGTGCCTGCTGCTCGCCCTGCTGGCACTGGCGGCGGCCTGCGCCGGACTTGCCGCCGGCCCGGCTTCGATCAGCGCCAGCCAGGTGCTGGGCTCCCTCGGACTGGGCGCCGCCCCGGACCCGGGCATCGCCGCGGTGATTCTGCAGCTGCGCCTGCCGCGGGTGGTCCTGGGCCTGAGCGTCGGCGCCGCCCTGGCGGTGAGCGGCGCGGCGATGCAGGGCGTATTCCGCAACCCGCTCGCGGATCCGGGCCTGGTCGGCGTCTCCAGCGGCGCCGCGCTGGCGGCGGTCGCCGCCATTGTCCTGGGCTCGGCGCTGGGCCTGGAATCGGCCGGACGCTGGCTGCTGCCCCTGGCCAGTTTCGGCGGCGCGGCCTGCACCACCCTGCTGGTGTCGCGCCTGTCGCAGGTGGACGGCAGCACCCAGCCGGCGCAGATGCTCCTGGTCGGGCTGGCGGTCAATGCAGTCTCCGGCGCCGGCATCGGCCTGCTGGCGCATATCGCCAGCGGTCCGGCCCTGCGCGAACTGACCTTCTGGATGTACGGCAGTCTCGGCCGTGTCGGCTGGCGGGAAATCGCGGTCGCCGCCCCGCTGATGGTGCTGGCGCTGCTATTGATCCCCTTGCAGGGCCGCGAATTGAACGCGCTTCTCCTGGGCGAAGCCGAAGCGGCCCACCTGGGAGTGGACGTGGAGCAGCTGAAGCGCCGGCTGGTGCTGCTGGTGCTGGTGGCCGTGGGCGGCGCGGTTGCGCTGACCGGCATCATCGGCTTCGTCGGCCTGATCGTGCCGCAGCTGATCCGGCTGTGGGCCGGCCCCGACCACCGCTTGCTGCTGCCGGCCTCGGTCTTGCTCGGCGGCGCCTTGCTGACGATGGCCGACACCGCTGCCCGCACCGTGGCACCGCCGCTGGAACTGCCCGTCGGCGTGCTCACGGCGCTCATTGGCGGGCCGTTTTTCATCGTCCTGCTGCTGCGTCTGCGCGGCCGCAGCGAAACCTGGTGAAGCCGTGAGCCTGGGGCTGGCCGCCGAGCAGGTCGGCTACCGCATCGACGGCCGCGGCCTGCTGCGGCAGGTCAGCCTGAGCGTCGCGCCGGGCGAAGTGCACGCCGTGCTCGGCCGCAACGGCGCCGGCAAGTCGACCCTGCTGCGCCTGCTGGCGGGCGACATCCAACCCCAGGACGGCGGCGTCACGCTCAACGGCCGCAGCCTGCCCGTCTGGACCCCGCGCGCCCGCGCCCGCATGCGCGCCGTGCTGCCGCAGACCGAATCCCTGCGCTTCGGCTTTACCGTCGAACAGGTGGTGGCCCTGGGGCGCTACGCCAGTCCGAAACACAGGCCGGAAGCCGAACGGCGCATCGTGCGCGCGGCGCTGCAAGGGGCCGGTGTGGCCGATCTGGCCGGACGCCGCTATCCCAGCCTGTCCGGCGGCGAACGCGCCCGGGTGCAGTTCGCCCGAGTAATGGCGCAGATCTGGGAGCCGCTGCCGGACGCCGTCACCGATGCCGGCGGCGGCCCGCGCTACCTGCTGCTGGACGAGCCGACCGCAAGCCTCGACCTGGCCCATCAGCATGAATGCCTGCTGCAGGCGCGCCGCTTCGCCGCATCCGGCGTGGGAGTGCTGGCGGTGCTGCACGATCCTAACCTGGCGCTGCGCTATGCCGACCGCGTGACCGTGCTTGAACTCGGCCGCATTCTTGGCCAGGGGTCTACGCGTGAGTTGCTCACGCGCGAATTGCTGGAGCGGACCTACGGCGTTGGCATCGAACTGGTGCAAACCTCCAGCGAGGCGCTGCCGCTGATCGTCGCTCATCCGCGAGGCCCGACCGACTGATCTGCGTTATTGCGGGCGGATGTCCACGACCCGCATTTCCAGCCCCTCGTCGCCGCGAAAGCGGTTGACGCCAATGCTGTAGACCAGGCGTACGCTGGCACCTCGTCCCGCAAGACGCTCGGCACCATTGAAGTCCACCGCCTCGACTTGGCCGCCGTCGGGCATCCGCAACCGGTATTTGATGTGACGCCCTTCGATGCCCAGCGCACGGGTTTCGATCACGTCGAACAAGCCCTCGAAACGCGGCTCCGGAAAGCCCTGCCCCCAGGGACCGGCTTGTTCCAGGGCGCGAGCGGTCGCCAGCTGCAGTTCGCCGCTGTCCAGTTCGCCGTCGGTCTCCAGCACCTCTTCCAGCGCATCCGCGTCGAGACGGGCGCGGCACTCGCGGTCGAAGGCGTCGGAAAACTCCGGCAGAGCCGTCTCGGGCAGGCTCAGGCCGGCGGCCATGGCGTGGCCGCCGAAGCGGACGATCAGCCCCGGATGCCGGGCATCCACCGCCACTATGGCGTCGCGCAGGTGCAGGCCGCGGATGGAACGGCCGGAACCCTTGAGCATCCCGGCTTCCGCGGCCCGCGCAAAGGCGATCACCGGCCGGTGCAGGCGATCCTTGACGCGCGAAGCGACCAGGCCCACCACGCCCTCGTGCCATCCCGCGTCAAACAGGCACACGCCGATCGCCTCATTGGCCGCGGCCAGTTCCAGCGCCTCGTCGCGCATCTGCGCCTCGATATCGCGGCGCTCGCGGTTGAGCGTGTCCAGTTGCGTGGCAAGCAGCCGGGCGGCTTCCGGCGTGGGCGCCAGCAGGCACTCAATGCCCACCGTCATGTCCTCCAGCCGCCCGGCAGCGTTGAGCCTGGGCCCCAGCACGAATCCCAGGTCGCCGGAACCGATATAAGTCGGCGCCCGCCCCGCTGCCGTGAGCAGCGCCAGCAGGCCCGGCCGGGCCCGGCCGGCACGGATACGCGCCAGGCCCTGCGCCACCAGGATGCGGTTGTTGTGATCGAGCCGCACCACGTCGGCCACCGTGCCGAGCGCGACCAGGTCCAGAAGCTCCGCCAAGTTCGGCTCCGCCCGCCCGGCAAAGTGTCCGGCGACACGCAGCCGCGCGCGCAGGGCCAGCAGCACGTAAAACATCACGCCCACGCCGGCCAGGTGCTTGCTCGGAAACGGACAGCCGGGCTGGTTGGGATTGACGATGGCGGCGGCGGCCGGCAGCCGGTCGCCGGCCAGATGATGATCGGTGATCAGCACCTGGATACCGGCGGTATTGGCCGCATCCACCCCGGCGAGGCTGGCAATGCCATTGTCCACCGTCACCAGCAGTTCGGCACCCTTGGCCTGGGCCATTTGCGCCAGCGCCGGCGACAGTCCATAGCCCATGGTGAAGCGGTTGGGTACCACATAATCGACGCTGGCCGCGCCCAGTGCGCGCAGACCCAGCACCGCCACCGCGGTGGCGGTGGCGCCGTCGGCGTCGTAGTCGCCGGCGATGACGATGCGGCGGCGCGCCAGGATTGCATCCATCAGCAACTCGCAGGCCCTCTCGATCCCGAACAGGCTTGCAGGAGGCAATAGCGCGTGCAGGTCCAACGGGACTTTGGCGGCCTCGACGACGCCGCGCGCCGCATAAGCGCGCCGCACCACCGGATGCAGATCGGGCGGCAGGCGGCTGGTATCGCCTGGTTGGCGACGGCGGATCCGTGTCAATTCAGTCAAAAAAAGATTTTCTCGCGCAGAGACGCAAAGCCGCAAAGAAAACAAAAAAAACATCCAACAGATTCAGATTTTTTTGCGGCTTTGCGTCTTTGCGCGAGGCCGCCTTTGGCCTCAAAGCCGTTCCAGCAAAGCCCGTTCCACCGCGCCGCGCTCGGCGTCCACCTCGACCAGGCCGCTCAGGCCGTTCTTGAGAATCACGTCGGGGTCCTTCATGCCGTTGCCGGTCAGGGTGCAGACGACGGTGGAACCGGCCGGAATCTTGCCCTGCTTGAGATCGCGCAGGGCTCCGGCGAGGGAACTGGCGGAAGCCGGTTCGCAGAACACCCCCTCACACTCGGCCAGCAGCCGCTGCGTCGCGAGGATTTCCGCGTCTTCCAGTTCGTCGAACCAGCCGTGCGACTCCTCGTGCACCTTCCAGGCCAGGTCCCAGCTTTGCGGATTGCCGATGCGGATGGCGGTGGCCACCGTTTCGGGGTTCGCCACCGGGCCGCCGCGCAAGAACGGCGCGCTGCCGGCGGCCTGGTAGCCGACCATGCGCGGGCGGCGGCGCTGCGTGCCGAAGCCGCTGAAGTCCCAGCTGTCGGGGTAGCCGGCGCAGGCCGCCGTTTCCAGGCCGGCGGCTTCGGAATAACCGATCCAGTGCGCCGTGATGTTGCCGGCGTTGCCGACCGGCAGGCAATGGAAATCCGGCGCGCGGCCAAGCGCTTCGACGATTTCGAAGGCGGCGGTCTTCTGCCCTTGCAGCCGATAGGGATTGATCGAATTGACGATCGCCACCGGAGCCGTCTGCGCTACCTCCTTGACCAGCCGCATGCCGTCGTCGAAGTTGCCGCGGATCTGCACCACGGTGGCGCCGTGCACCACCGCCTGGGCCAGCTTGCCGAGGGCGATCTTGTCTTCGGGAATCAGCACGAAGGCCTTGATTCCGGCCCGCGCCGCGTAGGCCGCCGCGGCGGCCGAGGTGTTGCCGGTGCTGGCGCAGATGATGGCGCGGCTACCCTCGTGCACCGCCTGGGTCACCGCCACGGTCATGCCGCGGTCCTTGAACGAGCCGGTGGGATTCACACCCTCGAACTTGACGTAGATCTCTGCCTCCACCGCTTCCAGGCGCGGCAGGTTTTCCAGCCGGATCAGCGGGGTGCGGCCCTCGCCCAGGCTGATGGCGCGCGCCTCCGGTGCCAGCGGCAGGCGCTTGCGGTAGGTCTCGATGATGCCGGTGTAACGGTTACTCATTCGAAATATTCCACTCGCAAACGGCTGACGCCCGACCGCACGAACGGCAACTGACGCATCTTTTCCAGAGCGCCGTTGCAGCGGTGTTCCGGGATCTCCGAGGTGATGATGGCCAGCGTGGCATCCTCGTGCTCGCGCGGCTCCTTCTGAAGGATCGCTTCGATGCTGATCTCCAGCTCCGCCAGGATCGAGGTGATGGCGCGCAGCACGCCGGGCTCGTCGGCGACGCGCAGACGCAGGTAGTAAGCGCTTTCGATCTCGCTGAAGCACAGCACGCGCCGATCCTTGAGCGCTTCACTGCGTGCGCCAAGGTAAGGCACGAAGTGCCGGGGATCGGCGCCGTGGAGCCGCGCCACGTCGATCAAATCGGCCACCACCGCCGACGCCGTGGCATCGCCGCCGGCGCCGCGCCCGACGTAGACCGTCTGGCCGACGGCATTGCCGTGGACGCTGATCGCATTGAGCGCGCCGTCGGTTTTGGCCAGCAGGTGCTCGGCGGGGACCAGGGTCGGATGCACGCGCAATTCGACGCCGTGAGCGCCGCGCTTGGCGATCCCCAGCGACTTGATGCGGTATCCCAGTTCCTGCGCCAACTGGATATCCTGGGCCGTGACCTGGCTGATGCCTTCGGTCGCCACGGCGTCGAAGCGCAGCGGCATGCCGAAGGCGATGGAGGCCAGGATGGTGAGTTTGTGCGCGGCGTCGATGCCTTCGATATCGAAGGTTGGATCGGCCTCGGCATAGCCCAGCTTCTGGGCATCGCGCAGGGCGTCGGCGAAGCTCTGCCCCTTCAGCGTCATCTGCGTCAGGATGTAATTGCAGGTGCCGTTGATGATGCCGGCGAGGCGGTCGATGCCGTTGCCGGCCAGGCCCTCGCGCAGCGCCTTGATGATCGGAATGCCGCCGCCGACCGAGGCCTCGAAGGCAAGCTGGGCGCCGTGCTGACGTGCCGTGTGAAGGATTTCATTGCCCTTCTCGGCCAGCAAGGCCTTGTTGGCGGTCACCACCGGCTTGCCCAAAGCCAGCGCGGCCAGCACAAGTTCGCGCGCCGGCGAGATGCCGCCGATCAGCTCCACCACCACGTCGACCTCGGCGTGCACGATCTCGGCCGGATCGGCAAGCAGCTGGATCCCGCTCAGGTCGCAGTCGCGCGGCCGCGTGGGATTGCGCACCGAGGCATGGGTCACCACGATGGGGCGGCCGGCACGGCCGGCGATCTCGGCGGCATTGCGCTGCAGCACCCGCACCACGCCCTGCCCGACTGTGCCCAGCCCGATCAGGCCGACCCGGAACGGGGCCTGCGCCGCGGCGCTCATGCAGCCCCCAGCAACAGCATCTTGCGCACCATGCGCATCGCCTGGCGGGTGCGCTGCTCGTTCTCGATGAGGGAGAAACGCACGTACTCGTCGCCGTATTCGCCGAAGCCGATGCCTGGCGACACCGCCACCTTGGCCTGGTCGAGCAGGCGCTTGGAGAACTCCAGCGAGCCCAGCCCGCGGAACGCCTCCGGGATGCGCGCCCACACGAACATGGTGGCCTTGGGTTTCTCCACCGGCCAGCCGGCCTTGAGCAGGCCCTCCACCAGCACGTCGCGGCGCTTCATGTACATATCGCGGATTTCGTGCACGCAGTCTTGCGGCCCTTCGAGTGCGGTGATCGCCGCCACCTGGATCGGGGTGAACATGCCGTAGTCGAGATAGCTCTTGATGCGCCCCAGAGCCGCAACCAGGGTCGGGTTGCCGCACATGAAGCCCACGCGCCAGCCGGGCATGTTGTAGCTCTTGGACAGGGTGAAGAATTCCACGGCGATGTCCTTGGCGCCGGGCACCTGCAGCACCGAAGGCGCGACGTAGCCGTCGAACACGATATCGGCATAGGCCAGGTCGTGCACCAGCCAGATCTGGTGTTCGCGGCAGATTGCCACCACCTTCTCGAAGAACGCCAGGTCCACGCACTGCGCGGTCGGGTTCGCCGGGAAGTTGAGGATCAGCATTTTCGGCGCCGGCATCGTCTCCTTGATCGCCTTCTGCAATTCCTCGAAGAAATCCACGTCCGGGGTCAAGCGCACATGGCGCACGTCGGCGCCGGCCAGCACCACGCCGTAGGGGTGGATCGGGTAGGCCGGGTTGGGCACCAGAACGGTGTCGCCGGGAGCCAGAGTGGCGAAAGCCAGATGGGCCAGGCCCTCCTTGGAGCCGATGGTGGCGATCACCTCGGTTTCGGCGTCGAGCTCGACCTGGTAGCGCGTGCGGTACCAGCTGGCCATGGCCCGGCGCAGGCGCGGAATGCCCTTGCTCACCGAGTAGCGATGGGTGTGGACGCCTTCCTCGTTGCGATGCTCGGGCACCACGTAGTCCGAATCGGTGCCGCGCACCGCCGCTTCCACCAGCTTGTCGACGATATGCCGCGGCGTGGGCTGGTCCGGGTTGCCCATGCCGAAGTCGATAATGTCCTCGCCACGCGCTCGGGCAGCCTTCTTCATATCGCCGACGATATTGAAGACATAGGGCGGCAGGCGCTGGATGCGTGGGAAGACGCTGTTCACTGAAAGGGGCCTTTGGGTGCGGGTTGAAGGGTGCGCCGGTCCGGGCCGGCACCGTGGAGCGGGTCCCGAAAACGTGCATTGGGGCGCAATTATTGATGCCGCAGGCAAATACTTCAATGCATCGACGGCTGCCGCCGCATCCGCGCACCCAGGCCGCTACGTATTAAACTCCCGCAGCGGTTCATCCACCCCGGGACAGGCGTGAAAACTCGAATTGCTTCAAAGCGTCACATGCGGATAGCCGTGCTGGGCGCGAGCCTGCTGGCGGCCAGCATGGCGGCCTACGCCAGCCTCAACCCGGGCAGCAGGGCGCCGGACTTCTCCGCGCAGGCCTCGCTCGGCGGCAAGGTCTTTACCTTTTCGCTGGCGGAGGCGCTGAAACAGGGGCCGGTGGTGCTGTACTTCTACCCTGCCGCCTTCACCTCGGGGTGCACGGTCGAAGCACATGAGTTCGCCGAGGCCACGGAGCAGTACAAGGCCCTGGGCGCCACCGTGATCGGCGTGTCGCATGACGACATCGATACCCTCAACAAATTCTCGGTCAGCGAATGCCGGAGCAAGTTCGCCGTGGCCGCCGACCCCGACCTGCATATCGCCAGGTCCTACGATGCCACCGCCTGGTTCCTGCCCGGCCATTCCAACCGCACCTCCTACGTCATCACCCCGGATGGCACGGTGCTGTACGGCTATTCGGCGCTCAGCCCGGATGCGCACGTGAAGAACACCCTGGCGGCGCTGCAGCAGTGGAAGGCGGGAACAACCGGGCAAAAGTAGCCTGGGAAAAGCTGCTCGCGCAAAGCCGCAGAGCCGCAATAAAACAAGATAAGCAGGTTTTGTCTTGCGGCTTTGCGTCTTTGCGCGAAATCGCTTTTTGCTTCAGGGCCTTACTACCGCTTCGGCAGCAGCGGCAGCGGATCGATCGGCCGGCCGCGGTCGCGGATTTCAAAGTGCAGCAGCGGCTTTTGTTCCGGCCCCACGCCAAGTTCCGCGATCGGCTGGCCCGCC
>CAJCJI010000150.1 GCA_903970595.1 Verrucomicrobiota bacterium
GCAGATCGTGCCGCTCGTCTCCTGGCGCCGGCCGGCCGCCGCTGCACCGCCAGCCGCGCCGGAAGCGGCCATGCCCGCAGCGGCGCCGGCGGCCCTCAGCCTGGGCTGGGTGCAGGGCCTGTCCACCACCGAGGTGCTGGCGGTGCTGGTGTCGGCGATGATGGCGGACGGCAGCATCGACGCCGCGGAACAGAAGTACCTGGACCGCTATGCGCGCAACAACCATGTGGCACCCGAAGTGCTCGCCGGCCTGATCGAGGCGGCGCGGCAGGGACACCTGGAAATCCCGACGCCGAGCACGCCGCAGGAGGCGCACGCCTGCCTCGATGGCCTGATTCAAATGAGCCTGGCCGACGGCAAGGTCGACCCGGCCGAGCTCAAGCTGATCCTGTCCTATGCCGAGCGCGCGGGGATCGAGCGCAACAAGGTGGTGCTGCGCATCAAGGAGATGCGTTTGAGTTTGTATCGGCAGGCGTAGGGCATTTTTCGTTTAAGTACATACACGCTCATGCAGTCCCCTCTCCCGCTTGCGGGAGCCCGCAGCTGCCGGGTTGCCGGGTTGAAGGGTGGCCCGAAGGGCCGGGAGCGGGGCTTTTGAAGCCATGGAAAGCCCCTCTCCCCTAGCCCCTCTCTCCCCATATAGCCGGGGACACGCCGCAAGCGGGAGAGGGGAAAAGTTGCATCTGTACATAGCTCTCGTCCGCGTCCAGCGCTTCCATGCGTTACATGCGTTACATGCGTAACAGCTTTTTGGTGCTGTTACGCATGGTCGGAAACGAAAATCAAGGTCCGCGGGCGTCCCTGGGCGGCGCTGGCGGCGCCTAACGTCCTCAGGCGTTCAAGGAGAGCCGCCGCCGGCTTCCCGCAAACCCCAGCTCAAGGCCCATCACCGCAATCCCCCAGCGGACTGCCGGGCGGCACCACCGGCTCGGTCGGCGCCGGCGTTTCCTCCGGATGCTCCTGGAAGTGCCGGATGCGTCCGGCCAGCATGAAGCGCTGCGCCTGTTCGCCGGCATCGCCGGCCGCGGCAGCCTTGCCCTCGCGCTGGCGCAGCTGCTCCAGCTTGAGCTGGGCGATGGCGCGGACGGCGGGCATGGGGGCGGAGCGGGCCAGGCTGATGAGCTGGTCGGTCACCTGGCCTTGTTCGACGCGCAGGATTTCCGCGGCGTAGCCGGAGCTGGCGGGGGCGTCGAAGGTGGCGCCTACGAGCTCGTCGATCACGCTGTCGAAGCCGGGCAGGCGCGCGTCGAAGGCGTGCTGCTCCACCAGGCGCGCATCGCGCTCCGGCTGCAGGATGTCGCCGATGGTGATGCTGGCGGCGGCGGCGGCCGGCGCCAGTGGGTCGAAGGTGGGCGCGGTGTCGCGCGCGAACAGCTCGCGGGTCGAGGGCCAGGTTGAAGGCCGCGGCGGAATCTGGTCGAGCAGGGACTGCGGCAGGACCAGCTCGCCGGGAGCGAGTGTTTCGAGCAGCGCGGCCAGGGCCTTGCGCTGCTCGGCTGCCGGGACATTGCGCTGCGGCGTCTGCCCGTCGCCGCGCAGCGCCAGGGTATAACGCGCGCCGCCCAAGGCCTTGGCGGCGGCATCGACCTGGTAGCGGTGGTACAGGTACAGGGGAACCAGCGCTTCCTCGATCGTCGCCATCGGCAGGCCGCGGCGGATGGCGTTTTCGCCGAAGCGCTTGAGCGCGGCCTTGCGGATCAGCAGCATGCGCTGCAGCTCGGCGGCGCTGTCGGTGCCGTTGTCCCACAAGCTCACGTCCGGATGCGCGGCGCCGGCCGGGCGCGCGTCCTCGTCGGTGAGGAAGGTCAGGCCCCGGCCGCGCGCATCGGCCAGGATCTTGTTCAGCGCCGCGGGCTGGTCGGTACCGGGCGGGAAATCGCGGTAGCCGTAGTCGATGGCGACCTTGTCCCACTCGCCGAGGCCTTCGGCGTAGGCGTGGCTCAGGTCCAGCGAGCCGTCGGCGCGCAGCTCCACCAGCGGCTGCGGGTAGTCCATCACCGAGGAGCGGCCCTGGGCGCTGCCGATGTAGTTGTGCGCCAGGCCCAGGGTGTGGCCCAGCTCGTGCGCGGCCAGCTGGCTCAGGCGCGCCATCACCAGCTTCTGCATCTCCGGCGGCACCGCGCTGGGCTGCTCATAGGGCGACAGCAGGCCTTCGGCGATCAGGTAGTCGTAGCGCGCCCGCAGCGAGCCGAGCGTGACGTTGCCCTTGATGATCTCGCCGGTACGCGGATCGACCACCGCCGCACCGTAGCTCCAGCCGCGCGTGGCACGGTGCACCCACTGGATGATGTTGTAGCGGATGTCCATCGGGTCCGCGCCCTCCGGCAGAAGCTCGACGCGGAAGGCGTCGCGATAGCCGGCGGCCTCGAAGGCCTGGTTCCACCAGCGCGCGCCTTGCATCAGGGCGTCGCGGATCGGCTGCGGCGCGCCGCGGTCGATGTAGTAGACGATGGGCTGCACCGCCTCGCCGACGGCCGCCTGCGGATCCTTTTTCTGCAGGCGGTGGCGCACGAGGTAGTGCTGCAGCAGCGGTTCACCGATGGGCGCCGCATAGTCGGCGAAATTCAATTCGAAAAAGCCGTCGCCGGCCTGAGCCGGCCGCGGCACATAACCCGGCTCGGGCAGGGCCACGAAGGAGTAGCGCTCGCGCAGGCTGATGGCCTGCGGCGTCGGCGTCACGTCCTTGATGTAGGTACCCGGCGCCTCGCCTTTCAGGGTCAGTGTCACTTCGATTTCGCTGTTGCGCGGAAACGCCTTGGTACCGGGCAGGTACAGCGCGCTGCGATCCGCATCGACGGTGAACGTGCCCTGCTTGGCCTTGGTGATGGCCTCGACCGCGCCGTGGCCATCCTGCTTTTGCAGCGCGCTGACGTCGATCAGCAGGCGCTCGCCCTCCTCGGCCTTAACCGGAAAGCCGAACAGCACCGACTGGGCGAAGGACTGCTCCACCGCCAGGCGCTCGTCGGGGTCTTCGCTCCGGGCGCGGAAATCCAGGTTGGGCTGCACCAGCAGCACCTTGGACCCCACCGGCTCGAACCGCACCAGGCTGGCCCGCCCGACCTGCCCGCGGTCCAGGCCGACGTCGTTGGAACCCAGGCCCTGGGTCAGGGTGGTGAAGTACAGCAGCTCCAGGCCGGCTTTGGGAATCTCCATGTAGAGCGAGCCGTCCGCCGCGTTCCAGTACAGCGGCAGGAAGCCGTCGAAGCGCTGCATGGGCTTGACGGTTTCGGCGATGGTCTTGGGCGGGGCATCCGGTTTGGGCGCATCGGCGGCGAAGCTGTGGCCGGCTGCCAGGATGTTGGCGCCAATCAGGGCCAGCTTGAGGATCAACTTGTACATGCGGCGATGCATAAGGACTCCAGTGGAGATGCGTGGTGCGCTGCGTTTCAGATTGGCCGATTCTAGAGCAAGAACGGAATTATCTTGATCGAGGCTGGTCCATTGCCTGGACCGCATTTGCGGCCGCTGGCGCCGGTTTCAGCCCGTTGGGGTATGATTCTGCTGCCTGGCGGTTCCAAGGGGGTGGCCGGCACGCGGGTCCGGCCATGGGTGCAGGCGCCCAGCCAACCGCTTTGCTCGTGCTTTCCAACAAATAAGGGGGCCGTGTCATGCGATCCAAGATTCGTTCTTTATTCCTGGCGCTGGCGATGCTCGCCGTGCCGGCCGCAGTGCTGGCGCAATTCAGCATTTCGATCAACATCGCGCCGCCGGAGCTGCCGGTCTACGAGCAGCCGCCCGCGCCGGATGACGGCTATCTCTGGACGCCGGGCTATTGGGCATACAGCGAAGACGGAGGCTATTACTGGGTGCCCGGCACCTGGGTGCAGCCGCCCTCGGTAGGCCTGCTGTGGACTCCGGGTTACTGGGGCTGGAACAACGGCGTGTACGTATTCAACGCCGGCTATTGGGGCCCGCACATCGGCTTTTACGGCGGCGTCAATTACGGCTTCGGCTATGGCGGTACCGGCTATGCCGGCGGCCGTTGGGAAGGCGGCCACTTTGCCTACAACACGGCGGTGAACAACGTCAACGTCACGGTGATCCATAACACCTACAACGAAACGGTGGTCAACAACGTCACCGTGAACCACACCAGCTTCAACGGCGGCACCGGCGGCATCGCGGCCCGGCCGACGCCCCAGGAAGAAACCTACGCCCACGAAACGCATGTCGCGGCGACCGTGGAGCAGACCAAGCATCAGGAAGTGGCCCGCGCCGATCCGCAGCAGCGCGCTTCCGTCAATGGCGGCCATCCGGCGGTGGCCGCGGCGCCCAGGCCAGGCGTGTTGAAAGGACCCGGCGTGGTTGCGGCCAAGGCCGCGGTGAAGGCTCCGGCGCCCGCGGCGCACCCCGCAGCGGCGCCGGCGGCGCATCCCGCCGCCCCTGCGCCGCATC
>CAJCJI010000151.1 GCA_903970595.1 Verrucomicrobiota bacterium
GTACTAAACTTCGCTCCTCGCGCCTAGGCTGACGCGATTCTGGGGGCAACGCAGCGATCAAAGTAGCGTTAACAGGCCCTTGCCCTCGCTGAGCAGGCGGCCTGCGTCGCTGGGCGCCAGATAGTAGAAATCCTCGCTGAGCTGCAGGCTGGCGACCCCGTTGGGCAGGGTCACCGTGCCGTGCTGCGGCTTGAGGGAGGCGAGGAACTGTTCCGCCCTTTGCCGGGACTGTTCCGGCGTCGGCGCCGGGTCTGCGGTCTTCTGGGCGGAGGCATGCGCGGCGCACAGCGCCAGCGCCGCGAGCAGCAGGCGCAGATGTTTCATCGAAAAATCCCCGAAGCCATTGGCAATGGCACTGGCGCGCAGCATAGCGGCCGCGGTCGGCGCCTCGCCAGGGGGCAGGTAATTTTTACGGCGCGGCTCACGCCGCGGGCCAGCCGGGATAAAATCGCGGCGCCAGGAAGCCTCTTCCGAGATCACGATGACCCACACCGATGACCTGCAGCCGCGCTATATCCGTGCCAACGGCATGGAGTTCGCCTATCTTGAAGTAGGGGGCGAGCCGGGGGGCGATGCGCCGGGAGAGGCGGCGGACGCCAGGCCGCTGGTGCTGTGCCTGCACGGGTTTCCGGATACGGCCTGGAGCATGGCGCCGCTGCTGCGCCGGCTGTCCGCGGCCGGCTTCCGCGCCGTGGCGCCGTTCATGCGCGGCTATCCGCCGAGCGCCCTGCCCGACGACGGCGACTATTCCGGGCTGGCCCTCGGCCGCGACGTCATTGCGTTGCTGGAGCATTTCGGCGCGCAGGATGCGATGGTGATGGGCCACGACTGGGGCTCGCTGGCGGCCTACAGCGCCGCCGCGCTGCGGCCGGACCGCATCCGGCGCATCGTCACCGCCGCCGTGCCGCATCCGCGGCGCTTCCTGCTGCGGCCCTCGCGGGCGCAGCTGCGCGCCTCGCACTACATGTTCAAGTTCCAGCTGCCGGGCTGGCCCGAGCGGCGCATCCGCGAAAACGATTTCGCCTGGCTGCGCGACCTGGCGCGCAGCTGGTCGCCGGGCTGGGAGCCGACCGAGGCGTATTTCGGGCCGGTGAAGGCGGCGTTCTCCGACCGGCAGCGGCTCAAGGCCGCGCTGGGCTATTACCGCGCCCTGCCGCTGTCCCTGCTGCAGCGCGAGGCCTGGCAGTTCCTGCTCAAGCCGATCCATGTGCCGGCGCGCGTCATCTACGGCGAGAACGATGCCTGCATCCTGCCGGCCAGCTTCCTCGACCAGGAGCACCTGTTCGGCGACCGGTACGAACTGGTCGGTATTCCAAAGGCCGGGCATTTCATGCACATCGAGGCGGCGGACCTGTTCGCCGACCGGGTGATCGAGTTCCTCAAGGCCTGAGATGGGGCCGCGGGCGGAGCGCCCTCAGGCCTTGCCCAGGTGCGCCTGGCAGACTTTGCGGGCATCCAGCAGGCGGTCGTCGTCCGGAAAGCGCTGCAGGCCCCGCTCGGTCAGCGCCAGCGCCCCGGGCCAGTCGGATTGGTCGGCCTGGACCTTGACCCAGGAAATCCAGCAGTAGCGCTCGAAGTTCTCCAGGTTCTTGTCCGCCGGGAAGCGGCTGCGGGCCTGCACCAGCATCTCCACCGCGCCCTTCCAGTCGCCGCGGTCCGACAGGCTCTTGCCCCAGTTGGCCCACGCATTCGCTTCGTTGCCAGCCAGCCCCTGCTCGTCGGGGAAGCGCTCATGCGCCCGCGTATAGGTATCGATAGCCTCCTGCCATTGCCCGGCGTCGAAGTGTGCCTGGCCGGCGCCGAACCATGCTGCCAGTTCATTGTTCGCCAGGCTCTTGTTGTCGGGAAAGCGAGTGCGGGCCTTGGCGTAGGTGTCGATCGCTTCCTGCCATTGGCGGGTATCGAAGCGCTCCTTGCCGGCGTTGAACCAGCCGGCCAGTTCGTTGCCCTCGAGCAGGCTGTTGCCGGGGAAGCGCTGCAGGCCGCGCTCGCAGGTGTCGATCCCCTGCGTCCAGTTGCCCGCGTCGAACTGGGCCTTGCCCCAGTTGATCCAGTGCGACTGCTCGGCCGCTTGCAGGTCGTGGTCGTCGGGAAAGCGCGCGTAGGCCAGGGTGATGGTTTTCAGCGCGCCCCCGAAGTCGCCACGGCCGGCTTGCGCGAACGACACTTTCAGCCACGCCGCCTTTTCGTTCGTCGCCAGGACGGTGTCGTCGGGAAAGCGCTGATGCCCTTTTTCCGCGATGTCCAGGGTGCCGGCGGCATCGCCGGCAGCGTCATTGTCGACGCACCAGTTGGACCAGACGTACTTTTCGTTCTGCTTGAGCAGGTCGGCGCCCGGCAGCGCGGTCTCGGCCGCGGCATAGAGCGCCTGGGCCTGCTGCCATTTCTTGCGGTTGATCAGCGCCAGCCCCTGCCGGTTGTACAGGCCCGCCTCGTACTGCTCCATATCGGCCAGCCGCCGGCCCTGGAAGCTGGCGCGCGCCGGATCGACGATGGCGATCGCCCCCGCCCAGTCCTCCCGCTTGGCCAGCTCTTCCGCCGGGCTGATGTAAATCCAGGTCTGCATCGCCGCAAAGCCGCCTTGCGGCGCGGCGCGCTCGGCGTTGCGCAGCACCGCCAGCGCCGCATCGCGGTGCCCGGCCTGGATTTCCGCGGTGGCCCACTGCTGCCAGGCCGCGAGGTGGTCGTTGTTGAGCTGCGGGTCGTCCGGCGCCAGGGCCAGGCCCACCGCGAGCTCCTGCACCGCGTCCTGGAATTTCTGCGCCCGGCTCAACTCCAGGCTCCAGTTGCCCAGGGTGGCGAGGGTGTTCTGCACGGCGGAGATGTTTTCCGGATCGAGGCTGAGCGCGCGGAAGTAGTCGGCCAGGGCCAGGGCGTTGCGCCCGGCCAGGTAGTCGAGGACGCCGTGGTTGTAATACACCACCGCCACCAGGCCGATGTCGCCCACTTCGCGGCGCAGTTCGCGCTTGTCGGCCGGCGGGCGGCTGAAACCGGTGAGGCGTTCGAACAAGCTCAGGCTTTTCGGATCGCGGTCCGGGTTGAAGCCGGCGGCGACGGTGGTTTCCACGTCGGCATGCAGGGTGCCGTCGTAAAGCACGGCGAAAGCGTGGTCGGGCACCTCGATCGCCCGCACATCCAGGCCCAGGTGCCGCCCCACCACGGCGTAGAGCAGTGCCGAGGAAACGCAGTTGTAGTTCCCCGTGTCGAGCAGCGTGGACAGGTCGGTCTGGTCCTTCGTATAGCTTTTCAGCGCGCCGCTTTGATACAGCCACCTGAGCAGCCGGCCGCCCCGCTCGAACGCGGGGCCGTTGCCCACGGCCTGCGCGGCGCCGGCTTCGATGACGGCCAGTCGGGCCAGATAGGGGGCGCGGTCCTGCGCGGTGCGGACGCCGCTGGCGATGAGCGCGGCCTCTTCGTAGCTCCACTGGTCCAGCTTGCCGTCGGCGGCGTCGGCGAACAGGGACTGCTCGTCCGGGCTAACCGAAACATCCGCGGCGGCGATGGTTTTCAGGCGGGTCAGCACATCCAGGGCCGCCGCCGGCGATTGCATGAAGGCATAGCGGCTGGCCGGCGCGCCGGGGTGTCCTAGCACTTTCACCGCGGCCACATCGACGGCGCTGCGGCCGGTGGATGGAGTGAAGCGCAGCATGATCCAGCGCGCCGCCGCCGGCTGGAATGCGAACTCCTGCGCCTCCGCCCTGGGCTTCAGCGGATCGGTGCGCACGGAACGGAATCCGGCTTGCGGCGACAGCGTCGAAACCAGTATTTCGACGCGTGCCGTGGCGGCCGATTCCGGCACCTGCAACTCCATGCGGTCCGCCGTGACCACGGCGCCATCGAAGCCGAACACCACGTCGAGCGGGGCCTCCGGCCGCGCCTGGATGGGCGCCGCGGCCGCCGGGTTGTCGTCGAACAGGGTGCCCAGCGCCTGGGTGTCGTCCAGGCGGGCGGTGCTGCGCTCGATATGGGCCGCCTGCAGCCGCAGCAGGTTGGTTTCCTCCGGCGCGGCGGCATCCTCCGCGATGGCCGGCCAGGCAGCGCACAGCGACAGGATCGCCCCCGCGCAGTACCCCAAGCGCAGGAAACGCTTCATGGCATGAATTTCACGGCCGAGAATCCCCCAACTCTCAGAGTGGAAATTCTAGCCCAGCCCTAGCGCTCCCGCCAAAATGCAACAGCCTGGATGTCTTGGCTGCGCCCTAGCGCGATCGCGGTGCATGGATCGACAGGCGTCCGTTCTTGAAATCTATTCTCTCAAGGGCCGGCGCCGCCTCGTCCTGCACCACCGCCGCGGCGGCGATGGCCGCGGCGATGCTGCGGCGGCTGCGGACGGCGCTGTCTTCGCGCGGCGCCTCGGCGCCGAATGAGAAGGCCAGCAGCGCCTGATGTCGGGAGGGGTGGATGAGCAGCGCGGTGTGATCCATCCACTGCGGCTGATCGGTGGCGCAGCCGGCGAGGAAGGGGCTGCAGACGAACAGGGCACCCATCACGGCACCGCGCACGGCACGCTGCAGCATAGCTTTGCCCGTCGTTTGCACTGCGGGCCTCCTGTGCGAACTACGACGTTCTCACTGTAGACCTGTGCGGCGCGCGATAAGTGCCCGGCCGTCCGGGGAATCGAGCCGCGGGTCGCCCGCTTATTGGAACGCCGCGGCCACGCTCAGTACCTCGCCGCAGCCGCTGCTGTCGTAGCCGGGCAGCGCGTTCACCGCACGCTGGAATTCGCGGCTGCGCAAGGTGGCCAGGATGCGCCGCATCATCGGCGCATCCAGCAGCTTGCTGTTGCACACGAAGAAATAGCGCTCGCTGGCCACCGGCAGGAACGCCAGCTCGAAGCGCCGCGCCGCCGGCTCCACGCCCAGGCCGGCATCGGCCATGCCGCTGGCGACATAGGCCGCTACCGCGGCATGGGTGAATTCGCAGTTGTCGTAGCCTTCGATGGCGCGGCCGTCGAGCTGTTCGCGCTGCAACAACAGGTCCAGCAGCAGGCGCGTGCCGGAGCCCTCGTGGCGGTTGACGTAGCTGACCCCGGCGCGCACGAGGTCGGCGATGCCGCCGATGTTCTTGGGGTTGCCTGGTGCCACCATCAGCCCCTGGCGGCGCGTGGCCAGGTGCACCAGTCGATGCTTGTCGGGGCGCAGATCACTCATGTAATGCTGTAGGGCGAGCGGCTGCAACTCGCCCAGCGGCAGGTGAAAGCCGGCGAGATCGCAGCTGCCGCGGTTGAGGGAGCCCAGCGCTTCCTGCACGTTGCGGTACTTCAGGTCGATCGGCACCTGCTCCTGCAGCAGGGTCTGGCGCAGGGCCTGCACGGCGAAGCCGTGGCTGGCGTGCAGGCGCAGGATGCCGGGGGTATGCGACAGCGCCCGCTCCAGTTCCACCTCCAGCTCCGAGGCCAGGCTGTCGAGCAGGGGCGACAGGCGGGCGGCGATGCGCTTGTCCGCCCACACCAGCTTTTCCCCCAGCGGCGTGAGCACCGCGCCGCGCCCGCGCACGGTCTTCACCAGCGGCACGCCGAAGGCGCGCTGGCCCTCGCGCAGCAGTCCCCAGGCATAGCGGTAGGACAGGCCCATCTGCGCCGCGGCCGCGCGCAGGGTATGGGTCTCGTGCACCTTGGCCAGCAGGCTTACGAGGTGCGGCATCAGCTGGCGGTCGTCGTCGCGTTCCAGCTGCCACTGCGGCTTGATCGACATCTTGAGCATGCTGGGGGTCCGTCCGGCACTCTTGAAAATAGGTTAATTAAAGCCGATTCAATTGGAACCCGCATTCATATTTATTGCAAGCTACACTTAAGCCATTAATCCGCGCCACGTAGAGAGGCTTCGCTGTCCCGGCGTAGGTTATATGTTTAATTAGGCATATATAAGCCAAGCGAGGAGAAAAGAATATGTCGGCGATCGGAGGAGCGGTGGGGGAGCCTGCACCGGGGCAGCAGGCCGGGTTGCTGGACAAGGAAAGGATCGTGGCCGGGCCGGGCTTCAACCGCTGGCTGGTGCCGCCGGCGGCGCTGGCCATCCACCTGTGCATCGGCATGGCCTATGGCTTTTCGGTGTTCTGGCTGCCGATGTCCAAGCTGCTGGCGGCGCCCGACGCCGCCTGTCCCAAAAGCAGCAGCTGGACCACGGACCTGTTCACCACCGGCTGCAACTGGTCGGTGGCCTCGGTGACATTCACCTTCACCCTGTTCATCGTGGTACTCGGCCTCGCCGCCGCGTTCTGGGGCGGCTGGCTGGAGCGCGCCGGGCCGCGCAAGGCCGGCGTGGTTTCGGCCTTGTGCTGGTGCGGCGGCCTGGCTCTGGGCGCGCTGGGCGTATACCAGCACCAGCTGTGGATCGTCTGGCTGGGCACCGGCGTGCTCGGCGGCATCGGCCTGGGCCTGGGTTACATCTCGCCGGTATCGACCCTGATCAAGTGGTTCCCGGACCGGCGCGGCATGGCCACCGGCTTCGCCATCATGGGCTTCGGCGGCGGCGCCATGATCGGCGCGCCGCTGGCGGCGCTGCTGATGAAGCACTTCGCCGCCGGCGGCTCCGGCAACGGCGTGTGGCAGACCTACCTGGTGCTAGCGGCGGTGTACCTGGTGTTCATGCTCGGCGGCGCCTTCGGCTACCGGGTGCCGCCCAATGGCTGGAAGCCGGCCGGCTGGACTCCGCCGCAGAGCGCCGGCCAGGCCATGATCACCCGCCGCCACGTGCACCTGGACAAGGCCTGGAAGACGCCGCAGTTCTGGGCCATCTGGGGTGTGCTGTGCCTCAACGTCAGCGCCGGCATCGGCGTGCTGGCGATGGCCTCGCCGATGTTCCAGGAAGTGTTCGGCGGCAAGCTGCTGGGGGTGGACACCGCCGCCGCGGCGCTCAGCCCGGAACAGAAGGCCGCGGTCGCCGCCATCGCCGCCGGGCTGGTCGGCCTGCTCAGCCTGTTCAACAGTCTGGGGCGCATCTTCTGGGCCTCGCTGTCCGACAAGCTGGGCCGCAAGAATACGTACTATACGTTCTTCCTGCTGGGCATCGTCGCCTACTGCCTGCTGCCGACCTTCGGCCATCTCGGCGCGGTGCCGCTGTTCGTCGCCGGCGCCTGCCTGATCCTGTCCATGTACGGCGGCGGCTTCGCCACCGTGCCGGCTTACCTGGCGGACATGTTCGGCACGCAGATGGTCGGCGCCATCCACGGCCGCCTGCTCACCGCCTGGTCGGTCGCCGGGGTGATCGGGCCGCTTCTGATCGCCAACCTGCGCGACTTCGAGAAAGCCCAGGGTGTGCCCGCCAACCTGCTCTATGACGTGACCCTTTACCTGCTGGCGCTGCTGCTGCTCGGCGGGCTGATCTGCAATGTCCTGATCAAGCCGGTGGCCGAGAAGAACTTCATGAGCGACGAGGAACTTGCTGCCGAGCGCCGGCGCGGCCACGAGGCGGTAGCCGACCCGCGCGCCGCCAGCGCGGCGCAGGGCGGCGTGGGCGTCGGCGTGTGGCTGGCCTGGCTGGCGGTGGGGATTCCGTTCGGCTGGGGCTTGTGGACCGCGCTGCAGAAGGCTTCGGTGCTGATCCGTTGAGCACTCCCGGAGAACAGTACCTCGTAGGGCGGCCCGTGGCCGCCGCGAAGGTTCGCGCTGCGACCACGGCGGG
>CAJCJI010000152.1 GCA_903970595.1 Verrucomicrobiota bacterium
CCCAGCCGATGCCGCCCGACTGCGGCGGGCTGGCGCTGTTTGCCGGCACGGTGCGCGAGGTGCACGAAGGCCGAGTCGTCACCGGCATCCGCTACCACGCGCACGCCGCGCTGGCGGAGCGCCGTCTGGCCGAAATCGAAGCGGAAGGCACGCAGCGCTACGGCGCCCAGCTCAGCGTGGCGCATGCGGTGGGCGAGCTGAAGGTGGGCGATGCGAGCGTGGTCATCGTCGCCCGCGCCCCACACCGCGCCGAGGCCTTCGCCGCCTGCCGCTGGGCCATCGATACGCTCAAGCAGACCGTGCCGATCTGGAAGGAAGAGCGTTACGCCGACGGCGCGGCGCGCTTCCTGGAAGGCACCCCGATCAAGAGCGTGAGCGAATCATGAGAGACGTCAGCGAGAAAGCCATCACCCTGCGCGTAGCCGTGGCGCAGGCCATCGTCGAGATGCCGCCGGCCGTGCTGGAGCGGCTCAAGGCCCGCAGCCTGGACAAGGGCGACGCGCTGGAGATCTCGCGCGCCGCCGCGATCCTCGGCGCCAAGCGCACCTGGGAACTGCTGCCGCTATGCCATCCGCTGCCGATCGAACGGCTGGACCTGGCATACGAATTCGGCGCGGACACGGTGACCGTGCGGGTGGAAGCGGCGACCCACGCCCGTACCGGCGTGGAGATGGAAGCGCTCACCGCAGCCAGCATCTGCGCCCTGTCCCTCTACGACATGCTCAAGCCGCATGCCGGCACCAACCTGGCGATACGCGAAATCCTGCTGCTGAAAAAGACCGGCGGCAAGTCGGATTTCCAGCGGTCGTAGGGCGGGCCGTGCCCGCCATGATGTCAGGGCGTAAAAAGCCGGCGGGCATGGCCCGCCCTACGGTGCTGACGCGGTGAACGGCGGGTCGCGGACCCGCCCTACCTGGGCTTGTGCTTCGGCTTGCCGTGCTTCGGCGGCGGCTCGCTATAGGGATTGCCGGATTGATCGGTGCGCGAGATGCGCAACTGCCGGCCGCTGACCCAGACTTTTTGCAGGTCCTTGAAGATCTTCTTGGGCATGCCGGTGGGCAGGTCGATGAAGCTGTGGTCTTCGCGGATGTCGATGCGGCCGATGTATTCGCTGTCGATGCCGGCTTCGTTGGCGATGGCGCCGACGATGTTGCCGGGCTTGACGCCGTGGACGTTGCCGACTTCCAGGCGGAAGGTTTCGAGAGCGACATCCGGCGGCTTTGCCGCCGACCGATGTCCCTCTCCCGCAACGCGGGAGAGGGGGGGACCGCCCGCGGAGCGGGGGGTGGGGTGAGGGAAGCCCTCGTCGTCGGTGGCCTTACGCTTTTCACGCGGGCGTTCCGGCGGGCTGTCGTCGGCCTGACGGGGCGGAGGCGGAGACGGGGGTGCAGCAGGCGCAGCCTCGCGCTGCACCCGTGGCGGCGCTGGCTGGCGCTCGGCATGGGCGCGGTCCGGGCCCGCCAGCACGGCCTGGGCCAGCCTGGAGGTGCCCACAACCGGCACCCCACCGCCGGCATTGGTCTTGAGCAGCAGCGGGCGGTCGCCTTGAACCAGGCGCGCCAGCGCGGCGGCGATCTCGATGGCGGGGACGTTGAATTCCTGCTCGTAGGCTTCGATCAGCTCGCGGAACGGCGCGATGTCGGCGGCCTGCAGCGCGGTGGTGATCTTCTGCTTGAAGCGGGCGATGCGCTGATCGTTGACGGCATCGGCCGTGGGCAGCTCCATCGGCGTGATCGGCTGGCGGGTGGCGCGCTCGATGGCGCGCAACAGGTGGCGCTCGCGCGGCGCGATGCAGGATGGCGTCGCCGCTGCGGCCGGCGCGGCCGGTGCGGCCGATGCGGTGGACGTAGGATTCGGTGTCGGTGGGGATGTCGTAGTTGAAGACGTGGCTGATGCGCTCCACGTCCAGGCCGCGCGCGGCGATGTCGGTGGCGACGACGATGTCGAGCTGGCCGTCCTTGAGGCGCGCCACGGTGCGCTCGCGCTGCTTCTGCTCCATGTCGCCGTTGAGCGCCGCCACGGCGTAGCCGCGCGCTTCCAGCCGCTCCGCCAGCTCCACGGTGCCGGCCTTGGTGCGGGCGAAGATCAGCATGCCGTCGAACTGTTCCGCTTCGAGGATGCGGGTCAGGGCGTCCAGCTTGTTGGTGCCGCTGACCAGCCAGTAGCGCTGGCGGATATTGGTCGCCGTGCTGGTCTTGCTCTTGATGGTGACTTCGGCGGGCGACTTGAGATAGGTCTGCGCGATGCGGCGGATGGCCGCCGGCATGGTGGCCGAGAACAGCGCCACCTGGCGCTGCGGCGGCGTCTGCTGCAGGATCGCCTCCACATCCTCGATGAAGCCCATGCGCAGCATCTCGTCGGCCTCGTCCAGCACCAGGCAGTCGATGCGGTCGAGCTTGAGCGTGCCGCGCGTCATGTGGTCGATGACGCGGCCGGGCGTGCCGACCACCACGTGTACGCCGCGCTTGAGCGCGGAGAGCTGCGGGCCATAGGCCTGGCCGCCGTAGATCGGCAGCACGTGGAAGCCCGGCAGGTGCTTGGCATAGCGCTGGAACGCTTCCGCCACCT
>CAJCJI010000153.1 GCA_903970595.1 Verrucomicrobiota bacterium
GCGCGGGCTTCGGCCTCGCGCAGCAGCTGGGCCTGCGCTTCGGCCGCTTCGGCGGCCGCGGCGGCGGCTTCGGCGGCGTCGGTCCCCGCCCCGGACTCTGGCAGCATGTCGTTCTTGACGTAGGTACGGCGCTTGCGCACTTCGATGCTGACCGTCTTGGCGGCCGCGCCGCGGCCACCGCCAAGCTTCAGCTCGGTGGTTTCCTTGCGCTTGAGCATGATGCGGCCGGGACCGCCGGCGCCGAGCGTGCTGCTGCGCGTGTTTTTCTGCAGATGGCTCAGCAAGGCCAGCTTGTCCGCCGGGCTGATCGGCGACTTTTCGTTGTCCACGGCAACGCCGGCTTCCTTGAGCTGGGCCAGCATCTCGGGCACCGGCTTGTGCAGCTCGGTGGCGAGGTCGGATACGGTGAGGGTACTCATGCAGTCTCCGGGCTCACGCCGCTCTTTGGCCGCGGGCGCTCATGATCAGCTCCGCCGCACGCGCTTCGTCCATGGGGACAATTTCCAGCAATTCGTCGGTGGCCAGGTCCGCCAGGTCAGTCAGGGTGACCACGCCGCCGCCCGCCAGCTTGTAGGCCGTGTCCTCGTCCATGCCCGGCAGCGCCAGCAGATCGTCCGCCGGCTTCACCGAGGCCGCAGCCTCGGCCTTCGCCAGCTCCTTGTTCAGCAGCACGTCGCGGGCGCGGGTGCGCAGTTCCTGCACCACCCCTTCGTCGAATTCGGCAATGCTCAGCAGTTCCTCGTCCGGCACGTAGGCGATGGCCTCGATCGACTCGAAGCCTTCCTGCACCAGGATGTTGGCGATATCGACGTCGACGTCGAGATGGTCCATGAACATCTGCTGCAGCGACTGGTTCTCCAGTTCCTTCTTGGACTCGGCCTCGGCCGCGGTCATCACATTCAGCACCCAGCCGGTGAGATCGGAGGCCAGGCGCACGTTCTGGCCGCCGCGGCCGATGGCCTGGGCCAGCTTGTCCTCGGCCACGGCGATCGACATGGCGTGGGCTTCCTCGTCGACGATGATCGATTCGACTTCGGCGGGGGCCATGGCATTGATGACGAACTGAGCGATGTTCTCATCCCAGGGCACGATGTCGATGCGCTCGCCGGCCAGCTCGTTGGACACGCTCTGTACGCGCGAACCGCGCATGCCGACGCAGGCGCCGACCGGATCGATGCGCTTGTCCTTGGCCTGCACCGCGATCTTGGCGCGCAGGCCCGGGTCGCGGGCGCCGCCCTTGATCTCGATCAGGCCCTGGGCGATTTCCGGCACTTCCAGCTTGAACAGCTCCATCAGGAACTTCGGCGAGGTGCGCGACAGGAACAGCTGCGGACCGCGGGTCTGCGGGCTGACTTCGTACAAGTAACCGCGCACGCGGTCGCCTGGCCGCACCGGCTCGCGCGGGATCACGTGCTCGCGCGGGATGATGGCCTCGGTGGTGCCGCCGAGGTCGACGATCACCGCGCCGCGCTCGATGCGCTTGACCAGGCCGGTCATCAGCTCGCCCACCCGGTCCTGGTAGGCGTCGACCACGCGCGCGCGCTCGGCATCGCGCACCCGCTGGAAAATGACCTGCTTGGCCTTCTGCGCGCCGATGCGGCCGAACTCGATCGACGGCAGCGGCTCCTCGCGCACATCGCCGGGCTTGGTCTCGGGATTGGTTTCCAGGGCGCGCGCCAGCAGGATCTGGTGGGCCGGGGATTCGAAGTTTTCGTCCTCGTCGTCCATCACCGTCCAGCGGCGGAAGGTCTCATAGTCGCCGGTATCCCGGTCGATGGCGACGCGGATGTCCCAGTCGGCGCCATAGTGTTCCTTGCTGGCCGAAGCCAGGGCCGCTTCCAGCGCCTCGAAGATGATCTCCTGCTCGACGCCCTTCTCGTTGGAGACGACGTCCACCATGAGCAATACATTCTTGTTCATCAATCGGCCCTATCTTCTTTCGCCAAACTACTGGCTTTATCGGAATTCGTGTTTTCGAAAATCGGCACCAGCCGCGCCTTTTCGATGTCGGCGTAGGCCAGCGTCACCGGGCCTTCCGGCATCTGCAGGGTGACCTCGCGCTCGTTCGCCTCCAGCAGGGTGCCGCGGAAACGGCGGCGGTTACCCGCCATCGGCGCCAGCGTCTCGATGCGCGCCAGTTCGCCGCGGAAGCGCTGGAAATGCGCCGGCTTCACCAGCGGACGGTCCATGCCCGGCGAAGACACCTCGAGTTGATAGCTCTGCCGGATCGGATCTTCCACATCCAGCGTCGCCGCGACTTCGCGGCTGACTTTCGCGCAATCGTCCAGGGTGATGCCGTCAGCACTGTCGATGAACAGCCGCAACATGGCGGAGCTTTTGTTCGGGCTGAATTCGAGCAGCACGAGCTCGTAGCCGAGATCGGCTACGACAGGCTCCAGCAGGGCGGTCAAGCGTTCACGCAGCACCGCTAACCCTCCTTTCCAACGTCCTGTTAAGAACGAGGCCATCCATGGCCTCGACTGCTCAAATAAGCAAAAATCCACCAACCAACACAAACAAAAAAGGCCCTCAAGGGGCCTGGCACACCAAACCAGATTGGTAGCGGGGGTAGGATTCGAACCTACGACCTTCGGGTTATGAGCCCGACGAGCTGCCAGACTGCTCCACCCC
>CAJCJI010000154.1 GCA_903970595.1 Verrucomicrobiota bacterium
GGTGCGGCTGACAATCCCGCAGCGCGCGCTCATGGTCTCCAGGTTCTGCGGCAGGTTGCGCCAGTGCAGCTCCGGGTTCAGGTTCTGCGACAGCCGCAGGTGGCCGACCGGCGCTTTCACGGCGAAGGCGCAGCGCCCGGGGATGACGCCGCCGTTGCGGAATGTAGTGCTCGCAAATTTCATGGGGATGGCGGATTTTGTCGGGGGGAGCCTGATTCTAGCCTCAGAACCGCCCGGACAACGGCAGTCCGGGCAGTTCCAGGCCCATGCCGCGAGCGGCCAGCCGCCCCATGTTGCCCATCAGCTGGTCGCGCAGGCTGCGGCGCACGCGGTAGTGCAGCTCGTAGGCGTCGGCCTCCTTCACTTTCTCCAGCAGCCAGTCGTCACTGGTGCGGATGGCGTCGATCAGCTTCAACTCGAGGGCTTGCGTGCCGTACCAATGCTCGCCGGTGGCGACGCGTTCCAGCGACAGCTGCGGCCGGTTGGCGGCGACGAAAGACTTGAACAGGGTATGGGTCTGGTCCAGCTCCTCCTGGAACTTGGCGCGGCCGGCATCGGTGTTCTCGCCGAACAGGGTCAGGGTGCGCTTGTATTCGCCGGCGGTATGCAGCTCGAAATCGATGTGCTTCTCGCGCAGCAGGCGGTTGAAGTTCGGTATCTGCGCCACCACCCCGATCGAGCCGAGGATGGCGAACGGCGCGGCGATGATTTCCTGGGCAACACAGGCCATCAGGTAGCCGCCGCTGGCCGCCACCTTGTCCACTGCCACGGTCAGGTGCAGGCCGCGCTCGCGGATGCGGCTGAGCTGGGAAGCGGCCAGGCCGTAGCCGTGGACCACGCCGCCCGGGCTTTCCAGGCGCAGCAACACCGAATCCTGCGGCCGCGCCACCTGCAGCAGGGCGCTGATCTCCTCGCGCAGCGCGCTCACGCGGCTGGCTTCGAGATCGCCATGGAAGTCCAGCACGAACAGGCGCGGCCGGGCCGGACCGCCTTGCTTGAGGGCCTTGGCGCGGGCCTTTTGCTCCCGCTTGAGACGCTTGTGTTCGCGCTTGAGCTGGTCGGGGCCGAGAATTTCCTGGTTGAGGATTTCCGCCAGCTGGCTCAGGCGGCGGTTGATATTCTTTACTTCCAGGCGCTCGCCGCCTTCCTGCCGCGCGGCGCGGACAATGCCCGCGGCGGCTACACCCACAACAATCAAAGCCGCGACCCAGGTCACGGTTTTTGCGAGAAAAAGGCCATATTCCAAAAAAAACTGATGCACGGGTTACTCCGGGGGCGCTAGCATGATAGTGTCGTGAAGCGGGGCGAAAGTTCGCGGCGGATCGAAATTGTCACGATCCTTGCGTATACTAAGTCGACTTGAGTGTGGCTGTTTTATGGGTTTCCACCGAGTTTAGGGACAAAATTCAGGTCTAGGGACAAGCAAAAATGATCAAGTTCACGCGTGCGGGATTCGCAGTTGGGGTTTTGGCGCTGTCGGCCGTTGGTGCGGCCCAGGCCGGAGATCCTCCGCCGGTTGCGATGCGCCCGTATATCAGTGAAAGCCTGATGTATACCATCGCCGACCATAGCCGGGAGTCGAACAACGGCGTCGGCGGCAATATCGGCGGCGGCATCCCGCTAAACCAGTTCCTCAACCTGGAAGTGAGCGGGGCTTTCTCGCATTTCAATGCCAACAGCGATGCCGGCAGCGACCCCTGGAGCGAGTACACCGCCAAGGTGGATACGCAGTTCTTCTTTTCCCGCAATCCTGAATTCGCGCCCTATTTCGGCGTGGGCCTGGGTTATGACCGCGAAAAGCTCAAGAACAACGGCGCCGAGGGCGGCAGTGACGGCGCGTTCATGGTCGACGCCGGTGTCGGCGCGATCCACTATTTCCAGGTCTTCAAAACCGACTTCGGCGTGCGCGGCGACGTCCGCTACCGCTGGGCCGACACCGAGGGCTCCAAGTACACCCTGCCCGCCGGCCGCAGCATCGGCACGCTCGGCGAGCCGGTGTTCAGCCTGGGCCTGCTGATCCCCTTGTGCTTCGGCTGCAGCGAGGTTGCGCAGGTTACGCCGATCGTGCCTCCGGTCATACCCCCTACGCCGACGCCGACGCCGTCGGCGGTGAATCCGAATGTGCGCTTCGAAGACGTGCACTTCGCCTTCGACAAGTACAACCTCACCGGCTATGCCCAGGCCAGCCTGGACGGCGACGTCACCACCATCAACAAGCTCAGCGGCAGCTATCCGGGCCTGAAGGTGGACGTCTCCGGCCATACCGACTGGATCGGCACCGACGCCTACAACCAGGCCCTGTCCGAGCGCCGCGCCACCGCGGTCAAGGATTACCTGGTGCGCAAGGGTGTCGACGCCGGCCGCATCCGGACCTACGCCTACGGCGAAAGCCAGCCGGTGGCTCCGAATACCACGGCCGAAGGCCGCGCCCTCAACCGCCGCGCCGAGATCAGCACCAAGGGCGAGTAAGGCAGTGCCCAAGGGCGAATACGCCGCCTGAACCAAGCCCGCCGCTTTGCGGCGGGCTTTTTTTTGGAATTAATTACTTTACGAAGGATAGCCCTTCGATATGGTTCTTCTTGCCCACTCGCTTGGCGTGCTCCCTAATTCTCTTTTGAATGCCCGGCTAAATGCCGCAGTGGAACTGAACCCTGCTTCCGCGGCAACTTGTTTGATCATCAGATTCCCACGGGCTATCGAATTCGCCGCCAATCGCAAGCGCCAGGACATCAGGTACTGAATCGGCGTTTGCTGTAGTCGATGAATGAATCGGCCGCATAGCGTCGTGCGTGAAACGCCGGCTGCATCGGCCAGGCTTTCCAGTGTCCAACCCCTTCCTGGCTGTGCGTGGATCAAACTTAACGCCCTGCCGATAACCGGGTCTTTGACCCCGGCGACCCAGCCGTTTTCGAGATCGGGACTCCGGTCGACGCAGGCGCGCAGCGCCTCCACCGACAATAGTTCTGAAAGTTTGCAAAGTACTCCGGCATTACCCGGCACCGGGTCAGGCCTGCCTGAGGTTTGCGATCGCCGAACGGCAAGTGGCAGCAACCCGGCCCAGTTCGGCCGCCGTAGGCGTCTGGATGGACCAGGGAGCGGTCAGCGTTGCATCGATGAAGGCCGAGCCGCCCAGTCGGAATGAACGCAATAACTCTGAAAACTCATCCACGGTTATTTACGATGTTCTCTGGTTGGTATCCTGATCAACACTTCCGGTATTCGGGGCAACGAATACCTTTCCTGCCGTCTTCCAGTGTCCCTAAACTTCCCCCACGGCCGCGTTGCTCCGTACTCAGGGTCGGCTTTCGAGGAGAAATCTATCGTGCATTGTATTGCAGACACTTAGAAGTCCGCCGCCTGTCAAGGTGCAATTTAGCCTGTCGTAATTGCCGCGCGTATTCGGCGCAGTAATAAGATGCCCGGTGGGCTCGTTTCGGCAAGAAAATGACTGCCGCTTCTGGAGGTGATTGTATGCCCCGTATCCTGACGTTTACATTCGGCTTGGCGAGCTACGCCGTTTTTCTCACATCCTTTCTCAACGCCATTGCGTGGCTCGGTAATCTCTGGGTCCCTAAAACGATCGACAGTGGCATTGCCGGTTCACCGGGCGAATCGATCCTGACCGATATACTGCTGTTGTCCGCATTCGCAATCCAGCACAGCGTCATGGCGCGGCCCGCGTTCAAACGCTGGTGGACCCAATGGGTGTCACCATCAATCGAGCGAAGCATTTACGTGCTCGCCGCAAGCCTGCTGCTATTGGCTATCTGCGTCTATTGGAAGCCCTTGCCGGCGATCGTCATACAGACGAGTGGCCTGGCCGCCTCGCTGCTCCGGGCCTTGTTCTGGACGGGATGGCTGATCGTCTTGGCATCGACATTCATGATCAACCACTTCGAACTGTTCGGACTCCGTCAAGCCTGGCAAACCCTGCGCGATCGGCCCAAGACCGCCGATCCGTTCGTCGAGCGCATGTTCTACAAGCTTGTGCGCCATCCGATCATGCTCGGCTTCCTGGTTGCGTTCTGGGCAACTCCGATCATGACGATTGGCCATCTCCTGTTTGCGGCCGTCACCACCGCCTACATCATCGTGGCGCTGCAATTCGAGGAGCGGGATCTCAAAGCAGCTTATGGAGCCGCTTACGAGGCATACCAATCACGCGTCAGGATGTTACTGCCGTTGCCGCGGGGCTCAAGCTCCACCAAGTGAAAAGGCCATGCGGAGGGACGGCATTTCAGTATTCCGCTTGCTTGCCCGAAAACGAGGGTTCCAATCCAGCGGCCCGTTGCTGTCGTGCGGCCAATTCCACCGCGTCGGCCGGCGCGGGCAGCCAATCGTTCAGCTGCCGCAGCGCAATCCCCGCCAGCGCCTGGAGATGCGCGGCATCGTCGTTGAGCGCGGGGATGTAGCGCAGCGCGGCTCCTCCGGCCGCGGCAAAGCTGGCGGCGTAACGCAGCTGCACTTCCTCCAGCGTCTCCAGGCAGTCGGCGGCGAATCCCGGGCAGACCACGTCGAGCTGACGCACGCCGCGCCCCGCCAGTGCGGTGATGACCGGCTCGGTATACGGCTGCACCCAGGGCAGCTTGCCGAAGCGGCTCTGGAAGGCCACGCTGAATTCACCCGTCGACAGCTGCAAGGCCTCCGCCAGCAGGCGTGCGGTCTTCTGGCACTGGCAGTAATACGGATCGCCGGCCAGCACATAGCGCTGCGGCAGGCCGTGGAACGACATCAGCAGGTGCTCGCCGCGACCTTGGGTCTGCCAGTGGCTCCGTACGCTTTGCGCCAGCGCGGCGATAAAGGCGGGATCGTCGTGGTAGCTGTTGACCGTGCGAAGCTCCGGCAGCCAGCGCCTAGTGTTGAGTTCGGCAAACAGCGCGTCGAGCGCGGCCGCGGTGGTCGAGCAGGAATAATGCGGAAACAGCGGCAGCACGACGATGCGGCGCACCTGCTGTGCTTCGAGCTGCTGCAGCGCGGTGCCGATGGAGGGCGCGCCGTAGCTCATGCCCAGGGCCACCGGCACCTCCCGCCCCAGGGCCTGCGCCAGGTGCTGATGCAGGCCGCTCGCCTGCCGGCGTGAAATCGCCAGCAGCGGCGAGCCTTCCGCCGTCCAGATCTTCTCGTAGGCATGCACCAGCCGGCGCGGCCGGAAAGGCAGGATCAAGCCATACAGGAGCGGCAGCCACAGCGCCGGGTGCAGCTCCACCACGCGGCGGTCGGCCAGGAACTGCCGCAGGTAGCGGCGAATCGCCGCCGCCGTGGGCGCGTCCGGAGTGCCGAGATTGATCAGCAGCACGCCGGCGTTCGCCGCTGCGCGATGCTCGTGGACTTCGGTAGCCACTAACTTCTCATACCCGGGCTATTTCCCCTGATTCCAGCCGCTGGAAATAACTACGGTAGGCTTTCATTGCGCGAGAGCCCAGCAGCAGCATCAGCGGCAGGTTGACCAGGTACATGAAGCCCATGCCGACCGTGCTGATCGCATCCAGCTGCACCGAAGTGCGGATGAAGCCGAAGCAGGCGGCCGCGGCGGCGAAGCACCACAGCCAGCGGTAGACGGTGACCGCGCCGGCGCCGAACAGGTAGATCACGCCCTGCTCGCCGTAGTAGCCGTAGCTGATCACGGTGGACAGCGCGAACACCCAGACCACGATGGTGATCAGCCAGCGGCCGAAGCCCTCGTGCACCGTGTCGAAGGACTTGGCCACCAGGGTGGCGCCGCGGTAATCGGCGAACAGTCCGGGCTCGGCCACCCGCGGCGCCTCGGCCGCGGCGATGGACTGCCAGTCGATGCTTGCACTGTCCTTGCCCAGGTGCACCGTACCGTACACGCGCACCCGCTGTCCGCCGGTGTCGGCGATGACGAAGACCGGCATGTTCTGCGTCCACGCCACCTTGCCGTTTTCGGTCGGCGGCGCCGCCAGCTGCGGCTGCCACTGCCCGGGCGCGCTCTGTACGAAAGGCGGCGGCGTGTCCCAGCGCGCCGCCGGCGTGCGGTTCCAGATGCCGCTGCACAGGATCACCAGGCCGGTGACGGTGCAGACGAACATGGTGTCGATGAACGGCTCCAGGCCCGCCACCACGCCTTCCGTCACCGGCTCCGGCGTCTTCACCGCCGCGTGGGCGATCGGCGCCGTGCCCAGGCCCGCCTCGCTGGAAAACAGCGCGCGCTTCATGCCCCACAGGAAGGCGCTGCCCATCACCCCGCCGGTGAAGGCCCCCGCGGCCTGGGTCTTGGAGAAAGCGGAAACGAAGATCAGCCGCACCAGGTCCGGCAGCTCCTGCGCATGCAGCAGGATCACATACAGACCGCACAGCACGTAGATGCCGCACTTGAGCGGCACCAGGATGCCGGTGACGTTGCCGATGCGCTTGATGCCGCCGAGGATCACCACGCCGGCCAGCGTGGCCAGGATCACCCCCGTCAGCCAGGTCGGCACGCCGAAGTATTCGCGTGTCACGTCGGCCGCGCTCCAGGTCTGGAACATGTTGCCGCCGGTCACCGCGAACAGCAGCAGCGCGCAGCAGAAAAAGGCCCCGACGAACTTGCCGAAACCTTGCAGGCCCGGGCTCGCGCCGCGCAGCGCGTTGCGGATCACGTACATGGCCCCGCCATGCGGATTGCCCGGTTCCGAGGTATCGCGGTAGAGCAGGGCCAGCGTCACCTCGGTGGTCTTCAGCGCCATGCCGAGCAGCCCCACCAGCCACATCCAGAACATCGCCCCCGGCCCGCCGAAATCCACCGCGATGGCCATGCCGGCGATGGCCCCCAGCCCCACCGTGCCGGACATGGCCGTGGTCAGCGCCTGGAAATGGCTCAGCGCCCCGCTGCCATGCCCGGTGTCGATGCCCTTGCCCAGCACCAGCGCCACGCCGTGCGTCAGCGAGCGGTACTGGCAGAAGCGGCTCCACAGCGTGAACAACAGGCCGATGGCCAGCAGCGCCAGCAGCATGGGGACCGACAGCAGGGCGCTGTTGATCGCATCGACAGCGGACCAGAAAGCGTTCATGGAAGAAGGATCGGGACGGACAATTGCTTATTTCAACAGTCGCCGCCAAGGATGGCGGCGTTCCTGACAGGATGTCATACAGCGAGTTCGCTGTGACTACGCGAGTACAGGAAAAACACCACCAGCCCGAATGCGGACCAGATGGCAAAGCCGATCCAGGTGATGGCCGGCAGTCCGGCCATGAGGAACACACAGAAGCCCATGCCCAGCACCGGCACCAGCGGCACCAGCGGCGTGCGGAACGGCCGCTTGAGGTCCGGGCGCGTCTTGCGTAGCACGATGACGCTACCACAGACCAGGAAAAAAGCGGCCAGAGTGCCCAGATTGACCAAGTCTGCCACCTTGCCGATAGGGAACAACCCGGCGATCAGCGCGATGACCACGCCGGCTCCCAGGATCAGGCGCACCGGGGTCTGCGTTTTCGGATTGACCTTGGCCATCGGCTTGGGCAACAGGCCGTCGCGCGACATCGCCAGCACCACCCGGGTCAGGCCGAAGTACAGCACCAGCATCACGGTGGTGATGCCGGCCAGCGCGCCGATCGAGATCAGGGCCTCGGCCCAGCCGATGCCGAGTTGCTTGAGGGCGTCGGCGATGGGGGCCTTGACGTCGATCTGGTCGTAATGCACCACCCCGGTGAGGATGCCGGAAACGATGATGTACAGCACGGTGCAGATCACCAGCGAGGCGATGATGCCGATCGGCAGGTTGCGCTGCGGGTTGACCGTCTCCTCCGCCGCGGTGGAAACAGCGTCGAATCCAATGTAGGCGAAGAAAATCAGCGAGGCGCCGGTGAGGATGCCGCTATAGCCAAAGCGGACTTCCCCCGAGCCGGACCCCAGAACCTGTTTGATCAAGTCCACCAGACTCGTGTTCCAGCTATAGCCACTGCTTCCGCCTGGGACAATTTCCTGTGGCGGGATGAAGGGGTGCCAGTTGGCGGGATTGACGTGCGGCCCGGCGACAACAATGAATATCAGCACGGCGGTGAGCTTGACGAACACCATGACGGTGTTGAATCGGGCGGACTCGCTCACGCCGATCGACAGCAGCACCGACAGCAGCAGCACAATGATCATCGCCGGCACGTTGGCGATGCCACCTTCCAACGGGGCGTTGGTCAGCGCCGGCGGCAGGTGCAGGCCCAGCAGTTCCAGGATTTTGCCGAAGTATCCCGACCAGCCGATAGCCACTGTGGACGTGGCGACGGCATATTCCAGGATCAGGTCCCAGCCAATGATCCAGGCGACCAGCTCGCCGATGCCGGAATAGGCATAGCCATAGGCGCTGCCGGCGCCGCCGATGGCGCCCGCGAGCTCGG
>CAJCJI010000155.1 GCA_903970595.1 Verrucomicrobiota bacterium
CGCCGGCGGAATATCCGCCAGGTCGAACTTGCCCAGCGACTTGTTGGCGCTGGCGATCTCGCGCTCGCCCTGCAGCACGTGCACCGTCACCGCGGTCTGATTGTCGTCGGCGGTGGTGAAGGTCTCGGTTTTGCGGGTCGGGATGGTGGTGTTCTTCTCGATCAGCTTGGTCATCTTGCCGCCCAGGGTCTCGATGCCCAGGGACAGCGGGGTGACGTCGAGCAGCAGCACGTCCTTGACCTCGCCGGTCAGCACGGCGCCCTGGATGGCGGCGCCCACGGCCACCGCTTCGTCGGGGTTGACGTCGCGGCGCGGCTCGCGGCCGAACAGGGTCTTCACCACTTCCTGCACCTTGGGCATGCGCGTCTGGCCGCCGACCAGGATCACTTCCTGGATCTCGCCGGCCTTGAGACCCGCATCCTTCAGCGCCGTCTGGCAGGGCCCGATGGTCTTGTCGATCAGCTCGTCCACCAGCGCCTCCAGCTTGGCGCGGCTGAGCTTCAGGTTCAGATGCTTGGGGCCGGAGGCATCCGCCGTGATGTACGGCAGGTTGATCTCGGTCTGGGTGGTCGAGGACAGCTCGATCTTGGCCTTTTCCGCAGCTTCCTTGAGGCGCTGCAGGGCCAGGGGATCGCGCTTCAGGTCGATGCCCTGCTCCTTCTGGAACTCGGTGGCGATGTAATCGATGATCCGCATATCGAAGTCTTCGCCGCCGAGGAAGGTGTCGCCGTTGGTGGACAGCACCTCGAACTGGTGCTCGCCGTCCACTTCCGCGATCTCGATGATGGAGATGTCGAAAGTACCGCCGCCCAGGTCATAGACGGCGATCTTGCGGTCGCCCTTGACCTTGTCCATGCCGAAGGCGAGCGCCGCGGCGGTGGGCTCGTTGATGATGCGCTTGACCTCGAGGCCGGCAATCTTGCCGGCATCCTTGGTGGCCTGGCGCTGCGAATCGTTGAAGTAGGCCGGCACGGTGATCACGGCCTCGGTGACCTTCTCGCCCAGGTAGTCCTCGGCGGTCTTCTTCATTTTGGCCAGCACCTGCGCCGAGACTTCCGGCGGCGCCATCTTCTTGCCCTTGACCTCGACCCAGGCGTCGCCGTTCGGCGCCTTGGAAATCTTGTAGGGCACCATGGCGATGTCCTTCTGCACCACGCTGTCCTCGAAGCGGCGGCCGATCAGGCGCTTCACCGCATACAGGGTGTTGGCCGGATTGGTCACCGCCTGGCGCTTGGCCGGACGGCCGACGATGACCTGCCCGTCGTCGGCATAAGCCACGATCGAGGGCGTGGTGCGCTCGCCTTCGCTGTTCTCGATGACTTTGGCGCTGCCGCCTTCCATGATTGCCACGCAGGAGTTCGTGGTGCCGAGGTCGATGCCGATGATCTTCGCCATGTTTTGGGTTCCGCTTTGGTTCAGTTGTGCTGTGTCGAAATGGTTTGCCGGGAGTTTCGCCTGCTACGAGCCCTTATTTATGGCTCATATGACAGTGTTCAAGACGCCCTGGCCCCGGAATCTGCATTTATTGGGGACTATTTTGGGCGTTTGTCGCGGTATTTGCTCCGGCGCGGGCCACCATCACCATGGCTGGGCGCAGCAGGCGCTCGTGCAGGCGGTAGCCTTTCTGCATCACCGCCACCACGTGATTCGGCGGCACCTCGGCGGACTCGACCGCCGACACCGCCTCGTGCAGTTCCGGATTGAACGGCTGCCCCGACGGGTCGAGCATCTTGACCCCGTGCTTTTCGAGAAAGCTAAGCAGCTGCTTGTGGGTCAGGACCAGCCCCTCGCCGATGGACCTGGCGCTGGCTTCCGGGGCCTCGGCCGCCTTCAGGCCCAACTCCAGGCTGTCGATCACCGCCAGCAGGTCGCCAAGCACCCGGTCGGCGCCATACTTGAGGCTGGTGGCCACCTCGCGCTCGTAGCGCTTGCGCACGTTGTCGGCTTCGGCGGCGGCGCGCAGGCTCTGGTCGCGCAAGGCGGCGACCTGCTGCTCGGTCTCGGCCAGCCTGGCCTTCAGCGCGGCGAGTTCGCCTTGCGGATCGGCCGCGCTCGGGTTGGGATCGATAGTGTCCGTCATGGGTTTGCTGCGGTCCTGAGGTTTCGTGAAGATCGTCAAAAATTTACGGGGCAAAAGCATACCTGAGCCTGTCGTGGACAGGCTGCTTGCTTGTTGGGGACTCAGTTTTCGGCTTTCAAGCCCGCGCTGAGCGCCCGGGCCGTTTCCGTGACCAGCGGAATGATACGCGGATAGGCCATGCGGGTGGGGCCGATCACGCCCAGCACCCCCGCCACCTGCCCGTCCACATAATAAGGCGAGGTGACCACGCTGCACTCGTCCAGCACCTGGTAGCCGGATTCGCCACCGATGAAGATCTGCACCCCGGAGGCGGTCAGACACTGGTCGAACAACTCCAGCAGGTCGCGCTTGTGGTCCAGCACCTCGAACAGCTTGCGCAGGCGGTTGACGTCGCCCAGTTCCTGGAACGCGAGCAGGTTGGTGCCGCCGGCCAGCACGTAATCCTCCGCGTCCTGCTGCGCCCCCACGGCGCGCTCGGCCAGCACCACGGCCTCGCTGAGGATCTGGTTGACGCGCTTCTGCGCCTCGGACAGGTCTTCCACCAGGGTGCGGCGCAGGCTGCTCAGCTCGCGGCCGGCGAAGGCTTCGTTGATGACGTTGGAGTAACGCTCCAGCTCCGCGGCGGAATAATTGCGCCCCATGTCGAGCACGCGGTTCTGCACCTCGCGCTGGTTCACCACCAGGATGGCCAGCACCCGCCCGCCGGACAGCGGCATGAACTCGATGCGGCGCAGCACCGCCAGGTTGCGCCGCGGCACGGTCACCACCCCGGCCATCGCGGACAAGCGCGACAGCAGGTTGGATGCCGCGTGCAGCAGGTCGGCCGACGACTTGCTGCCCGGCACCAGGTCCTCGGCGATGCGCGACTGCTCGGCCTCGGAAAGCTGCTCCGGCGCCAGCAGGGAATCGACGAAATAGCGGTAGCCGCGCGCGGTCGGCACCCGGCCGGCCGAGGTGTGCGGCGAGGACACGAAGCCGAATTCCTCCAGGTCCGCCATGACGTTGCGGATGGTTGCCGGGCTCAATTCCACGCTGAAGGCGCGCGCCAGGGTGCGCGAGCCGACCGGCAGCCCGTCATGCACATAGCGTTCGATCAGCAGCTTGAGCAACTCCGCTGCCCTGGCATCCAACTGTTGCGGCATGTTTCTAGGCGACCTCGATCATGGGCAATCCTGGCAATACAGCAAAAAGCATGTCAAGAATACTCCGCGCCCGGCTCTTTACCGCCCCCTTTTCGTCATTCGTTCATGATAATTTGCGCCGGACCCATAATTTCAAGGCTATGAGCCAGGCCCAGTCCAGCTATTCGACGGTTGCGATCATCGGCAAGCGCGGCGACGCGCGCGTCGCCGAGACGCTGCGCGCGGTGGCCGTGGCGCTGCTCGCGCGGCGCCAGTCCGGGCAGATCCAGGCCGTGCTGGCACCAGCCGAAGACCGCCCCGAAATGCCCGGCCTGGACCTGGAATTCGTGCCGCTGGACGAGCTTGCCGCGCGCAGCCGCCTGGCCATCGTGGTGGGCGGCGACGGCACCCTGCTCGGCGCCGGCCGCGCCCTGGCGCCGCATGGCGTGCCCATCCTCGGGGTCAATCGCGGCCGGCTCGGCTTCATGGTCGACGTGCTGCCGGAGGACCTCGGCGGCACCCTGGATTCGGTCCTCAACGGCGAACTGGCGGTGGAGGAGCGGCTGCTGCTGGAAGCGCGCCTGCGCCGGGCCCACCCTGACATCGGCGCCGGCGAGCTGCCGCTGCTGCGCGCCGTCAACGACGTGGTGGTGCGCAACCAGGCCTCGATCCGCATGATCGAATTCGAGACCTGGCTCGACGGCGAGTTCATCAGCGAGCACCGCGCCGACGGCATCGTGGTGGCCACGCCCACCGGCTCGACCGCCTATGCCCTGTCCGGCGGCGGCCCGGTGCTGCACCCGTCCCTGTCGGCCGTGGCGCTGGTGCCGATCTGTCCGCATACCTTGTCGGACCGGCCTATCGTGGTGCCGGCCGGCGGCACCATCCGCATCGTGCTGCGCGGCGAAGCCGGCGGCGTCAACGTCACCTGCGACGGCCAGGTCAGCGTTGTCCTCAACTCCGGCGACGCGGTGGAAATCACCAGTTCGCCGCACCCCCTGCGCCTGATCCATCCGCGCAATTACAGTTTCTTCGAATTGCTGCGCAGCAAGCTGCACTGGGGGCGCGGGCCGAGCGCTAATGTCGAAAGGATCTAAAACGTGAGGAGTGAGGAGTGAGGTCGCTCGCTTACGCTCGCTATGAGGGTAGAAGCAAAAACCAGCATGGGGTCAGGCTGCCGCTTTTGCTTGTCTCCTCACCCCTCACCCCTCACCCCTCACTTTAAGTTTTCTCATGCTGCGCCACCTGCACATCCGCAATCTCGCCATCATCGACGAGCTGGGCCTGGACTTTGCCCCCGGCTTCAGCGTGCTCACCGGCGAAACCGGGGCCGGCAAGTCGATCCTGATCGACGCCCTGGGCCTGGTCACCGGCACCCGCGCCGACAGCGCCCTGGTGCGCGGCGGCTGCGACAAGGCCGAAGTGTCGGCCGAATTCTCCGTCGAGGACTCGCCGTTCGCCGCCGCCTGGCTGGACCAGCGCGAACTCGGCGACGGCGGCCTGTGCACCATCCGCCGGGTGGTCCAGTCCGAGGGCCGCACCCGCGCCTTCGTCAACGGCAGCCTGGTCACTGCCGCCGACCTGCGCGCCCTGGGCGAATCCCTGGTCGAAGTGTTCGGCCAGGGCGAAAGCCAGACGCTGCTGCGGGCCGACACCCAGCGCGGCGTGCTCGACGACTACGGCCAGCATGCGGATGCCCTGGCCGCGGTGTCCGGCGCCGCCGCGCAAGTACACGGCATCGAGCAGCAGATCGAGGCCCTGCGCGCGGCGCAGAGCCGCGACCCGGCGCAGCTGGATTACCTGCGCTTCCAGCTGCAGGAGCTGGACGCCCTGGGCCTGCAGGACGACGAACTGGCCGCGCTCGACCTCGAGCACAAGACCCTGGCCAACGCCGGCCGGCTGCTGGAGGACGGCGGCCGCGCGCAGCAGCTCTTGTACGGCGGCGAGCAATGCGCCTACGACCAGATTTCCGCCGCCCTCAACGCCCTGCACGGCCTGGTGCCGCTGCACCCGGACTTCGCCGCGATCGAATCCCTGGCCGGCGGCGCCCAGACCCAGGCGCGCGAAGCGGCCGACACGCTGCGCCGCCTGCTGGAGCGCCTGGACCTCGACCCGCAGCGCCTGGCCGAAGTGGAGCGCCGCCTCGCCGCGGTGCACGACCTGGCGCGCAAACACCGGGTGAAAGCCGACCAGCTCGGCGCGCGTCAGGCGCAGCTGCGCCAGGAACTGGGCAGCCTGGAAGGCGCGGCGGAACGCCTCGACCTGCTGGAGCGCGAGCGCCAGGTGGCGCTGCAGCACTACCGCAAGGCCGCCCAGGTCCTGAGCCAGGCGCGTACCCGCTCCGCCCAGACCCTGTCCGCCGACGTGAGCAGCCGGGTGCGCGAGCTGGGCATGCCCAATGCCAGCTTCATCGTCGCCGTCGAGCCGGCCGGCCGCGAACGCCCCAGCCCGCACGGCGAAGACCTGGTGCGCTTCGATTTTTCCGCCAACCCAGGGCAGCCACCGCGCCCGCTGGCCAAGGTGGCCTCCGGCGGCGAGTTGTCGCGGGTGAGCCTCGCCGTGCAGGTATCCGTCCACGGCGTCAGCCTGGGCCGCGGCGAAGGCGCCGCCACCATGATTTTCGACGAAGTGGACGCCGGCATCGGCGGCGCCACCGCCGAAGTGGTGGGACGGGAACTGCGCGCCCTCGGCTTGCGGCGCCAGGTCCTGTGCGTCACCCACCTGGCCCAGGTGGCGGCACAGGGCCAGCAGCATTTCGGCATCCGCAAGGAAGTCGGCGGCGGCGCCACCTACACCCGCGTCGACACCCTGGATGCCGCCGGCCGCGTCAGCGAACTGGCGCGCATGCTGGGCGGAGTGGAATTGACCGGCGCCACCCAGGCCTTGGCCCGGGATCTGCTCAAACGCGCCGCGCGTTAGCACAAGTAGCCCGGGAAGCGCGCAGCGCTACCCCGGGGGGCCGGCGCGACCGACTACCGCTCAAACCCGCCGCACCTGCCCGGCCTTCAGATTGGGGCAATTCTTGCGCTGGCACTCGCCATACATGATCAGGCTGTGCTCGATCAGGCGGTATCCCAGCGATTCGGCCTTCTCGCGCTGGCGCTTTTCGATCATTTCATCCTCAAACTCGTCCACATGCCCGCACTTGATGCAGACCATGTGATCGTGATGGTGCCCGCGCTCCAGCTCGAACACGGCGTGGCCGCCCTCGAAATGATGGCGGGTCACCAGGCCCGCCGCCTCGAACTGGGTGAGCACACGGTAAACCGTGGCCAGGCCGATGTCCTCGCCGGTCTCCATCAGCTGCCGGTAGATTTCCTCGGCCGACAGGTGGCGCGGCGTGCTGTGCTCCAGCATCTCCAGGATCTTGAGTCTGGGCAAAGTAACCTTGAGACCGGCGTTTCTGAGGTCCTGGGATTCCACGGGAGGTCCGCCGCAAGGGATGTTGGGTTATTATTGCATTCCTGTCCTTAACGACAAAGCCGGGCCCTTTTAGCCCATGCTTGCCGCCCGGATCACACGAGGCACCTCGAGATTCATGCGCCCGATTCTGATATACCCCCTGCTGCTCGCTTGCCTGCTCGGCCTGGGCGGCTGCGAGATTGTTTACAAGCTGCCCACCCGCCAGGGCAACGTCATCGAGCAGAAGCAGCTCGACCAGCTGCAGGTTGGCATGACCCGCGACCAGGTGAAATTCCTGCTCGGCACGCCCATCGCCTCCGACCCGTTTCGCGCCGAACGCTGGGACTACTTCGGCTACTACAAGAGCCCCCGCGGCCAGGTCAGCAGCCGCACCGTGACCCTGTTCTTCGACGACAACAAGCTCGCGCGCATGGAAGGCATCCAGATCGCCAGCGCCGACAAAAACGTCGGCAATCCGGACGCCGACACCCTGGCCAAGCAGGTGCAGAAGGACCAGCTCGAAAACTCGCGCCACGCTTCGGCCAAGGACAAAGACACGGGCGTAGCGATTCCAACCCCGTAGGGCAGGCCGTGCCCGCCGCATCTGCGGGCAGCGGCTCAATCAAACCCAACAGACCGCCCTCGGCTACTTGCCCGCCTTCTTCCGCGCCCGCAGCCGCCGCGCCTGCTTCGGATCGGCCGTAAGCGGCCGGTAAATCTCCACCCGGTCGCCCGCCTCCACCGGGTCGTCCAGATCGCGCAGGCGCCCGAATACGCCGACCTTGCAGCGCTCCAGGCTGATTTCGGGGAACTGCCGCAGGATGCCGGAGCGCTCAATCGCCTGCCGCACCGTGCAGCCCGGCGCAGCCTCGACCCGGACCAGGGCCTGGCGCGCCGGCGTGGCGCAGGCCACCTCGACGTGGGCCGCATCGCCCCCTGGTGGAACGTGATCGCTGTCCATATTCATATAATTGACGATGAGCAAATCCGACAAATCGAGCGACGCCCCCAAGCAGATCGCGGTCAACCGCCGCGCCCGCTTCGATTATTTCATCGAACAGACCTTCGAGGCCGGCATGGCGCTGGAAGGCTGGGAAGTGAAAAGCATGCGCGCCGGCAAGGCCAACGTCACCGAAGCCTACGTCATCATCAAGGACGAGGAAGCCTGGCTGCTGGGCGCCCACATCACCCCCCTGGGCCAGGCCTCGACCCATATCCACCCCGACCCCACCCGTACCCGCAAGCTGCTCCTGCAAGCCCGCCAGATCGCAGAACTGATCGGCAAGGTGGAACGCGCCGGCTACACCATCGTACCCCTGGACCTGCACTGGAGCCGCGGCCGCGCCAAACTGCAGATCGGCCTGGCCAAGGGCAAGAAACAGCACGACAAGCGCGCGGACAGCAAGGAAAAGGACTGGAAGCGGGAACAGGGGCGCATCCTGCGGTCCTGACATCCACCCCGCACCTCGCATCATACCGGCCAAAGCCGGTATCCAGTAGGGCGGCCCGTGGCCGCCGCCGCCCGCCACAACCGCCCGACGCAGCTGTCGCGGCGCACATTGGGGCTTGATGTCTTTCTTTCCCAACCCAGATTCCAAGGTGTCGCAAGTGTTACAATCGCCAAGCAACGGGGGTGACCTGGGCTCGACGGTGACTGGAAATCCAACGTGCATGCCGAGGTGCGGTAGACCCTCGTAAAACTCTTCCGCAAACAAGCTAGTTGCGAACGACGCTAACTACGC
>CAJCJI010000156.1 GCA_903970595.1 Verrucomicrobiota bacterium
GGCGGCGCGGCGCAAGGCGCCGCGCAGCGCGCCCCAGCCCAGGTAGAGCAGGTAGCAGGCACCGGCCAGCTTCACCGTGTAGAACACGGCGGGGGAATACACCAGGATGCGCACCAGGCCGCAGGCCACCAGCAGGACGTAGAACGCGCCGCCGCTGACGATGCCCAAGACGGTGGCAAAGCCGCGCCGGAAGCCGCCGGCGCCGGTATTGGCGATCACCAGGAAGGTGTCGGGGCCGGGCGCCAGGGTCAGCGCCAGGGCGATCAGCGCAAAGGCCAGAACGCTGTGGTCGAACATGCGGGATTCCTGCTTGAAAAATACCTTGCCGGAAGGAGTCTGCCTGGAACCTTGGCGGCGAACTGGAACGGCTGCTTTTTGTCATACTAGCGCACCTTCCTCCGCTATTTTCGACGTGTCCCCAACCGCCATCAAAACTGTCATCAGGCGCCTTGCCGCGGGCGTGTTCGGCCTGAGCCTGGCCGTTTCCGCCGCGATTCCCGCGGGCGACGATGCCGGCGCGGATGCGGACGCCGTCAAGGCCAAGATCGCCAAGGCCTTCGGGGTCGATCGCAGCCAGATCCGCCCCTCGCCGGTGAGCGGCTGGTACGAGGTGCAGCGCGAACACGAATTCGGCTACGTCTCCACCGACGGCAAGTTCCTGCTGCGCGGCGACCTGGTCGACATGGCCACCGGCAAGAGCCTGACCGAGGAGCAGCGCAAAGCCGACCGCCTGGCGGCGCTGCAGCAGCTGGGCAGCGACAGCATGATCGAGTTCGACCCGGCGCCGCCGGTGGCCGCCAAGTACCTGGTGACGGTGTTCACCGATCTGGATTGCCCCTACTGCCGCAAGATGCACAGCCAGATCGCGGATTACAACGCCAAGGGCATCGCCGTGCGCTATGCCTTCTTTCCGCGCCATGGCCTGAATTCGCCCACTTATTACCAGGCGATCTCGGTGTGGTGCTCGGGCGACCGCCGCGCCGCGCTGACCCGCGCCAAGCTTGGCCAGAGCATTCCTTCGCGCAAATGCGACAACCCGGTGGACAAGGAATTGAATCTGGCACTGAAGCTGGGCATTACCGGCACGCCCGGCATCATCCTGCCGGACGGCACGCTCCATACCGGCTATGCCGAGCCGGACGAACTGGCCGAGATGCTGGCCAAGAGCGACGCCGAGGCCGCCGACGCAGCCAAGGCGGCCAAGGCTGCCGCGGGGCTTGCGGCGGGCGGGACCAAGGGTTGAACTGAGGCTCTGGTCTCAGCCGGCGGGCCGGTAGCCGTCGGTCAGCGTTTCCAGGAACGCGATCAGGTCCTCGATCTCTTGCTGGTCCAGGGCCGGCGGGTCGCCGGCGCCGCGGTCGAAGGGCGCATCGCCGCGATCGACGTTGGCGCGGTGGGCGGGCGGCAGGTCGTCGTATTTTTCCACCGTGCCGTCGGCCCTGCGCGGATACCACTGCTCCGGCCGCGTTTCCCGCTCCACGTAGAAGCGCAGCACGTCCTTGAGCGAGTGGAACACGCCGTTGTGAAAAAACACCTGGCGCGTGGCGACGTTGCGCAAGGTCGGGGTCTTGAACAGGCCGCAGAGGTCCTGTCGCCCGGTCAGGTCGGCGCGGGCCGGGCCGCACAGTCCTTCGTCGAAGTAGGCCGGGTCGCGGTTGGCGGCCAGCGCGGCATTGCGCGGCGCGGCCAGCGCCTCGAATTCGTAGTCGGTGAACACCGGGGCGAGGCGGTTCTTGCTCGGCCGGTCGAGGTGGCAGGCGGCGCAGTTGCCCTTGTGCGGATCGTCGAATAGCGCGAGGCCGCGCAGTTCCTGCGCGCTCAGCTGCGCGCGGCCGGCGAGGACATAGTCGAACTTGCTGTCGTAGCGGTGGAAGCTGCGGTCTTCGATCTGGAAGCGCGCCAGGGCCTGGTAGGCGTCGGCCAGGCCATGCTCCGGCAAGTCCAGGGCCTCCCTACCGAAGACCGCGGCGAATGCCTTCGCGTAGGGAGCCGCCCGCAGCCGGGCGAGCAGGGCCAGGGTGTCGCGGTTGGCCATCTCCCTGGGATCGAGCAGCGGGCCGCCGGCCTGCTCGGCCAGGGTGGACGCGCGGCCGTCCCAGTCCATGCCGCCTTCGGGTACGGACTGCGCGGGCTGGACGGCGGCCTGGCCCCGCGTGCCGCCCGGCCGGGCATTGAGCGCGGGCCTGGGGGCCTTGGCCAGCCGGCCTTCGTCCGGGTCGAAGCGGATGTCCGGACGGATCACGAAGCGCGGCGTGCGCTCCAGGTAGGTCAGCGTCGGCACCGCGCGGACGCCCTGCCGGTCCAGCGCGGGGCCGCCCAGTTGTACCGGCAGCGCGTTGGCGGGTGCATAGGCGTGGGCGGGATCGTGGCAGGTGGCGCAGGACATCTTGCCGGAGCCGGACAGCGCGGGGTCGAAGAACATCTGCTGGCCCAGGCGTGCTGTCGGGCTCAGGGGCGGCGGCGGGGTGTCGATTCTGGCTGCCGCCGCGGCGGCGATGACCGCGGCGCTGGGGTGGGGTGGCGGCGTTGCGGCCGGCTGGCGGTCGCAGGCCCCGTAGGCCAGGGCCGCCAGCAGCGGCACGGCGAACCGGATCGCGCTGATCTGCGGGTGCAACAGCGGTACCGAAAAGTATGTCTTACTGCGTGACGAAGATCAGGCCATGCGGGTTGTTCATGCCGATGTAGAGCGGGGTCATCAGGCCGGTGCTGGTGTCGCTTTGCAGCACGGTGCCCTGGCCGGAGCTGTAGGCGGTGCTGGCCGGGAAGCCGCTGGCCGCGCTGGCGTCGATGCGATAGATCAGCTGCGCCGGGGTGTCGCTGACCAGCATGAAGGAACTGCCGCTGGCCGGCGACCAGCGCGTGTCGTCGAGCGGCCAGGGGTTGCCGTAGAGCGTCATCGGCAGCACGCTGACCGACTGCGACGAGGTGCCGAGATTGGACACGAACACCAGCTCGGAGTCCTGCTGGCTGTCGATCACCAGGTCGCCGGCGGGGTCGAGCATCGACGAATCGGTGTCGGTCATGTTCAGGGTGACCGGGGTATTGCCGGGCAGCAGGGTGGCCGGAGTGCTGGATATCAGCACCGGGGTCGAATGAAACGTGGTGCCGTCGCTGTTGAGCGCGACGCTGTACAGCACCGGCCCGGTGTTGACGCCGTACTCGGCGGTAGCGCCGCTGGAGTCGGTGGAGTAGGGCGCAAGGTTCGGGCTGGGGCTGGTGGTCGTCGTCGGGTTGGAGGCGCTGGCGTAGACCACGCCATTGATCACCTTCAGGTCGTCGAGGCCGCCGCCGTGCGGCAGCGTGGCGACGTCCGAGGTGTAGGACTGCAGGGCGTAGCTGGAGGTATCGACGGTGGTGATGATCGGGTTCGCGTCCTCGTTGCTGCTGACCCAGACGGTGCTGCTGTTGAAGAGCGTCATGCCGTCCGGGTGGCCGGGCAGATCCAGGGTCTGCTGCACGTTGCCGTTCAGGTCATAGACCAGCAGCTTGGCCTGCGCGGAGGTCACTCCGGCAGCGAGGGTGCCGTCGGGATTGACGTTGGTGTCCTGGTAGATCACGAAGACGCTGCTGCCGGCCTGCACCATGTCGTCCGGCACCAGGGTGCCGCCGGGGGACTGGGCGAACACCGAGATCGAATAGGCGCTGCCCTGTGTGCCTTCGACGGATGCGGGCACGGTGCCGCCGGAAGACGACGAGCCATTGTTGCCGCTGGAGCAGCTCACCAGCACGATGCCCAGTACAGCCAGGGCCAGGAACAGGTAAGGCTTCATGCCGATCTCCCGATAGTCAGTCCAGCACCCTAACCGGCGAATGTGACGGATTGGTGATCTATACCAAGGCGTAATGTCCGGCTCCGCGGCGGCCGCGGTCAGTCGATCACCTCGGTATTCGCCTGGCCCGGCGCCACCATCGGCAGCACCATGGCTTCCGCCGCCACCGGCGCGCGGATCAGCGCCGGGCCCGGGCGGGCGAAGGCTTCCTCCAGCATGGCCTGGGCGTCGGCGGCTTCCGCCAGGTCATAGGCCGGCACGCCGAAGGCGCGCGCCACCGCGCACAGCGAGGAGGGCCGGGCGTAGAGCGAGGCCATGTGGCGCCGCTGGTAGAACAGTTCCTGCTGTTGCCGCACCAGGCCCAGCGCGGCATTGTCCAGCACGACCGTCTTCACGTTCAGGTCCAACTCGGCCAGGGTGGCGAACTCCTGCACGTTCATCAGCAGGCTGCCGTCGCCGGTGAAGCAGACCGCGCCAGCATCTGGCAGGGCTATCGCAGCGCCGATAGCTGCTGGTAACCCAAAGCCCATGGTGCCCAGTCCGCCGGAGGTGAGCCAGCGTTCCGGCCGGGTGAAGGGATAGCTCTGCGCCACCCACATCTGGTGCTGGCCCACGTCGGTGGTGATGGCCGCATCCGGGTGCGCCAGATGCGACACGGCGCGGATCAGGCCGTAGGGCTGGCGTGGATCTTCGATGCCGGGCAGGCGCAGGGGCCAGTCGCGGCGCAACGCGCCCACCCGCGACAGCCAGTCCACGCGAAGC
>CAJCJI010000157.1 GCA_903970595.1 Verrucomicrobiota bacterium
CAGACCGCGCCGCTGACCCTGATCGTCTCGGCCTTCGCCCCGGTGGCCGACGTGCGCGCCTCGCTCACGCCGCAGCTGCGTACCGACCATGGCGACACGCGCCTGCTGCTGATCGACCTCGGCAACGGCCGCAACCGCCTCGGCGGCTCGGCCCTGGCCCAGGTCTACGGCGCGGTGGGCGAGTACCCGCCGGATCTGGACGATCCGCAGCAGCTCAAGCACGCCTTCATCCAGGTGCAGCGGCTCAACGCCGCCGGCAAAGTCCTGGCGTACCACGACCGCAGCGACGGCGGCCTGTTCGCGGCCCTGTGCGAAATGGCCTTCGCCGGCCACTGCGGCATCGACATCGTCCTGGATGTGCTGGGCGAGGATCCGCTGGCGGCCCTGTTCAGCGAGGAGCTGGGCATGCTGCTGCAGGTGCGCGCCGCCGACGCGGAATTCATCCGCGTCCAGCTTGCCGACGGCGGCCTCGACGTGGCCGACCTCGGCGCGCCCTCCGCCAAGGACCGCCTGGTATTCCACTACAAGGGCCGCGAGCTTTACGCCGCGCCGCGCGGGCAGCTGCACCAGCTCTGGGCCGAGACCAGCTACCGCATGGCCGCCCTGCGCGACGATCCGGAATGCGCCAAAGAAGAATTCGAGAGCGTGGGCGCCGCCGACGATCCCGGTTTATCCGTGCATCTGAGCTTCGCGGTCCCGCCTCCCGCCTCCCGCCTCTCCCCTCCCGGCGCCAGCCGCCCCCGCGTCGCCATCCTGCGCGAGCAGGGCGTCAACGGCCATATCGAAATGGCCTACGCCTTCCATGCCGCCGGATTTGAAAGCGTCGACGTGCACATGAGCGACATCCTGGAAGGCCGGATCACGCTGGACGGCTTTTCCGGCCTGGTCGCCTGCGGCGGCTTCTCTTACGGCGACGTGCTCGGCGCCGGCCAGGGCTGGGCCAAGTCGGTCCTGTTCAATGCGCGTGCGCGTGAGCAGTTCCAGACCTTCCTGGCGCGGCCGGACCGCTTTGCCCTGGGTGTGTGCAACGGCTGCCAGATGTTCGCCGCGCTCAAGGAGATCGTGCCCGGCGCCGCGCACTGGCCCGCGTTCCGCCGCAACCGCGTCGAGCAGTTCGAGGCGCGCTGGACCATGGTCGAAGTGACGCCCAGCCGTTCCCTGTTCTTCGCCGGCATGGCCGGATCGAAGCTGCCGGTGGCGGTGGCGCACGGCGAAGGCCGGCCGGAATTCGCCGCCGCCGGCGACCTGGGCGCGCTGCGCGGGGGCAGCCAGCTGGCGCTGCGCTTCGTCGACAACCACGGCGCCGTCGCCGCGCGCTACCCGCAGAACCCGAACGGCGCCGCGGAAGGCATCACCGGCCTGTGCAACGAAGACGGCCGCATCACCATCCTGATGCCGCACCCCGAGCGCAGCGTCGCCGGCACTGTGGGGTCCTGGTGGCCGCAGCAGTGGACCGACAAGACGCCCTGGTTCCAGCTGTTCGTCAATGCGCGGCAGTGGGTGAGGGATCACGCTTGAGCTAGATCACCCAGCCGATCACGGCCCCCAGCAGTATGCCGGCCACAAAGCCATAACCGGCCCATACATAGCGCCGCTTCAATCGGGTCCGTCCGAGGCGAATGTCGTAGTAAGTCATCATGCCCTGCACCTGGTGCTTGCCGTCCGTGGAAGCATGCATGCCGAATGGGTCAATTTCGATAAAGCGAAGAGAAAATTAGTAGCTTGGATCGAAATTATTGCAAACGACGAACTGGGTACAACCGGGGATATAGCAGCTTCCATGCCGAACTCCGGGTGATTCGCTGTTTTAGCAAACTAAAGCGGCCGTCCTGGCCCATGCCGCGCCGGGCAGCATCGGCTCTGACCGATGGCCGGCGCCGCAGGTTCCATCCTGCACCGCGCGGACCTCGGCGAAAAACTCCGCAGTCTGCGGACTCCGGAATGTACTCCTACTGCGTCACCACGCCCAGGAACAGACCAAAGTCGGGCGAGGCATAGATATTGGCCTTTTCCTGGAAACCCAGGCTGAGCGCCGCGTGCGATGCAATGCGATAGCTGGTGCTGACCGTCAGCGGCGCGGCAATATGATCCAGCGCGGACAGTTCGCTGCCTCGATACGGTGCATCGTGGAAGTACACCTGCACCTTGGCGTCCCAGCGCGGCGTAATGCGGAAGCCCAGGCCTGCCGCGCCGAACGGCAGGCCGTTCTTCTGCATCTGCGCCAGCACGTCGCCGGCACCGGTATAGCCGTAGCCAAGCGAGCCGTACAGCGTGATCCGGTTGATGAAAGTGCCGCTCAGCGGCAGCCCGCCGTCTACCCACAGGGCGCCGCCGACGGCGCCGTTGCCGGACAGGTGGCTGCCGTCGCCGCTGGGCAGCTGCAGCATGGCGCGGGCGGCCAGGTGGTCGCTCAGGCGGTAGCCGCCGGTGAGCCGCACATCGCCGAAGGTCAGGCTGCCCTGGCTCACGTCGAGCAGCTGCTGGCCATTGCGTGTGTACTGGTAGAGATAGCGGTTCTGCGGGGCGATATTGCGGTTTTCGTTCGGCAGCCCCCAGGCCTGGTGCCAGCCCTGGATCAGGCCGTCGAGGATGCCGCCGCCCTGCAGCAGCAGCGGCACGAACAGGCCGGCTTCCCAGCCCTGGCCAAAGCCGTAGCGCAGCTCGTAGGACAACTGCGTCGCCTCGCCGTCCACGATGATGCTTTCCGAGGCGTTGGCGCGATCGACGAACTCGTTGGTGTCGTTCAGGTAGATGCGCTGCTGCAAACCGCGTTCGGGCAGCACGTCCGGCCGTCCCAGCACCGGCGGCAGGGCGAAACCGCGCACCAGCGCGCCCTGTTCCACCGGCGGCGGATCGTCGGCGAACAGCGCGGGGCTGATCGCAAAAGCCAGCAAGGCGAAACGACGCATGGTTCTCCCCTGATTCATTTGTTGTCCCGGTCTTGGTCGGGTCAGACCTTAAGCCTGCCTAGCTTACCTCGCTGCGCTCCCGGCTCGGCGCGCGTGCCGTCAGATTCATTTCGTGGAAGCCGCGCAGGCCGCGGGCCCGGTCCTCGAAGAAGAATTTCAGGCCGTGGTAAATGGTGGCGAAGGCGATTTCCTTCCAGGGAATTTCGTCCTCGCGCATCAGCTGCGTTTCCGAGCTTTCCGAGGTGACCCCGTGATGAACGCCCTTCATGCGGCCGCGGTGGAGCATGTAGACCTGGCTGACATAGGGCACCGCGATCACCGCGAACAGGTCGTCCACCTCGACCTCGGCCTGCGATTCCTCCAGGGTCTCGCGGGCGGCCCCCTGGGCGCTGGTTTCGCCCAGCTCCAGGAACCCCGCCGGAAAGGTCCAGTAGCCCAGGCGCGGCTCGATGGCCCGGCGGCACATGAGGATTCTGCCGTCCGCGGCCTCCGGCACGCAGCCGGCGATGATGCGCGGATTATGGTAATGAATCGTTCCGCATTGGGTGCAGATGTGCCGCGGCAGCTGGTCGCCCGGCGGAATCCTGAATTCGACCGGATGACCGCAGGCGCTGCAGAACTTCATCAGGTTTGCGGGGGACATAAGCGCTGGTTGCGAGCTGGAAATACCGCGGCTAGGGAGCCTCTGGTTAATTCCATACCCTGCCGCGGCTTGCATGTTCGCGCAGGGCTAGGCGCGAGGAGCGTGGTGTACTCCAAGTACACGAGCGACGAGCAACAACGCCC
>CAJCJI010000158.1 GCA_903970595.1 Verrucomicrobiota bacterium
CGTTCATGATGCGGCCCAGGGTGGCCTTGCCAACCGGCACCGAGATCGGCGCGCCGGTGTTCTGCGCCACCAGGCCGCGCTTGAGCCCGTCGGATGAGCCCAGGGCAATGGTGCGCACCACGCCGTCGCCGAGCTGCTGCTGCACTTCCAGGGTCAGCGCGGTGCCGTCGATCTTCAGCGCGTCGTAGATCTTGGGGATCGCATCCCGCGGAAACTCGACGTCAATAACCGCGCCGATGATCTGAACAATCTTGCCGGTGCTCATCTGATCTTCCTCTTCAAATCTTGCGTAGGTCGGCCTTTAAAGCCGACATCTAAAATTTCCGTCGGCCTGGAGGCCGACCTACTTAACCTAAACCGCCGCGGCGCCGCCGACAATTTCCGCCAGTTCCTTGGTGATGCTGGCCTGGCGGGCCTTGTTGTAGGCGAGCTGCAGACTGTTGATGATCTTGCCGGCGTTGTCGCTGGCGGCCTTCATGGCCACCATGCGCGCGGACTGCTCGGAGGCGACGTTTTCCACCACTGCCTGGTACACCTGGGATTCGAGGTAGCGGCTCAGCACCAGGTCCAGCAGCTCGCGGGCATCCGGCTCGTAGATGTAGTCCCAGGGGTAGGCGCCGCTCTTCAGGCCCGGCACGGCGAATTCCGGCGCGCCCTCATCGGCGGCCTTGGGCACCGACAGCGGCAGCAGCTGGCGGATGGTGGGCTTCTGCGTCATGGTGTTGACGAACTGGTTGGACACCAGGAACACGTGGTCCACCTCCGCCGCGCGGTAGGCATCGGTCACCACCTTGATGGTGCCCAGGAGCTGCTCCAGGTGCGGCTTGTCGCCGAGCTGCGCGGTCTGCGCCAGCACCTTGCCGCCGACGCGCTTGAAGAATGCCGCGGCCTTGTTGCCGATCACGGCGAACTCGACTTCCACGCCCTGCTCCCGCCACTCGCGGATGGAGCGCACCGCGGCGCGGAACAGGTTGGTGTTGAGGCCGCCGCACAGGCCGCGGTCGCTCGATACAACGATGAAGGCGATGCGCCGGGCCGGGCGCTCCAGCAGGAACGGATGCTTGTATTCCGTGTTGGCCAGGGCCAGGTGGCCGACGCTGCGCAGGATCTTCTCGGCGTAGGGCCGGGCCTGCGCCATGCGCTCCTGCGCCTTGCGCATCTTCGACATCGCCACTTTTTCCATCGCACGGGTGATCTTCTGCGTGTTTTTCACGCTCTTGATCTTGGTGCGAATCTCTTTGGTGCTGGCCATTGCTTACGCTCGTAAGGCGGGAGGCGGGAGGCGGGAGGCGTTGCTGCCTCCAGACTCCTGTTTCGCCCGCACTCCAGTACGTTGTTCCATCTTCAAGTGCGATACACGGAACGCTTGACGCGCTGTTGCGCCTCTCGCCTCCCGCCTCTCGCCTCCCATTAGATCGCGGACTGCTTGACGAAGGCTTCGATGGCGGCCTTGAGCTCGCCCTCGATGGGCTTGTCCCAGTCGCCGGTGTCCAGCTTGTCCAGCAGGGGCTTGTGCGAGGCGGCCAGGAACTGGTGCAGGCCGGTTTCCCAGGCCAGCACCTTGTCCACGGCGACCTTGTCGATGGCGCCCATCTCGACCGCATAAATCGTGGAGGCCATCTGGCCGACGGATTGCGGCGCGTACTGCTTCTGCTTCATCAACTCGGTCACGCGCTGGCCGCGTTCGAGCTGCTTGCGGGTGGCTTCGTCCAGGTCGGAGGCGAACTGGGCGAAGGCCGCCAGCTCGCGGTACTGGGCCAGGTTGGTACGGATGCCGCCGGCCAGCTTCTTGATGACCTTGGTCTGCGCCGCGCCGCCGACGCGCGACACCGAGATGCCGGCGTTCATGGCCGGACGGATACCGGCATTGAACATGTCGGTTTCCAGAAAGATCTGGCCGTCGGTGATGGAGATGACGTTGGTCGGCACGAAGGCGGAGACGTCGCCGGCCTGGGTCTCGATGATCGGCAGCGCGGTGAGCGAGCCGGTCTTGCCCTTGACGGCGCCGTTGGTGAACTTCTCGACGTAGTCGGCGTTGACGCGCGCGGCGCGCTCCAGCAGGCGGGAGTGGAGATAGAACACGTCGCCGGGGAAGGCTTCGCGGCCCGGCGGGCGGCGCAGCAGCAGCGACACCTGGCGGTAGGCCACGGCCTGCTTGGAGAGGTCGTCGTAAACGATCAGGGCGTCCTCGCCCTTGTCGCGGAAGTACTCGCCCATGGTGCAGCCGGAGTACGGCGCGATGAACTGCAGGGCGGCGGCTTCCGAGGCGGTGGCGGCGACGACGATGGTGTGGGCCATCGCGCCGTGCTCTTCCAGCTTGCGCACCACGTTGGCAATGGAACTGGCCTTCTGGCCGATCGCCACGTAGATGCATTTGATGCCGGTGGTCTTCTGGTTGATGATCGCGTCGATGGCCAGGGCGGTCTTGCCGGTCTGGCGGTCGCCGATGATCAGCTCGCGCTGGCCGCGGCCGATCGGCACCATGGAGTCCACCGACTTGTAGCCGGTCTGCACCGGCTGGCTCACCGACTGGCGCGTGATGACGCCCGGCGCCACCTTCTCGATCGGCGAGGTGCCGGAAGCCTTGATCGGACCCTTGCCGTCGATGGGCCGGCCCAGCGAATCCACCACGCGGCCGAGCAGGCCTTCGCCCACCGGCACTTCGAGGATGCGGCCGGTGGTCTTCACCGTGTCGCCTTCCGCCAGGTGCTTGTAGTCGCCCAGCACCACGGCGCCCACCGAGTCGCGCTCCAGGTTCAGCGCCAGGCCGTAAGTGACCTCGCCGCCGGCCTTGGCCGGGAACTCGAGCATTTCGCCCTGCAGGGCGTCGGACAGTCCGTGGATGCGGACGATGCCATCCTGCAGCGAGACGATGATGCCGGTGTTGCGCGCTTCGGCGCCGGCCTCGAAGTTCTTGATGCGGGCCTTGATCAGCTCGCTGATCTCGGAAGGATTCAGTTGCATGGTTGTATACCCTTTATTACTGCTGAACGGGGCGCTGCGCGCCCCGTGCTTTAGATTGTTCCGGCCTGTGCATTTCTAGCCCGTCACCACGGCCTGGCGCAGATGCGCCAGCTCGCCTGCGACGGAACCGTCGATCACCAGATCGCCGGCACGGATCACCGCGCCCGCAACCAGCGCCGCATCGGTTTTCCACGCCACATCCACTTCCAGCGCCAGCCGCTTATGGATCGCCGCGATCAGGGCCTGCTGCTGCACCTCGGCCACCGCCACCGCCGTGGTGATCTCCACGTCCACCCGCCGCTCGGCCGCGGCGCGCAGGGTTTCGTACTCTTCGGCGATGGCCGGCAATGCGGTCAGGCGCTTGTTCTCGGCCAGCAGGCCCAGAAAATTGCGGCCCTGCGCGTCCAGCTTGTCGCCCAGCGCCTGCGCCAGCAGCCCCACCACGTCGCTGCGGGACAGGCGCGGATCGCCGAGCAGCGAGGAGACGCGGGCATCCGCAATGACCGCGCTCAGCGCCTTCAGCGTTTGCGACCAGTGCGGCAGCGCGCCGGATTCCCGCGCCAGCTCGAAAGCCGCTTTGGCGTAGGGACGGGCAAGAGTATGCAGTTCGGCCATGATGGATCAGACCTGCGCCGCCAGCTCAGTCAGCACGTCGGCATGGGCCTTGATATCGATCTCGCGCTTGAGGATGCGGGAAGCGCCGGCCACCGCCAATTCACCCACCTGCTTGCGCAGCGAGTCCCTGGCGTGCGTCACTTCGCGCTCCACTTCCGCGTGTCCGGCGGCGACGATGCGCGCCTTCTCGGACTCGGCGTCCAGGCGCGCCTGCTCGACGATCTGCGCCGCCTGCTTGTTGGCGGCGCCGAGGATCTCCTGCGCCTGCACGCGGGCGACCTTGAGCGCTTCCTCGCTTTTCAGCGAAGCGTCCTGCAGGGACTTCGAGCCCTTCTCGGCGGCGGCCAGGCCGTCGGCGATCTTCGCCTGGCGGTCCTGCATGGCCTTGATGATGAACGGCCACACGAAACGCCACATCAGCGTGACGAATACAAGGAAGGTAAAGCTCTGAACGATCAGAGTTGCGTTGAGATCCATCGCTTGCTACCCCGTCGGGAGGATTGTTCGGCGGTTCAGCCGCCGGCCACAGCCTTGAGTGCGGCCGCGAACGGATTGGCGAACACGAAGAACATGCCGATACCGATGCCGACGAAGGTCACGGCGTCGAGCAGACCGGCGACCAGGAACATGCGGCCGAGCAGCATGCCGCCGAGTTCCGGCTGGCGCGCGGTGCCTTCGATTAGCTTGCCGCCGAGCAGCCCGAAGCCAATCGCCGTGCCGGCGCCGCCGAGGCCGAGGATGAGGCCGACGGCGAGCAGCGTGGAGCCATCGATTTGGGCCAGCAGATGAGCGTATTCCATTGAAGCAACTCCTGTGAACGAATTGACGTGATTACGGGTGGGTGGAATTAGTGATCGTCACCGTGGCTCTGCGCCGCGGACGACAGATAAACGATGGTCAGCACCATGAAGACGAATGCCTGCAGGGGAATGACCAGCAGGTGGAATACCGTCCAGGCCATCTGGATGAACAAGCCGCCGAGGCCGAAGAAGGCGAAACCACCGATACCGTGTTCGAAGGCATTGCTGGCGAAAACAGCGATCAGCACGAAGATCAGTTCGCCCGCGAACAGGTTGCCGAATAGTCGCAGCGCCAGCGACACCGGCTTGGCGACATCCTCCACCAGGCGCAGGATCACATTGACCGGGATTAGCAGCAGGTTCAGCACGCGCAGGGGGCCGGATGGGACGAAAAACGGATGGGTCAGAAATTCTTTGCCCAGCCCGATGACACCCTTGTAGCGGAAGTTGTAGATGTACATCAGCACGAACACCGACAGCGACAAGCCGAAGGTGATGTTGACGTCGGTGCTGGGAACGATGCGCAGATGGTGCAGGTGGAATACTTTTTCGCCGATGTACGGAAACCAGTCGATCGGGACGATATCCATGATGTTCATCAGCAGCACCCAGACGAAGATCGTCAGGGCCAGCGGCGACACCAGGGAAGGTGCGTGCGGATAGATTTCGCGGGTCTGGTTCTGGACGAATTCCAGGCACATCTCGACGAAGTTCTCGACGCCGGACGGCACGCCCTGGTTGGCCTTGCGGGCGACGCTGACGAAGAACCAGAAGAACAACG
>CAJCJI010000159.1 GCA_903970595.1 Verrucomicrobiota bacterium
CGGAGCGGGGTCCATCGACAGGCCATCCCTGGCCTGACGATGGACGCTTCGGCATCCTGCCTCGCCCGCGTCTGCGCGCGGCAATATCCGCTCCGTCTTTGCGGTGCTCGGCGCAGCCAGACGGGGGGAACGTCAACGGCGGAAAAGCAACAGCGAACAACAAAACCACGAAAGGCGGATTACGCTACGCTAATCTGCCCTATCCGTGCCAGTTGGATTGAGGGTGGAATCTTTTGCGATGTTAGATGCTCCCGAGTAATTTTATGAAGGCTCCGCGATCCCAGGCAATAAATTCGCTCATCTCTGAGCTTGAGGCATTTAAGATCGACCTCAATCAATACTATGATGATTTAGAACCCCAGAGTGTTTACGACAGGGTATTGTCCGGGAAGCTTGATGCCCTCGCTCATTTCTGCAAAGCGCTTGGATGGTCAGATTTATGCGGACAATTGGAGGATCTCCTTCCGCTTCATTGCACGGCAGTCGAAGCTCTGGAGCGCGTCCAAGGCTATGTTCTTCCGGAAGTCCGGCACCTAATGAATCAAGCAGATATTGATTCTGCTACGAACCCAACGCAGTTGCTTGATTCATCACCGAGCAACTTTCCACAAGTTCAAATGGCCCCAGAACTGACCGTGCCTGAGAAAGTTACAATTCCTTGGCTGCTAAAGCACGTCCCTGTCACCCTTTGGACCGCTGCTGTCGGACTACTAATTGGAGCATTCATTTGCGGCGTTAAGGCAAGCGAAATTACGCTGATCCAGGAGATTTTCTCTCTTCCCAAGACTGCCGGTGCACTGAACACGAGCGTCCGTCAACAAGCAGAATCATTCAAGGTGTCCGGCTTCGGCCCATACAAACTGAGACGTGCACCTAGAGGCGACGTACTTGTCTTTTTCGATGGGATTGCAGAGCCGCAAGACCTTTTTTCAATTAGTGACGACCAATTGACATTGGCGTCCAACGTGAAGTTGAGCCTATTCGAAAACATCAAGGTCGTATATGACTACTGAGAGTCATAGGGTGTGAAAAGAACGCACACTCCGCCCTTCGCGGTTTTGCTCTTTGCTGTTGCTTTCCGCGGTTGACGTTCCCCCCGTCTGGCTGCGCCGAGCATCGCAAAGACGGAGCGGATACTGCCTCGCGCAGACGCGGGCGAGGCAGGAGCCGAAGCGTCCATCGTCAGGCCATGGATGGCCTGTCGATGGACCCCGCTCCGGCTGCGGAGCGCAGGGGACCGAATCTTCGCTTGCGATGATTCGGCGCAGACTCAGGGGCGGCGTTTCTTGCCTACTTCTTTACGCTGTTGTAAAGAAGTAGGTCGCCGCAGGCGAAAAGCCACGCGCAGGCCAAACAGGTTATTACCAGTACCCGCGAGAAGCAGCCCTGCTACGTCCCGCTCAATGCTTGAACGCGTTCTTGATCTCGGTAAACCCGTTCTTCAACGCCTCGGCCAGCGGCTTGGAAGCGGCATCGATCTCATGCCCCGCATCGACCGCCGCCACCTGGGCGCGGCCAAGGTGTTCCTTGAAATCGGCCCATTTGACTTCGAGCGCTTCCCAGTGGCTCTTCATCTCCGACTTGAACAGATGGGCCTTCAAGGCCAGTTCGTCGTGCAGGGTTTGCAGGAGCTGATATTCGTTGTGCAGTGCATTTTTGAATTGCGACATGGTGTCATCCTTGAGCGATCAAGTTGGGTGGATGGATCACGGAGACTACGGCACCGCGCTTGCGGCGTCGGTGCGCCAGGCAGCGGTCCGCGACAGCTTGGGCAACAGCCTCGCACGGCACGCGCAACATCCGCCGCGCGAAAACCCGCTATCGGAACTTAAGACCGGCTGCTTGGCAGATCGTTCATAGCAGCTTCTTGCCGGACCTCACTCTGCCATCCCTGGCGAGACAGCATCACTTTGCCAACCCCTCACCCATCCGTATCCGGCGGCGGATTACTGTCCTTCTCCACCGGCTGCGGCGCGCCCAGGAACTTCGGCTCGGTGTGCAGCACGTAGATATCCAGCACCACCCGCACCCGCGCCAGCACCTCCCGCGCCATGGTGCGGCTGAAGGTGCCGATCTCTTCGGAGGGCGCGGCGTAGCCGGCCACCTTCATGTGCAGTTTCTTGGCGACGAACACGGCGCGATAGGCGTGGTAGCGCTGGGTGATGATAGTGACCCGGTCCAGCCCGAACACCACCTGCGCCCGCGCCACCGAATCGAAGGTGCGGAAGCCGGCGAAGTCCATGTAGATGGCCTGCGGCGGCACGCCGGACTTGACCAGTTCGCGGCGCATGGCGCGCGGCTCGTTGTAGCTGGCGTCCGGGTTGGCGCCGCTGACGATGATGCGCTTGATCTTGCCCAGCTGGTATAGCTGCGCGGCGGCGTGGATGCGGCCGTAGAATTGCGGATTGGCCGCGCCGCTGCGGGTGTGGGGGCTGGTGCCGAGCACCAGGCCGACGTCGTTGTCCGGCAGCAGGGACCAGTCGTCGTAGATGTAGGAATAGGTGTTGTTGATCACCCAGTTGTTGATCAGTGCAACCAGGCCGAGCAGGACCACCGCGGCGATCAGGAGTCCCCGCCGCAGCCGGCGCCCGAAGTGGCGCGGGAACTTCAACCGGAGTGCCCGCAGCACAGACCCAGGATCATCACCACGAACAGCGCCAGCTGGATGGCCCAGAAGGTGGCGCGCAGCATCACCAGCCAGTGGCCGATGCCGACCATGTGGGTGAGGCTCTGCGCCACCCGCGCATACAGCACGTACGCGGCATACGGCGCGGTGACGGCGCCCTTGCCCATGGCGGCCGCGGCAAGCACGATCACGGCGAAGATCGGCAGGTTCTCCAGGCAGTTGATGTGGGCGTGCTCGATGCGCCGGATCAGGCCCGGCTCGTCGACGATCCTGCCGCGGGTCCAGGAATAGGCCTTCTTGCCTTTGACCACGATCTGGAAACCGCGCCAGGCAAAGATCACCAGCACCAGCAGCAGGGTCCAGGCGGCAAATCCGATCAGCGCTTGCAGTGACGACATTTTTCTCTCCCTTGAGTCATGCGGGGCACGGCGCCCCGTGTTGTTGTTTCAGTGGCTGAGCCGGCGGATGCCGCGCTCCAGGCCGGCCAGCGTCAGCGGGAACATGCGGTCCTCGCCGATCAGTTGCACCGTGGCCTGGATCGAGGGGGTGTATTCCCAGCGGTCCTCGGGCTCGGGGTTGAGCCAGACGGTGCGCGGATAGGTGTCGACCAGGCGCTTGAACCAGACCGCGCCGGCCTCCTCGTTCCAGTGTTCGACGCTGCCGCCGGGATGCAGGATTTCGTAGGGGCTCATGGTGGCGTCGCCGACGAAGACCAACTTGTAGTCCGGCGTGTAGCGGTGCATCACGTCGAACAGCGGGATGCGCTCGCCGTGGCGCCGGCGGTTGTCCTTCCACACGCTCTCGTAGACGAAGTTGTGGAAATAGAAATATTCCAGGTGCTTGAACTCGGTCTTGCAGGCGGAGAACAGTTCCTCGCAGACCTTGACGTGCGGGTCCATGGAGCCGCCGACGTCGAGGAACAGCAGCACCTTCACCGCGTTGTGCCGCTCCGGCATCATGCGCAGGTCGAGCCAGCCGGCGTTGCGCGCAGTGGACTCGATGGTGCCGTCCAGGTCCAGGATGTCGGGCGAGCCTTCGCGGGCGAAGCGGCGCAGCTTGCGCAGCGCCACCTTGATGTTGCGCGTGCCCAGCTCCACCGAGTCGTCCAGGTTGCGGTATTCGCGCTTTTCCCAGACTTTCACCGCTTTTTTCTGGCCGCCCTGGCCGCCGATGCGCACGCCTTCCGGGTTGTAGCCGCCGTGGCCGAAGGGGCTGGTGCCGCCGGTGCCGACCCATTTGTTGCCGCCCTGGTGGCGCTCCTTCTGCTCCTCCAGGCGCTGCTTGAGCGTTTCCATCAGCTTGTCCCAGCCGCCCAGGGCCTCGATCTTGGCGCGCTCCTCGTCGCTCAGCAGGCGCATCGCCTCCAGCCGCAGCCATTCATCGGGGATGGCCTTGTCGAAACCCTCGAAAACCTGCTCCACGCCCTTGAAATAGGCGGCGAAGGCGCGGTCGTAGCGGTCGAACTGGCTCTCGTCCTTGACCAGGATGGTGCGCGCCAGGACGTAGAAGTCGTCCATGCTGAACATGATGACGTGGCGGCGCAGGGCTTCCAGCAGGGACAGGAATTCGCCCAGGCCCGGCTTGAGGCCGGCGGCGCGCAGGGTGAGGAAGAAACCGAAGAGCATGGCAGGGACTGTAAACGATCCTTTTGGCCGCCGCGATGGGCGGATCGCGCTCGGAGCAGGGAACCACCCGTATTGTGTACTGAAGGCAGAACAGCCGGGTTTAGCGCGGCAGGCGTGGGTCCCAAGATGAGTTTGGCCCGGCATTGCGGCATGCTAGGGCATCTGCCCGCACCGCATCGCGTAACGTGATCGAACCCGAAATCCTGCGTGCCGCCGAGGCGCACCTGCGCCGGCGCGACAAGAAGCTGGCGCGCGTCATCGACGCGCATGGCCCCTGCACCATCGGCGGACAGCGCCGCGACCCGTTCCATGTACTGTGCAGTTCCATCATCAGCCAGCAGCTGTCCTCCCGGGCCGCCGATACCATCCAGGCGCGCGTGGTGGCCGCCGCCTGCGCCGGGGTGCGCTTCAAACCCGCGCATTTCATGGCGCTGACCCCCGAGGCGCTGCGCGCCTGCGGCCTGTCCAACGCCAAGGCGAAATGGCTGCGGGCCGTGGCCGAGGTGAATCACGCCGACGCCGCCTACTTCCGCAAGCTGGGCAAGCTCGACGACGAGGCCGCCATCGAAGCCCTCGACGCCCTGCCGGGGATCGGCCGCTGGACCGCCGAGATGTTTCTGATCTTCGCCCTGGGCCGGCTCGACGTCTTCTCGCTCGGCGATGCCGGTCTGCGGCGCGGGCTCAACCTGATCCACAACCACGGCGAGAAGCTGGACGACGAGGCGACGCTGGCGATCACCGCGCGCTGGGCGCCTTACCGGTCGGTGGGGAGCTGGTATTTGTGGCGGATCGCGGATATGAAGGCGGTGACGGCGGCGTAGGGCGGCCCGGTAGTGACGCGGTGAACGGCGGGTCGCGGACCCGCCCTACTTCTTTTTTCCGAGTTTCTGCAGGATATCCGCGGCGGCCTTCTCCGACTGCTGCTGAAGCGCGCGGCGCTTGGCCGGGTCCAGCTTGACCACCTTGCCGCCGCTGCTGCCTCTACGACGAAAGCGCTGGCGCAGCCAGGGGATCACCGCCCAGGCGCGGCGGCCGTCCATGGGGCCGATGGGCAGCAAGGCCACCACCATCAGGAACAGATTCCAGCGGGTGAAGACCATGATCACCGGGGCGGCCACGGTCCAGACCGCATGGCTCGAAAATTCGATCCAGGGCGTGGCCAGCAGGGTCAGCAGCAGCACCAGGACCTGGGCGGCAACCCCACCCCAGGCGATGAGGATGTCGTCGCCGGTGCTGCGCGGATAGGCGTGCGAAGTCTCGCCATGCAGGCCGTTCAGGGTGATGCCATCAACGGCCACCCGGCGCCAGCGGGCCACGGCGGCATGTCCGAACTCATGCGCCAGCAGCAGCAGGAAATAGGCGCCGGACCCGATCAGGGCGGCCAGCCAGTCGTTGAGCCAGAGGAACAGCCAGGGGAAGATCAGCAGCACGGTCCAGTGCATCGAAACCGGAATTCTGCCCCAGCGCCCCAGGTGCCAGTAGTTCTCCATCGCCGGCGGTCAGTTCCCGCGTCTGGCCATGAACGCAATGCGCTCGAACAGGTGCACGTCCTGCTCGTTCTTGAGCAGGGCGCCGTACAGCGGCGGCAGCGATTTCTTCACGCTGGTCTCGCGCAGCGCCGCTGGATCGATGTCCTCGGCCATCAGCAGCTTGAGCCAGTCGAGCAGCTCCGAGGTGGACGGCTTTTTCTTCAGGCCCGGCAGTTCGCGCAGGCCGAAGAACACCTCCATCGCTTCCTTCAGCAGGTTCTTCTTCAGGTCCGGGTGGTGCACGTCGACGATCTTCTGCATCGTCTCGCGGTCCGGGAAGCGGATGTAGTGGAAGAAGCAGCGGCGCAGGAAGGCGTC
>CAJCJI010000160.1 GCA_903970595.1 Verrucomicrobiota bacterium
CCGCCGCGATCCGTTTCGCCGGCGGCTTGCGCCGACAGGTCCACGGCAAGGCCGGGGGCCGCTTCGAAATGCAGCGGCTGCGGCGGCGTCACGAAGGACCCGCAGACCTCGATGCCGCAGGATTGCGTGAACTCGAATTGCGGCCCCCCGGTTTGCCTGCGCAGCGCCACCGTGCAGACCTGCCGCAGCCGCAGGGCGCTGCCGGGGCAGGCGAAGTCGGCAAGCTTGACGACCTCGGCGTCGATCCCGGCCGCGCTGCGCAGCCAGCGTTCCCGGGAGTGCCAGCTGATCGGATCGTTCAGCACCAGGACGCGCTCGCCGGCCGGATAGGCCTTGAGTGCGGCCAGGTATTGGCGACCTATGGCGGCATAGTCCCGGACCAGGGCATAGCGTTCCGGCCAGTTTTGCCAGGCCTGCAGGTCGGTGACGGCGAGGCCGGCAATCAGGCTCAGCGCCGCCACGGCCGTCAGCCGCGGCGCGGTACGCTGCGCCAGCCACTGGCCGATGCAGGCGACCAGGCACACGTCCAGCACCGCGCCGTAGCGGGGCGCCACCCCGACCAGGCACATGAAGCCGAAGGACAGCAGCAGGCAGGCTTCGGCGGCATGCGGTGTCTCATGCCGGCGCAGCAGGCGCAGGCCGACGATACCGGCCGCCGCCAGCATCAGGCCCAGGTTGGCACCCAGTAGGAGCCAGGACGGCAGCGCCGCAAGGCCCTCGCTGCCCTGGCGCAGGGGCAGGATGTCCATCCAGAACGGCCAGCGCAGGCCGAGCTTGACCAGGTTGTGGAGCAGTCCGCCGGCATTCGCCTCGAGGACATAGGTGCCGTTGCTGACGCCGCCGAAGGCCGCGAAGCGTAATCCCAGCCATAGCAGCAGGGGCATGGTTAGCAGCAGCGCTTCCAGCCAGCGGCGCGGCTGCGTGCGCATTTCGCGGCGGTGCTCAAGCACATACAAAACCGGCAGCGCCGCTGCCAGCGGCAGCGTCGTCTCCTTGGTGAGAATCGCCGCCAGCAGCAGGGCAGCGCTCAGCCAGGGGCGCCGCAGCGGCCAGGACAGCAGGACCAGCAGGGCCAGCGCCGCCGCCAGGGGATCGTAGGCCTGCGGCGGCGACAGCAGGGTCGACAGCACCGGGATCATGGCGGGCATCAGGGGCACCGCCGCGGCCAGGGGCAAGGCCAGCGACAGTGCCGCGCCCCCCTGGCGCATCACCAGGTAGCACAGGCCGGCGCAGGCGCCGATCGCAGCGTAGTTGAGATACAGGTACGCCCCGGAGACCGGCGCCATGAAATGCCCAAGCATCCAGTAGGTGAAATTGAAGCCGGGACGGACGAAGTCGGCGTAAGGCGGCGACAGGCCGGGATAGCTCTCGAAGTAATCGGCGAAGCCGCGCGTAAACCACTGCAGCGGCTGTGCCTGGCCCGGATAGGAATTGGCCACCAGCGCCCATTGGTCGCCCAGGGGGAGGTAGTCGTGGACGACGAAGCCGTGCAGGGCCGCCGACAGGCCCAGGGACCAAGCCAGGCTCAGCGCCAGCGCCCAGCTCTTGTCGCGCCATTGCAGCCGTTGCGGCATTGAGCTCAGCGCTCGCCGCGCCTGAACATCGAGAAGAAGCTGTAGGAGGGATCCACCGGGCCCGGCTTGCCGATGTAGGCGCCGCTGAGCATCGGATGATCCAGGCGCACCGCCGAAGGATCTTGCGGATAGGCCCAGTCGGCGACGATGGCGCGGTGGCTGAATTTCCATACGCCGTCGCGCTTCTCATACTTGTCGAAGTAGCGGCCGCCGATCAGCATGTCGAAGCTGCGCTCGCCCTCACGCACCTTGTGGAAGGCGATGATATAGACCTCGCCCTCGGCCTTGTCTCCGTCCAGCTTGAAGTTCACGGTGGTGACGTTGTGATGGAGGATCTCCATGGCCGCCTGGATCTGCGGCAATCTGGCGATGAATTCCTGGGCCGGCCCCTTTGAATAGTGACCGTGATCGTCGATGGCATCCGCGTGGTAGAGCGTGCGCATCTTGTCGTGATCGTGGCGGTCGGCGGCATTGCAGTAGGCGCAAACCAGTTCGTACAGGGCTTGCTTGTCGAGCAGTTCACACAGTTGCCGTTCCAGGCTTGGGCTGGTCATGGAAACGCTCCTCCTCAAGGTTATTTGGTTTGTCATCGACAAGCGAAGCACAGGATCCGGCCGGGCTGCTGGCCGGACTCTTCGCTGCCCCGGCCCTGACCGGGGAGCAACAGGGTCGTTTGGCCGCTCAGCTCAACCCATTCACCGGAATGGCCGCCCCATGGATGGCGCGGGCGGCATCCGAGCACAGGAACAACAAAACCTGCGCCAAGTCTTCCGGGCTCACCCAGCGCTTCGGGTCGGCCTTGGGCATGTCGGCGCGGTTCTGCGGTGTGTCGATGACGCTGGGCAGCACGCAGTTGACGTTGATGCCCTGTTCGCGCAGTTCCGCGGACATGGATTCGGTGAGGCGGATCACGGCGCTTTTCGAGGCGCTGTAAGCGGCCATGCGCGCGCCGCCCTTGAGGCCGCCGCCCGCGCCGATGTTGACGATCTTGCCGCCGCCGGCCGCGAGCATGCCCGGCACCACCGCCTGCACCATGTTCAGCACGGTGCCGGCGTTGAGATCCATCATCAGCTTCCACAGTTCGGCCGGTGTTTCATGCACCGTAGGCCCCATGCGGAAGCCTCCGGCGACATTGCACAGGCAGTCGATGCGCTTGAAGTGCTCCAGCGCTTTGTTTACCGCGCCGCGTGCCGAGGCGCTGTCCATCAGGTTTGCGGCGAGCAGCAGGCGGCGCGCATCGACTTCCGGGTAGGCCGCGGCCAGCACCGCATCGCTCAGGTCCACCAGCACCAGCCTGGCGCCGGCGGCGGCAAAGGCCGCGGCGACGGCCCGGCCGAGGTTGCCCGCGGCACCGGTGATCAGGACGACTTTATTGTTGAAACCCATCGGTGTTCTCCCTGGTTCTGCCAATGCGCCGCCGTCCGGGGCTGAAGCCCCGGCGCGACGGCGAAAAGCTAACACGTTGGATCAATTGCGGATGCCATCTGAACAGACGAAGCCGCCGGCTGCAATGTGGCGAAAAAATGCCCGGACTTGAACTGCGGAGCAGTCGCCCGCTAAGATTAGTGAGTACAACTCACTACAAGTGATGAACCTGTCCGAAGCATGCCAAGGGTTTAGCTGGCGTATAAGGCTAAAATTCTGTCCCATGCAGAAATGAGACAAGCTCACTAAATTGACCTGCAGAGGCGGAGGAAACGATGTCCGAGGTATTGCTGGAACGCCGCGGCGCGGTGCAGTGGATCACCATCAACCGGCCGGAGCGGCGCAATGCGCTCAACGAGCAGGTGGTCAAGGCCATCGACGCCGGTATCGCCCAGGCGGTGGAGGACCGGCAGATCCGCGCCATCGTGCTCACCGGGGCCGGGGAGCAGGCCTTTTGCGCCGGCGCGGACTTGCAGAAAAACGTGCAGGGCGGCGCCTTCGACGTCGATTTCTCGCGGCCGCGCCACTACATCGTGGACATGTTCAAGCGCATCCAGGAATGCACGCTGCCGATCGTGGCGCGGGTCAACGGCCACGCCATGGCCGGCGGCTTCGGCATCCTCTGCGCCTGCGACATGGCGGTGGCAGCAGACGACATCCGCGTGGGCACGCCCGAGAGCAAGATCGGCGTCACGCCGATGATGATCCTGCCCTTCATGCTGCGGGTACTGCCGCCGCGCAAGCTGCAGGAGCTGTGCGTCACCGGCGAGCAGTTCAGCGCTGCCGAGGGGCTGGAGATGGGCTTGTTCAACTACGTGGTGCCGCGCGCCGGGCTGGACGCCAAGCTGGACTGGCTGCTCGAACGCATCACCGGCAAGTCGCCCACCGCGGTACGCCTGGGCAAGCAGGCCTTCAATGCCATGCGCGACATGAGCCTGCGCGAGTCGCTGGAATACGCCCAGGCGATGGTGCCGGTGATGTCCAGTACCGAGGACGCGCGCGAGGGCAAGCTGTCGTTCCAGGAGAAGCGCGCGGCGGTCTGGAGCGGCAAATGAGCTGTGAGCTGGTCCGCATCGGCTGCGGCGCCGGCTTCTGGGGCGACAGCGGCGAGGGACCGAAGCAGCTGGTCGAATCCGGCCAGATCGATTACCTGATCCTGGATTACCTGGCCGAGATCACCATGTCGCTGCTGGCGCGCGCCCGGTCCAAGGACCCCGCCGCCGGCTACGCCACCGATTTTCCGGACGTCATCGCGCGCCTCGCGCCGCAGATCAGGAAGAACGGCGTGCGGGTGGTGACCAATGCCGGCGGCGTCAATCCCCAGGCTTGCCGCGAAGCCCTGGCGGCAAAGCTCAAGGTCGCCGGGATCGAACTGCGCATCGGCATCGTCAGCGGCGACGATCTGTTGCCGCGGGCGGCGGAACTGCGGCAGCAGGGCATCCGCGAGATGTTCAGCGGCGAGGGCTTCCCGGACAAGCCGTGGAGCATTAACGCCTATCTCGGCGCCTTTCCCATCGCCGCCGCGCTGGCGGCCGGCGCCGACATCGTCATCACCGGCCGCTGTGTCGACAGCGCCCTGGCGCTGGCGCCGCTGGTGCACGAGTTCGGCTGGCAGGCGGCGGACTACGACCTGCTCTCCGCCGGCAGCCTGGCCGGGCACGTCATCGAATGCGGCACGCAGGCCACGGGCGGTATCGTCACCGACTGGAAGACCACGGTGGAGGACTGGGACCGTGTGGGCTTTCCGATCGCGGAGGTGGCGCGCGACGGCTCCTTCGTCGTGACCAAGCCCGAAGGCACCGGCGGGCGCGTGTCGCCGGAAGCGGTGGCCGAACAGATCGTCTACGAGATCGGCGATCCGGCGGCCTACCTGCTGCCGGATGTGAGTTGCGACTGGCGCCAGCTGAGCCTGCGCCAGCAGGGGCCGGACCGGGTCGAAGTGCGCGGTGCCGCGGGACGTGCGCCGACCGAGCGCTACAAGGTTTCCGCCACGTACCAGGACGGCTTCCGCGCCACCGGCACCATGATGATCGGCGGCCGCCAGGCCGTGGCGCGCGCCGAGGCCACGGCCCAGGCGATCCTGCGCCGTACCCGCCGCATGTTCGCCGAGCGCGGTCTGGGCGACTACCTGCGCACCGATATCGAGGTGCTCGGCGCCGAGGCCAACTGGGGCGCGCAGGCCCGCGCCCGCGACACCCGCGAGGTGATCCTCAAACTGGCGGTGCATCACGCCGACAAGGCCGCGCTGGAAATCTTTTCGCGCGAGTTCCTGCCTTCGGCCACCTCGATGGCCCAGGGCATCACCGGCTTTGCCGGCGGGCGGCCGGCGCTGACGCCGCTGGTGCGGTTGTTCTCCTGCCTGGTGCCGAAGGATTGGCTCGATATCGCTGTGAGCGTGGATGGGCAGGCGGTGGACTTTGCTGCGCAAAGTCAGCCTTCACCCCAGCCCTCTCTCCCCGTAAAGCAGCGGGGACACGCCCCAAGGGGAGAAGGAGTTGCCGCAGTCGCGTCCGCGATCTTGGACGGGACATTCGCCCCGAAGTCTGCTATCAGCGTGCCGTTGATTGCGCTCGCGTACGGCCGCAGCGGCGACAAGGGTGACAGCGCCAATATCGGCGTGCTGGCGCGCAAGCCGGAGTTCGTGGCGCTGCTGCGCGAGCAGCTCACCGCCGAGTCGGTGAGGGAGTACCTGGCGCATTTCATACGCGGCAAGGTGGAGCGTTTCGAGATCCCGGGCCTGCATGGCTTCAACTTCCTGCTGCACCAGGCCCTGGGCGGCGGCGGCATGGCCTCGCTGCGCTACGATCCGCAGGGCAAGATGCTGGCGCAGATCCTGATGGACTTGCCGCTGCAGGTGCCCCTGGCCTGGATCGAGCAGGGGCTGGTGGCGGCGGAGCCGGCATGAGCCGCGGCGGCGCCCGGAAAATCGTCCGCCTGGGACGCGAGCAGCGCGTCGCCGAGATCCTGCACGCGGCGCGCGACCTGTTCTGCGAAAAGGGCTACGAGGCCGCCGCCGTGGCGGAGATCGCGGCGCGCCTGGGCATCGTCGAAGGCACCATCTACAAGTATTTCGAAAGCAAGCGCGAACTGCTGCTCAAGGTGCTGGAACACTGGTACGAGGAGATGTTCGGCGACTACGAGCGCGACCTGGCGGCTGTCGCCGGCGCGCGCCAGCGCCTGCGGCTGCTGATCTGGCGGCATTTGCGCACGGTGCGGGAATATCCGCTGCTGTGTCGCCTGATGTTCCGCGAAGTCCGCGCCGAGCAGGACTATAGAGGTACCGCCGTATACGCCAAGAATCGCCGCTATACCCAGTTCCTGGTCGACGTGCTGAAGGAGGGGGTGGAGGCCGGCGAGTTCCGCGACGATATCCCTCTGCCCCTGCTGCGCGACATGGTCTACGGCGGCATCGAGCACCACGCCTGGAATTATATCTGCGGCCGGGGCGACCTGGATGTCGACCGCATCGCCGGGCAGATCGTCCTGGTGGTCTGCGACGGCGTCGCGCTGCGGCCTGTCGCGGCCGATCTCGGCCGCGAAACGCAGAGGCTGTCGCAAATCGTCGACCGCATGGAGCGCGGGCTGTCGCCGCGCGCCGAATCAACCTGATCAAGCCTGACACGAGTCCCTATGAATTCAATTCCTCACCCCGAGATCCTGCGGGCCGCGCGCAAGCGCGCCGCGAACTGGCCGTTCCGCTCGGTGCTGATCGCCAACCGCGGCGAAATCGCGGTGCGCATCCTGCGCACCGTGCAGTCCCTGGGTCTGGAGGGCGTGGTGGTGTACCACGCCGCCGACCGCAAGGCGCCGGCGGTGAGCGTGGCCGACCGCGCCATCGAGATCACCGGCACTACGCCGGTCGCGGCTTATCTCGACGCTAAACAGATCCTTGCGGCGGCCAAGGCCAGTGGCGCCGGTGCGATCCATCCGGGCTACGGCTTCCTGTCGGAGAACGCCGGCTTTGCCCGCGCCGTGGCGGATGCCGGCCTGAGCTTCGTCGGCCCGACGCCGGAGCAGATCGAACTGATGGGCGACAAGGTGCGCGCCCGCGCCTTTGTCGCCAAGGGTGGATTCCCGGTGGCGCCCTCGGCGATCGAGGACGACGATCCGGCCACTTTCGCGGAGCGCGCGCTCAAGCTGCCGTTTCCCCTGCTGATCAAGCCGGCCGCCGGCGGCGGCGGCAAGGGCATGCGCATCGTGCGCGACGCGGCGCAGCTCGGGGGCGAGATCGAGCGGGCGCGCAGCGAGGGACAGCGCTATTTCGGCGACGGCCGCCTGTACGTCGAGCGCTACATCGAGAATCCGCGCCATATCGAGGTGCAGGTGTTGGGCGACGCGCACGGCAAGGTGGTGCACCTGTTCGAGCGCGAGTGTTCGGTGCAGCGGCGCTTCCAGAAGATCGTGGAGGAAACGCCTTCACCGGCCCTGGATGCGGAGCTGCGCCAGCGCATTTGCGAGACGGCGGCGGGTATCGCGCGCAGCGCCGGTTACCGCAACGCCGGGACGGTCGAATTCATTTTCGGCCAGGGAGGCGAGTTCTATTTCCTCGAGATGAACACCCGCTTGCAGGTGGAGCATCCGGTAACGGAGATGATCACCGGCAAGGACCTGGTGCTGGAGCAATTGCGCCTCGCCGCCGGCGAGCCGCTCGGCTATGCGCAGGAGCAGGTCACTTCGCAGGGGCATGCCATCGAATTCCGCATCTACGCCGAGGACCCTTCGCGCGGCTATACGCCGACCACCGGGCCGGTGCTGAAGCTGCGCGCGCCGGAAGGCGCGGGCATACGTGTCGACAGCGGCATCGTCGAAGGACAGGACGTCACCGCCGCGTTCGACCCGATGCTGGCCAAGCTGATTGTCGGCGGCAAGGACCGCACCGAGGCCATCGCACGCGCCGACTGGGCCCTGGCGGACTATGCACTGCTCGGCTGCGTCACCAACACCGCGTTCCTGCGCCGCCTGTTGAACCATCAGGCCTTCGTCGACGGCCAGGTGCATACCGGCTTCCTCGACGAGCATCCCGAGATCGCCGCCCAGCCGGCGCTCGATCCGGCCACGCTGCATAGGCTGCTGGCCGGCGCCGCCCTGGTGACCCGGCCGATGCGCGATGCCGCCGACCTGGTGCCTGACCTGCATGCCGCCATCGGCGCCTGGAGCAACTGACATGCACCATGCCTTCAAGCTTGAAGACCAGGAATACAACCTGGAACTGTCGCGCGCGCCGGCCGGATACCGCCTGCACCTGGCGGACGCCATGCTGCCGGTGAACCTGCATCTGGAGGACGACGGTTCCGCCGTGTTGACCGTGCAGGGCCGCAGCGAGCGGGTGCTCGTCGCCACGCGCGGCGACGACGTCTTCATCCATCTCGGCGGCGTGGCTTACCAGCTGCGCTACGAGCATCCGCTGCAGCGCCTGGCCGCGCAGTCGCAGGGCTCGGCCGCGGATCACGTGCGCGCGCCGATGCCGGGCAGCCTGGTGGCGCTGCACGCCAAGCCGGGGCAGGCGGTGGCGCGCGGCGAAACCCTGCTGGTGATGGAGAGCATGAAGATGGAGACCACCATCGCCGCGCCGCGCGACGGCGTGGTCGAGGTGGTGCATTTCGCGGTAGGGCAGACGTTCGATCGGGATGCGCTGTTATTGGAGATGAAGAATGTTGATTGACGCTTATTTGAACAGTCGTCGCCAGGGATGGCGACGTCTTGTACAGGAAGTACACGCATGAAGCGCATCGAGTCGAAAATCAACACGGCGTCTTCCGATTTCCAAGCAAACGCTGAGCATAACCGCAAGCTTGCCGAAGCATTCAAGGCCATGCAGCACAAGGCGCGTCACGAGCGCCCTGAGCGCGACATCCAGCGCCTCAAGGCGCAGGACAAGATGTTCGTGCGCGAACGCCTGAAGCAGCTGCTCGACCCGGGCACGCCCTTCCTGGAACTGTCCTCGCTCGCCGCCAACGAAGCCTACGAGGGCGACGTGCCGGGAGCCGGCGTGGTCTGCGGCATCGGCGTGGTTTCCGGCCGCGAGGTGCTGATCAATGCCGGCGACGCCTCGGTCAAGGGCGGCGCCTGGTATCCGCTGTCGGTGAAGAAGACCGTGCGCGCGCTCGACATCGCCATCGAGAACCGCCTCCCGGTGGTGCACCTGTGCGACTCCGCCGGCGGCTTCCTGCCGCTGCAGGCAGAGCTGTTCGCCGACAAGTATTACGCCGGCCGCATTTTCCGCAACCAGTGCATGCTGTCGAAGATGGGCGTGCAGCAGGTGGCGATCGTGCTGGGCCATTGCACCGCCGGCGGCGCCTACGTGCCGGGGCTGTCCGACTATAACGTCATCGTGCGTGGCACCGGCGCCATCTTCCTGGCCGGACCGCCGCTGGTGAAGGCGGCCACCGGCGAGGAGGTGACGGTGGACGAGCTGGGCGGCTGCGATATGCACACCAGCATCTCCGGCACCGCCGACTATCCGGCCTCGAGCGAGGAGGAGGCCATCGCCATCGCGCGCGACATCGTCGGCCAGTTCAAGCGGCCGGACAAGACGCGCATCGAGTGGCTGCCGCCGGAAGCGCCGTACTACGATCCGGCCGAGCTGTACGGGGTGCTGCCGCGCGACATCAAGCAGGGCTTCGACATCCGCGAAGTGATCGCGCGCCTGGTCGACGGCAGCCGCTTCCACGAGTACCAGCCGGCCTACGGCAAGACCCTGATCTGCGGCTACGCCCACCTGTGGGGCTACAAGATCGGCATCCTGGCCAACAACGGCGTGCTGTTCAACGACAGCGCGCTCAAGGGCGCGCACTTCATCGAGCTGTGCAACCAGAACCGCACGCCCATCCTGTTTCTGCAGAACATCACCGGCTTCATGGTCGGCAAGGAATACGAGCAGCGCGGCATCACCAAGGACGGTGCCAAGATGATCATGGCGGTGTCCAATTCCGAGGTGCCCAAGATCACCGTGATGTGCCACGGCTCCTTCGGCGCCGGCAACTACGGCATGTCCGGCCGCGCCTTCGACTCGCGCTTCCTGTTCTCCTGGCCGCAGTCGCAGATCTCGGTGATGGGGGCGGAGCAGGCGGCCAATACCCTGGCGGACGTCAAGATCCGCCAGCTCGCCCGCCACGGCAAGCAGCTCAGCGCCGAGGACATCGCCGCCATCCGCGATCCGGTGGTGGCGGAGTTCAAGCGCAAATCCAGCGCCTACTATTCCACTTCCGAAATCTGGGATGACGGCATACTGGACCCGGTGGACACGCGCAATGCCTTAGGGATCGCGATCTCCGCCGCGCTCAACACGCCGATCGGCGATCCCCGCTACGGCATCTTCCGGATGTGACGACATGAACACGGCCCCCGCCTCACCACCGCCCTCGGGCCTGCCGACCACGGAAGAGGCGGAGATCCGGCTCAAGCCGGTGCGGATCAGTGGCCGCAGCCGCTTCATCATCTGGCTGTTGCGCCGCCTCCTGCGGCCCCTGCTGCGCTGGATGATCGGCGGCCCGATGGAGCGTATGGCCCGCATGCAGCTGACGGCCGCCGCGCAGGTGTGCCGCGACAGCAGCGGCCAGGCAGTGGATTACCGCGTGATCGGCCGCGTGCCGGGTCATTTCATCGGCGGCGCGCACGACCCGAAGGGCCGCGTGGTGCTGTGGCTGCACGGCGGCGCTTTCATCCTGCCGGCGGTGCCGGACGTGCACGTGCGCACCGTGGCGAAGATCTGCCGCGCGCTGGACGCGGTGGCCTTCCTGCCGGACTACCGGCTGGCGCCGTTCAACAAGTATCCGGCGGCGCTGGACGATTGCGAGCGCGCCTACCGCGGCCTGCTGGATCTTGGCTATGCTCCGGAGCGCATCGCCCTGGGTGGCGAGTCCGCCGGCGGCAATCTGCTGCTGGGCTTGCTGCAGCGCATCCGCAAGGCCGGCCTGCCGATGCCGTCCTGTGGTGTGCCGGTGTCGCCGGGCACGGAAATGGGCCGGGTGCACGCGCCGCCCTCGCGCACCTTGCGCATGCACAGCGATCCGCTGCTGCCGATGGTGCAACTGGCGCGGGTGTGCGAACTCTATGCCGGCGGCATGGATACCTCCGATCCGGAGCTGTCGCCGCTTTATGCCGATTGCACCGGCTTTCCGCCGCTGTACCTGCTGGCCAGCGACGCCGAGGTGCTGCTCGACGACACGGTGCTGTTCGCGCGCAATGCCAAGCAATATGGTGTGGATGTGAGTTTCGAGGTGTGGCCGGTGCTGCCGCATGCCTTCCCGCTGTTCGAGCACTGGTTTCCCGAGGTGGCACAGGCGCGGGAGGACATCGTGGCGTTCATGCGCAAGCATCTGAGCGCGCCTGGCTGACAACAAAAAAGTTGTGGTGGAGGAAGCAGCATGTCGTACGCCGAGATTCACCAGCGTTCACTGAGCGAACCCGAGGCTTTCTGGGCCGAGCAGGCCGCCCATCTGCACTGGGACCAGCCTTGGAAGAAGGTGCTGGACGACTCCGCCGCGCCGAGCTATCGCTGGTTCGCCGGCGGCCGGCTGAATACCTGCTACAACGCGCTGGACCGCCATGTCGAAGGCGGACGCGGCGAACAGCTGGCCCTGATCTACGACAGCCCGGTCACCGGCAGCATCGCGCGCTACACCTACCGCGAGCTGCGCGACCGGGTGGCGCTGTTCGCCGGAGCCTTGCTGCGCCAGGGCGTCCAGCAGGGCGACCGGGTCATCCTCTACATGCCGATGGTGCCGGAAGCGGCCATCGCCATGCTGGCCTGCGCCCGCATCGGCGCGGTGCATTCGGTGGTGTTCGGCGGCTTCGCCGCGCCGGAACTGGCCAAGCGCATCGACGACGCCGCGCCTGTGCTGATCGTTTCGGCGTCCTGCGGCATCGAGCCGGGCCGCGTTGTCGAATACAAGCCGCTGCTCGACCAGGCGCTGCAGCTGGCCGCGCACAAGGTGGCGTGCTGCATCGTATTGCAGAGGCCGCAATGCGAGGCGGCGCTGCGCCAAGGCCGCGACCTGGATTGGCACCAGGCCCAGCACGGCGTCGAACCCGCGGCTTGCGTGCCGCTGCCCGCCACCGATCCGCTGTATGTGCTCTACACCTCCGGCACCACCGGCAAGCCCAAGGGCGTCGTGCGCGACAACGGCGGCCACGCGGTGGCGATGTGGTATTCGATGCAGGCGGTGTTCGACGCCCAGCCCGGCGATGTGTTCTGGGCGGCTTCGGACGTGGGCTGGGTGGTGGGCCATTCCTACATCGTCTACGCCCCACTGCTGCGCGGCTGCACCACGGTTCTGTACGAAGGCAAGCCGGTCGGCACGCCGGATGCCGGCGCGTTCTGGCGTGTCATCGCCGAGCATGGCGTGAAGACCTTCTTCACCGCGCCCACCGCGTTCCGCGCCATCAAGAAGGAAGACCCGCGCGGCGAGCTGATCGGCCGGTACGACCTATCCAGGTTCGAGGCCCTGTACCTGGCTGGCGAGCGCTGCGATCCCGACACCATCCTGTGGGCGCGCGACAAGCTCAGGGTGCCGGTGGTCGACCACTGGTGGCAAACCGAGCTGGGCTGGCCGGCGGCGGCGAACTGCCGCGGCATCGAGTCGCTGCCGCTCAAGCCCGGTTCGGCCACGGTGCCGGTGCCCGGCTACGACATCCGGGTGCTGGATGCGGACGGCACGCCGGTGGCGGCGGACACTATCGGCAATATCGTGATCCGCCTGCCCCTGCCGCCCGGCACGCTCAGCACCCTGTGGCATAACGAGGACGGCTACCGCGAGCACTATCTCGGCCGCTACCCGGGCTGGTACCTGACCGGCGACGCCGGCACCATCGACGGCGACGGCTACCTGTGGATCATGTCGCGCATCGACGACATCATCAACGTCGCCGGGCACCGGCTCTCCACCGGGGCGATGGAAGAAGCGCTGTCCGGGCACCCGGACGTGGCCGAATGCGCCGTGATCGGCGTCGCCGACGCCATGAAGGGCCAGGTGCCGCTCGGCCTGGTGGTGCTCAAGTCCGGGGTGCGGCGCGCGTCCGAGGAGATCGTGCGGGAACTGGTGGCGCGGGTCCGCGAGCAGATCGGCGCGGTGGCGGCATTCAAGCAGGCCGTGATCGTGCAGCGCCTGCCCAAGACCCGCTCAGGCAAGGTGCTGCGCGCGACCATGCGCGCCATCGCCGACAGCCAGGTCCACACCGTGCCGGCCACCATCGACGATCCGAAAATCCTGGATGAAATCGGGGTTGCACTGCGGGGACTGGGATATGCCGGCGGCAAGGCGGACGGCGCCTGAGAACGCCATCGGATTTGTCCATGCGTGCCATGTGTGCCATCGATTTGAGATGGCACACATGCGGCAAGCGCTGCTCAGATATCCGGTGCCAGCTCCGGCAGTTCCAGGTCCATTTTCGACACATGGACCGCCGGCAGGTCCGCTTCGCTCATCACCGAATTATCGACATAGCCGCCGGCGATTTCCTTCAAGGTGAGCACCGTGGACTTGTGGTCGCCCCAGGGCAGGTGGGCCTGGGCGCCGCGGGCCAGTTGGCGCGCGCGCTTGGCGGCGATCTGGCACAGGTCGAAGTGGTTGGGAATACGGGCCAGACAGTCCTCTACTGTTACGCGTGCCATGGGGATCTCGAAAATGCGCCGCAAGAGCACGGTAGCGGCAGTATACAGGCAGCGGCAGGGTGTCGTGGCCCACGGCTCCCCCATGTTCCGCGGCAGCCGAATGCAGTAAGGTAATGGCCGCCGCATTAACCCGAATGGCTGAGGCTGCGCCGCCGCGCTTTCCGCCACACTGGCCGCAACGGCGCGGACCGGGGGGTGCCGGGATCCGATCTGCACAGGAACAAACTCAGCCTCATGAGCGAATCAGCCGAAGTGAAAAATGTCGTCATCGTCGGCGCCGGCCAGGCCGGCGGCGAAACCGCGAGCGAACTGCGCCGGCAGGGTTTTACCGGGCGCATCGTACTGGTGGGCGAAGAGCCGCAGGTGCCGTACCGGCGACCGCCGCTGTCCAAGGCCTTCCTGGCCGGCACCGCCACCGAGGAAAGCCTCTTCATCATGCCGCCGGCCGGCCTGGAGAAGGCGCACATCGAATTCCTCGGCGGCGTGCGCGCGGAGCGGATTGACCGCAGCGCCAAACAATTGCACCTGGCCGATGGCCGCGTCCTGGACTACGACAAGCTGGTACTGGCCACCGGCGGCCGCGCGCGCGGCCTGACCCTGGCCGGCGCCGAGGGAAAAAATGTGTTTCCGCTGCGCAGCATCGCCGACGTGAAGCAGCTGCGCGCGCACTGCCAGAGCGGCAAGAGGCTGGTGATCATCGGCGGCGGTTTTATCGGCCTGGAAGTGGCCGCGGTGGCCGTCAAGATGGGCCTAAAGGTCACGGTGCTGGAGGGATTGCCGCGGGTGCTGGCGCGGGTCACGGTGCCGGAAGTATCGGCTTTCTTCGAGCGCGTGCATCGCGAAGCGGGGGTGGACTTGCACACCGGCGTGCAAATCACCGCCTTCGACGGCGCGCCGCTGGTGACGCATGTCGACCTGGAAAACGGCAGCCGCGTCCCCGCCGACTTCATCCTGGTCGGCATCGGCCAGGTGCCCAACGTGGAACTGGCGCAGATAGCGGGCCTGGCGGTGGATAACGGCATCGTGGTCGACGAATACTCGCGCACCGAGGACCCGGACATTTATGCCGCGGGTGATTGCGCCAACCACCCCAATGCCTTCTATGGCCGCCGCCTGCGGCTGGAATCGGTGCAGAACGCGATGGAGCAGGGCCGCGTGGTGGCCGCCGCCCTGCTGGGCAAGCCCCAGGTCTACAACGTGGTGCCCTGGTTCTGGTCGGACCAATACGATCTGAAGCTGCAGATGGTCGGCCTTTCCGCCGGCTTCGACCACATGGTGCTGCGCGGCGACCTGAACGGACGCTCTTTCGCCGCCTTCTACCTCAAGGACGGCCGCATGATCGCCGCCGACACGGTCAGCCGCGCGCAGGACTTCATGTTCGCCAAGAAGCTGGTGGCGCTGCATGCGCAGGTCGATCCGCTGCAGCTGGCGGACGAATCCGTGTCGCTGAAAACCCTGCTGCCCGCCGCCTGAGCCCGACGCCGGCATGACCAGGATCGACCCCATCCGGATCGAGGAGACGCAGGACGCGGCGGTCGCGCGCGCGCGTAAAGGCCGGGTCCGGATTTGAGCCCTTTACCCCTGGGGCGCCGCGCCGCGGTGCCGCGCGACCTGCGGGCGGTGACCCGGATCGACCGCGCGGCCGAATGCGATCCGCGCGATGCCGGCATGCGCGAGGCCGGTGTCGCCGCCATCTGGTCCGCGGTGGAGCGCCTGTACCGCACCGGGCTGCAGCCGGCTATGACCCTGGTGCTGCGCCGCCGCGGCCGGGTGGTGATGAAGCGGGCCATCGGCTGCGTCAGCGGCAATTTGCCGGGGCAGCGGGGCGCGCAGGTGCCGCTGGACCCCGATGCGCCACTGTGCATGTTTTCCGCTTCGAAGGCGATCTCGGCGCTGCTGGTGCACAAGCTGGTCGACCAGGGAAAACTCAGCCTGGAAGACCGCGTCGCCGACTACATTCCCGAATTTGCGGCGCGGGGCAAGGGTAGCGTCAGCGTGCGGCAGCTGCTGGCGCATCGCGCCGGCATTCCGGCCCTGCCGGTACGGGACCCGCAGCCGGAAATCCTGGGCGACTGGGACCGCATCGTGCAGATGCTGTGCGCGGCGCCGCCGTTCGATCCGGATTTCGCCAGGCAGGCCTATCATGCCCTGACCTGCGGCTATATCGTCGGCGAACTGGTGCGCAGGGCCGGCGCCATCGAGCTGCCCCAGGCGCTGCGGCAATGGATCGCCGAGCCGCTGGGCTGCCGCTACCTGAGCTATGGCCTGGCGCCGGAGCATCGCGCTGGCTTGCCGCGCAGCGTGCTCACCGGGCCCCGGCCGGCGTGGCCGCTTACGGTGTACGTGCGGCATGCCATCGGCGTTCCCTTCGGGCGCGCGGTGGAGTTTTCCAACCACGAGGCCTTCCTGTCCGGGGTGGTGCCCGCCGGCAACATCCACGCGACGGCGGACGATGCCTGCCGCGTGTTCCAGATGCTGCTCAATGGCGGCGAGCTGGACGGCGTACGCGTGCTGGGCGAGGCCACGGTGGCGGACGCCCGGCGCCCGCTGGGTCCCATCCAGTACGACCGGACCCTGCTGCTGCCGATGCGCTTTTCCGCCGGGTTCATGCTCGGCGAGGAGCCGTTCGGGCTCTACGGCCCGCACTGCCGGCAGGCCTTCGGCCACCTCGGCTTCATGAGCGTGCTGTGCTGGGCCGATCCGCAGCGCGACATTTCGGTGGCCCTGCTCAATACCGGCAAGTCGATCGCGCCGCTCGGGTTCTTGCGCCTGATCCAGGTGATGACGGCGATTGCCAAGGCCTGTCCGCCAACGGCGGATTGATGGGTTGAGAAGCAAAAAAATGCGGCTCGCGCAAAGCCGCGGAGACGCAAAGAAAAGCTTTTTCCCCTTTTAGCTTGTTTTGTCCTGCGGCTTTGCGGCTTTGCGCGAGATCGCTTTTTTCTTGAGGCTTCTCGGCGCCGGCTCCGCGCGCAAGCCGTAGGCCCGTTCAAGTTCCTCCAGCGCCTCGCCCGAATACACCGCCAGCCGCTGCAGCCGCGGCAGGGCATTGCGGCAGCCGGTATAACCCAGGCTGACGTGGTCGGCGTAGCCGACGATGGTGGCGTTCAGCGCATAGCCGTCGAACAGCACCGAAATCGGGTAGATCGCCTCCATCTCGGCGCCACGGAAGTAGAGCTTTTCGCGCGAGCCTACGACGTTGGAGATGACCAGGTTGAAGAACGGCGGCCACTTGGACAGCTGGCCGGTCATCTGGCCGAGGATCAGCGGCGACATGCCGAGCAGGGTCAGCTTGTCCAGCGCGGCCGGGGACATGTTTTTCATCTGCGCCTTGGTGCGGGTGGTGACGGCATGGATCAATTCCACCCGGCGGCGCGGATCGGTTTCGTCGGTGGCCAGGGGGCAGACGAAGCCGGCGACGGCATTGCCGCCCTTGCCGTCGGCGCGCGGCAGGCCGATCGGGAAGGAGGCCACCAGGGGCTGGGCGGGCAGGGCGTCGAGTTCCAGCAGGTAGCGGCGGATGGCGCCCGCGCACAGCGCCATCGACAGGTCGTTGACGGTGGCGCCGGTGATGGCGCTCAGGGCCTTGAAACGCGACAGCTCGAACAGCTGGGTGGCGAGGCGGCGCTGCGGCGTGATGGCGGTGTTGAACACCGTGCGCGGCGTGTGCAGGGCCGACAGCAGGCCGCCTTCCGGATTGTCCTTGCGCACGCTCATCTTGCGCAGCGTGCGCGCCAGCTCCGAGCTGCTGCGCAGCTGCCCGCCGGCCAGCTCCAGGGTACGGCGCAGCAGGTCCACCCGCGGCTTGTCGGCGTCGACCTGCAACGTGCCCCTGGGCGACAGCGCCCAGGGCCCGGCGGTGTTGGGGAATTTCGGATCCGGCGACAGCCAGTTGCGGATGAAGGTCAGCGCGCCCATGCCGTCCATTGCGGCGTGATGCGCCTTGAGGTAGACGGCGAAGCGGCGGTTTTCCAGGCCCTCGATCAGGTGGCATTCCCACAGCGGCCGGGTCAGGTCCATCGGATGCGAATGCAGCCGCTCGACCAGCACGCCCAGTTCGCGCTCGCCGCCCGGATAGGGCAGCGCCGAGTGGCGCAGGTGGTAGTCGATATCGATGTCCGGGGCGTCCTCCCAGGCCGGCGCCAGCCGCGACAGGCCGGTGCGCGCGATGCGCGCGTTGAACGGCGGCATGGTCACGGCCTGGCTGCGCATGAAGGCGAACAGTTCGCGCAGGTAGTCGGGAGAGGCCCCCTGCGGGAGCTTGAAGGTGAGCAGCCCCGCCACATGCATCGGCGTACGCGGCGACTCCATGCGCAGGAACGCGCCGTCGATCGTACTCAGACGTTTCATTGACTCCTCCTTTGCACCCGCACCGCTTTTTTGCGGCCCCC
>CAJCJI010000161.1 GCA_903970595.1 Verrucomicrobiota bacterium
CCGGCGATGGTACCGATGGCGCCGCCGGCCTTCCGGGCGTAGTTGCGGGTCAGGATCTCGGTGGAACTGCACCGAGGACAGGTTAGGGTCGAAGTCATATCTCTCCTCTGAGGGGATCAGGACAGGCGAGGCCTGTTCGAGCACACGATGGTGTACTCAGGAGAGGTATATGTGCCTAAAAAACGTTAGGAAGAAACTGGTGAGGTTAGTGACGCCGAGGGTGACAATGGGAGGATGGTAAGAACCATCTGTTTTCGCCAGAGTCGCCAGAGTCGTTGCCGCGGAGGGCTTAGCGGGGTCCCTGGGCCAAAGTAGGCCTCGGGTTTACCTCGGGTTTGCTGTCATTGACGGCTTTCCCAGTGCTTCGGCGCTGGTCGGGTAGCGAACCGTACTTTTCCTTCCACTCGTTCTCCAGCTTCGCAAGCTTTGCTTCGCGTTCCTCGTTTATGGCCTTGCACGCATTTTGGGCCGCAGGATGATCGCCGAGCGGGACACCTGCTAACTTATTCCTCCACTCAGCGGTTACGGTGCGTACTTGCCGCTCGTATTCCTCCCTGTCAGTTTCGAGCACGGTATCCGGACTTACGATCAGATTCTGCCGCAGTGTCTGAGGCGTACGGAGACTGTGCCCCGACAACTGGATTTCGTTGTTGGCTGTGGGAGCAACGTTGAGGCCTCGGTCTTGATGGCCACGATCCATTTTCCGACTCTTATCGGTTGCAATGCTCTGCTGGGCAGTATCGTGCTGAGCTTCCTGGTCGCGGGCTGCCATCCGATCTTGAAGTCCTCGATCTAAGCTTTCATTCGCCAAACGGTCCTGCCTACGCTCCTCCGCATACTTGAGGCCGTACATCCGAACGAGCTCGGCCATTTTGTCCGCCCCTCTTTTCCCTCGGCGAAGGCTGTCGATGTGGTTGGCCCACTCCTGCATCATCTTGCGTCGCGGCTCAAGGTATTCGGCACCGTTGTAGACATCCCGAACCGGATCTGCATCACCATGCGCAAGCTGGCGTTCAATCCAATCTCCTTTGTAACCAAGTTCATTCAACGCCGTGCTGACGAGGTGGCGGAAGCCGTGCCCAGTTTGCCGGCCTTTGTATCCGAGCCGCTTGATGGCCGCGTTCAGCGTATTTTCACTCATTGGCGCGGTACTATCGTCCCGACTCGGAAAGACGAGCGGACTAGAGGCAGTGCGCTTCCGCAAGTTGCGCAGGATCGCCACCGCCTGATCGGGGAGAGGAACGGTATGAGGTCGACGCATCTTCATACGCGCGGCTGGAATTTGCCATGTTGCAGTATCTAGGTCGAACTCCTCCCAACGCGCGAGTCGCAATTCGCCGGGACGGACTGCTGTCATGAGCAATAGCTGAATGGCGGCGCCAGTCGCGGGTTCTCCGCCATAGCCTTGGAGTGCTTTCAGGAAGCCAGGCAACTCTTTAGCTTGTAAGTGCGCATGTCGACGTGACCTCGGGGCGGGAGCAGATACAACCTCAAGGTCCGTCGTCGGATTGACTTCGATTACTCCCGTCACAAGGGCAAATCGGAACACGCCGGATAGCCACTGCCTGGCCTTTTTCGCGACGTTGTGTGCATCGCGATCCTCGAATCGTCGAAGGGTCTCAACCAACTCCGGTCGACGGATTTCGCCTATGGGGCGCTCGCCAAGCGCAGGGAGCAAATCACGGTCAAGGTAAAGGCGAGTCTTCTGCGCGGTCGAAGGCGCCCAGGTCGGCTCCTTTTTGGAATACCAGGCTTCGGCCAGCGCTCGAAACGTGTTCTCCTTTTGCAACCGGGAAGCTTGCTTCTCGGCCTTCCGGTGCTCGCCGGGGTCCGTTCCGTTGGCAAGTAGACTGCGCGCCGCATTGACCCGCTCTCGGGCCTCTTTCACGCCAACATCGGGGTAAGTGCCGAGCGCAAGCAATTTCTCCTTGCCATCGACGCGATACTTGAAGCGCCAACGTTTGCCCCCGGTCGGAGTGACCAAGAGAAAAAGTCCTCGACCGTCAGAAACTTTATATGGCTTCTCACGGGGTTTGGCATTACGTGCAGCAGTGTCTGACAGCATGGGGGTACTTTTTTCGGATTGACCGCGTACCCCCAGATGTACCCCCACTTGGTACGGATGTCAATGGAGTTCCCCGGCGCGCCCGGACGCAGCTGTTCTGGGAAAATCCCAGTATTTATAGGGATTTCAGAGCGGTAGCTGGGTTTGTTTGGATGCCGTTGGGGGTCTGTAGGGAGACCCGCTGGTGCCTAAGGAGAGACTCGAACTCTCACGAGGGGTTGCCTCGGCGGATTTTGAGTCCGCTGCGTCTACCGATTCCGCCACTCAGGCCCGCAAAAGCCCCATAAAAACTCGGGGAGGCGGATTATAGCGGTCCGGGTCGGTCCCGTGCAGACACGCACAGCCGCGTCCGGCGGCGGCTACAATCGCTGCCCCATGCGCCGTTCAGACTTCGACTACATCCTGCCGCCCGGCCTGATCGCCCAGCGGCCGTCCGAGCGCCGCAGCGCCAGCCGGCTGCTGTGCCTCAATCCGGACGGTACCCTTGCCGACCGGCACATTCCGGACTTCGCCGAAATGCTGCTGCCGGGTGACCTGCTGCTGTTCAACGACGCGCGGGTGATCCCGGCGCGGCTGCGCGGCGTCAAGGACACCGGCGGCCAGGTGGAGGTGCTGATCGAGCGCGTGCTGGACGGGCAGCGGGCCCTGGCCCAGGTGCGCGCCAGCAAGCCGCCGCGGCCCGGCTCGAAGCTGGAGCTGGCCAATGGCGCGCTCGCGGCCACGGTGCAGGGGCGCGAGGGCGAGTTCTACCGCCTGGACTTCGCCACCGACGACCTGCAGGCCGCGCTGGAGCAGCACGGCGACCTGCCGCTGCCGCCCTATATCGATCGTCCCGCCGCCGGCGAGGACCGCGAGCGCTACCAGACCGTGTTCGCGCGCGTGCCGGGCGCGGTGGCGGCGCCCACCGCCGGCCTGCACTTCGACGAAAGCCTGCTGGCGGCCATCGCGGCGCGCGGCGTCGAGAGCGGCTTCGTCACCCTGCACGTCGGCGCCGGCACCTTCCAGCCGGTGCGGGCGGATGCGCTGGAAGACCACCGCATGCACGCGGAGCGCTTCAGTATCGGCGCGGACCTGGCCCGGCGCATCAACGACACGCGCGCGCGCGGCCAGCGCATCGTCGCCGTGGGCACAACGGTGGTGCGCGCCCTGGAATCCGCCACCGGCGAAGACGGCCAGACCCGGGCCTTCGATGGCGAAACGCGCCTGTTCATCACCCCCGGCTACCGCTTCCGCGCGGTGGATGCGCTGCTGACCAACTTCCACCTGCCGGAGAGCACCCTGCTCATGCTGGTCTGCGCCTTCGGCGGCTATGAGCGGGTGATGGCGGCGTATCGCCACGCGGTGACGGCGGGATACCGCTTTTTCAGTTACGGCGATGCCATGTACCTGCCGGTGCGGGCGGAGATTTAGCCCTACTCAAGCCGGCTGCGGGCTGCGCCGCGCGGTTACTGAACCGTATCGACCGTCCTCGTCCTTCTCGATCCGCTTCGACCTCGAAAAAACGCATGCGCGCCAATCGCTCGCCGCATGCGTGCCATCTCAAATCGATGGCACGCATGGCACGCATGATGACAGCCGCCTACCCAGCGGCCGCATCCGCCTCGAACAAAAACTCCGCCACCCGCTGCTCCAGCCAATACAGCGGCCGTCCGCCCGCGCCCGCGGCGATGAACCCCAGGTGCCCGCCCTGCTGCGCCAGCTCCAGCGTCACCGGCGGCGCCAGCTGCCCGGCATCCGGAATGACGGAAGGCTCCATGAACGGATCGTCCACCGCGTTGACCACCAGGGTCGGCCGGCGCACGCCCTTGAGGAACTGCCCGCAGGATGCCTGCGCGTAGTAGCCCAGGGCGTCCGGGTAGCCGTTGATCGGCGCCGTATAGGCGTCGTCGAAAGCGAAGAAGTCCCTGGCCTCCAGCGCGCCTTGCAGGCTCGCCGGCGGCGGCACCGGCACCGGTCCGTGCTTGCGCCGCAGCCGCACCCCCAGCCCCTTGATCAGGTGATCCTGGTAGACCCGCGGAAAGCCGCGGCGCAGCCGCTCGGCGCAGAGGCGCAGGTCGAACGGCGCGCAGGCCGCCGCCGCCGCATTGAGCAGGCACTGCTCCCCGGTTTCGCCTAGCGCCTTGATCAGGATATTGGCGCCCATCGACCAGCCCACCGCATACAGCGGCGTCGCCGGCTCGCGCTGCCGCAGCAGCCGGCACAGCATGAGGAAATCGGCGGTGTCGCCGTGGTTGTAGCAACGCGGCAGGCGGTTGGTGTCCGGCCCGCTGCCGCGCAGTTGCAAGGCCACGGTGCGCCAGCCGCGGGCGATCAGCCGCTGCGCCGTGCCGCGCAGGTACTTGGACTCGAAGCCCCCGGTCAGCCCGTGCAGCAGAATCGCCAGCGGCCCGGTTCCCTGCGTGTTGCCGCTCCAGCCCAGGTCGACAAAATCGCCGTCGTCCAGCTCCAGCCGCTCACGGCGCACCTCCAGCGGCGGGGTCGGCCGCAGCAGGGTGGGGAAGATGGTCTGCAGGTGCCGGTTGCGCAGCAGCGGGTGCGGCTTGAAGCCGCTGGCGATGATGCAGCCGTGCTCCACGCTGACTTTGGGTGCGGGACCGTGCATGACAAGCTTCCCTGCGTTCCTTGCGGATGACGCCATAAGCTTTATCGGCGCGCCAGGGCGCCGTCAATGGCCGGCGCGTCCAAACCTCCGGCCAGCGCCGCGCCTCAGGTCTCGACCGGCGGCGCCGGCACCGCCACTGCGGCCACCGGCCGCGCCGCCTGCAAGGCCAGCAGCAGCGCCGCCAGCAGCAGCAGGGCGGCGAGGTAGAACGGCGCGCCGGGCAGGGTCCAGTCGCGCCCCGTTGCGATGAAGTAGGCGAAGGACTGCGTGAACAGGATCGGCCCGATCAGCCCGGCGATGCTCATGATGCTGCCGTTGGCACCCTGCAGCTTGCCTTGCTCGTAGGGCGCCACGCGCTGCGACATCAGGCTTTGCAGCCCCGGACCGAACAAGCCCATCAAACCGAACACAGGCAGTGCCGCCCACATCCAGCCGCTGCTCGGTGCCAGCGCGAATCCGGCAAAGCCGGCGATGCCGAACAGCAGGCCGGTATATAGCGCGCCGCGTTCACCCAGGTGGCGCACCGCGGGTTTCACCAGGCCCCCCTGCACGATGATGCTGATCATGCCCACGCCCGCCAGCGTCAGGCCCACGGTCCGGGCGTTCCAGCCGTAACGGTAGCCGGTGTAGATCACGAACATGCTGGGCAGCACGCAGTGCGCCATCTGGAACAGCAGGTTCACGCCGGCCAGGCCAAGCAGCTCGTGGTGGGAGCGCAGCAGGGTCAGCGAGCCCACCGGGTTGGCCTTCTTCCAGGAAAAGACATCGCGCTTTTCCGGCGGCAGTGACTCGGGCAGCACGAACAGGCCATAGCTGGCGTTGAGCAGCGCCAGCGCCGCCGCGGCCCAGAACGGCGCGCGCGGGTCGATGCCGCCCATCAAACCGCCCAGCGCCGGCCCCAGCACAAAGCCCACGCCGAAGGCCGCGCCGATCATGCCGAAGGCCTGGGCGCGCTTTTCCGGCGGGGTGATGTCGGCGATGTAAGCGCCCGCGGCGCTGAAGCTGGAGGCGCAGATGCCGGAAACGATGCGTCCGGCGAGCAGCCACCACACGCCTGGCGCCAGCCCCATGACGATATAGTCCAGGCCCAGCCCGAAGCACGAGATCAGGATCACCTTGCGCCGGCCGAAACGGTCGGAAATGGCGCCGAGCAGCGGCGAAAAGAAGAACTGCATCAGCGACCAGGCCATGCCGAAGAGCCCATAGATCTTCGCGGCCTGGGACGCGTCGCCGTTCATGAACTGCTCCACCAGCTTGGGCAGCACCGGGATGATCACGCCAAAGCCCAGCACGTCGATCACCACCGTGACGAAGATGAACATGACGGCGGCGCGGCGGCCCGCCGGCAGTGGTTGCGGTGATGCGGACATCGGCTCTTTACCTCGACTTGTTTGGATCTCGGCGCGTCTGCTGCCGACAAGCAGCAGTCAGCATAGCCTGTAGGGTGGGTGTAGCGTCCCACGGGGATTCCCTTCGGTCAAAGCGCAACCCACCGCGCGCCCCGATCAATTCCTCGTCATTCCCGCGAACGCGGGAATCCAGTTGTAGGCCTTTGCGAAGGGAAACACAGCAAGCTGGATCCCCGCCTGCGCGGGGATGACGGCTCAAAGCCTGGTAGCGAATTTCCGACTCGTAGCACTAGTGACTCGAAATCGTCCACAAATGCCCGCAAGGATCCTGCACCCGGCTGCGCCGCCCGTCCTGCGCGGACTGCTCCACCCGCCGCAGCAGCGTGCCGCCGGCGGCCACGGCGCGCTCGGTGACCGCTTCCACGTCGTCCACCGTCAGCCAGAACTGGAAGGTGCTGCCGCCCAGGGACTGCGGGCTGCGCAGGCCCAGCTCCACGGTTTCCGGGTATTCGTCGGCCAGGAAGATCGAGCCCTGGCCGATGCGGATCTCGGCATGGCCGATCCTGCCGTTGTCCGGATCGACCCAGCGCATGATCTCCACCGCCCCGAACGCCGCCTGGTAGAACTCCAGCGCCGCGCGCGCGTTGCCGACGCTCAGATACGGCGCCACGGCCGGCCGCGGCTTGCGCTTGCTGGTGCTGGTCATGAGATTGGTCGGCTCGTCTGGTTTTGCGATGCGCCATTCCTGACGCAAGGCGGATGCCGCGGATCGAAAAATCTACCCCGGGGCAGGTTGCCGCTTCGTGTCAGCCGCGCCAAGGGCCAGGGTTTGGATGCCTTTAGCTCGGCCCGTTGTCGCAGAAGTCCATTATCTGGCCCTGCGAGGTCCAGGTGCCATCCTTGAGCGCGAACCTGTAGGCGTCGGAGCCGCCGCAGCCCGGGTTGGTGATGCCCCTGGCGAAGTAGCAGGCCAGCAGTTGCTGCGGGCCCTTGGCCAGCCAGACCAGCTGGCTGTCCGCGGGCAGGTTTTCCTGCGCCAGCAGCTGGGTCGCATTCGGCGGCGGCTGGTTCATGGGAATCCAGCCGGGTCCGGCCAGCTTGATGCAGCCGGTGATCCGGTTAGAGGCGCAGCCGGAGAGCAAAAAGATCAGCAGCAGGACGGGTGCGATGCGCATGAGGCTCGTTCGATTGAAGCAACACGCACGCCGGTGGTGCGTGCGCGCCAGTATACGGATTCCACGTCGGGCCGCCGATAGGTCCGGCCGCCCGGATCGGGCATACTTTGCGGCCCCACCCGACCACGGCGCCCCGCGCCCGCCCCTTGAAATACCAGCTCCTCGCCACCTCCGGGCTTGCCCGCCGCGGCCGCATCCGCTTCGACCGCGGTGTGATCGACACGCCGCAGTTCATGCCGGTCGGCACCTACGGCACGGTCAAGGCGATGACGCCGGAAGAGCTGCGCGCCGCCGGGGCGCAGATCGTCCTGGGCAACACCTTCCACCTGATGCTGCGGCCGGGCGAGCAGATCGTGCGCCAGCTGGGCGGCCTGCACCGCTTCATGCACTGGGGCGGCCCCATCCTCACCGATTCCGGCGGCTTCCAGGTGTGGAGCCTGGCGGAGCTGCGCAAGCTGTCCGAGCAGGGCGTGGAGTTCGCCTCGCCGATCAACGGCGACCGCATCTTCCTCAGCCCCGAGCGCTCCATCGAAGTGCAGCTGGCCCTGGGCAGCGACATCATCATGCAGTTCGACGAGTGCACGCCGTACCCGGCCACGCCGGAGCAGGCCGGCGAGTCGCTGCGCCTGTCGGCGCGCTGGGGCGCGCGCTGCAAGGCGGCGCATGCGGGCGGGGCGGGGGCGCTGTTCGGCATCGTCCAGGGTGGCATGTACGCGGACCTGCGCCGCGAGTCCCTCGACCGCCTCATCGACATCGGCTTCGACGGCTACGCGCTCGGCGGCCTGTCCGTGGGCGAGAGCGAAGTCGAGCGCCTGCGGGTGCTGGACAGCATCGCCGCCGCGCTGCCGGCTGACCGGCCGCGCTACGTGATGGGCGTCGGCACCCCGCGCGACCTGGTGCAGGCAGCGGGGCGCGGCATCGACCTGTTCGACTGCGTCATGCCCACGCGCAACGCGCGCAACGGCCACCTGTTCACCTCCGAGGGCGTGATCCGCATCCGCAACGCGCGGCATCGCGACGATCCGGGCCCGCTCGATCCGGCCTGTTCCTGTTACACCTGTGCCAACTATTCGCGCGCCTACCTGCACCACCTCGACCGCTGCGAGGAAATCCTCGGCGCGCGGCTCAACACCCTCCACAACCTGCACTACTACCTGGCGCTGATGGCGCGCATCCGCGCCGCGATCGAGGCCGGCCGCTACGAGGCGTTTTCAGCGGAATTCCTCGCCGGGCCGGAAGGCAGCGGCGCGCGCAGCGCGGGCCCGTCAATTCCCGACGAAGCCTTGTAGGGCGGGCCGTGCCCGCCGCCTGCGCTACGCCAGCAGCAGCGCGATGTCCTTGTCGATGCTCTCCGGCGTGTCCATCGAGCCATAGCGCTTGCGCACCTTGCCGCCCTTGTCGACCAGGAACTTGGTGAAATTCCACTTGATGGCGGTCGTGCCGAGGATGCCCTTCTCCTCGTTCTTCAGATATTTGTAGAGCGGGTGGGCATCGTCGCCGTTGACTTTGACCTTGGCGAACATCGGGAACTTGACGTCATAGGTCAGCGAGCAGAACTCCTTGATCTCCTGCTCGTTGCCCGGCTCCTGGTGGCCGAACTGGTCGCAGGGGAAGCCCAGGATCACCAGGCCCCTGTCCTTGTACTTCTCGTACAGGGCCTCCAGGCCCTTGTACTGCGGCGTGAAGCCGCACTTGCTGGCGACGTTGACGATCAGCAGGGTCTTGCCCTGGTAGGCGTCGAGCTTGATGCTCTGGCCGTCGATGGTGTTGGCGGTGAAATCGTAGACGGAAGACATCTCGATATCCTCAGGGTGGAGAGCGGCCCGGCGATGCTAGCACGCCAAACACGGCCATGAATCAGGCATAGACCGCGATGTCACCCGAACCTGGCCCGGGAAGCGCGTCCCACAGGGATTCCCTTTGGTCACAGCGCTACCCGGGGCTGCGCCAGCTACGATGCTCAGCCGCAGCCCGCCTCACCGCTCGCCCAATGGCTCAGATCGCCGCGGCGTCCAGCTGCATCAACTCGCCGGCCGAACTGCGCACGTTGCCGCACAGGCTGTGCACCTGCGGCAGCATGCGGGCGGCGAAAAACTGCGCCGTGGCGAGCTTGGACTGCTTGAAGCCCTCGTCGTTGCCGGCCGAGGCGGCCTTGACCATGCGCAGCCAGTTGAAACCCAGGTAGGTCAGGGCGAAGGCCCGCAGGAAATCCACGGCGCCGAAGCCGGCGTCGTCCGGCCGGGTCTTGAACGATTCCTGCAGCCACTGCGTGGTGGCTTCCAGTTCCTCCACCGCCTCGCGCAGCGGCTTGGCGATGAAGCCCACCGGCGCGTCGGCCGTGCCCTCGGCCCGCACTTTGGCGAAAAAGCGCTGCGCCAGGCGGCCGTTGTGCAGCATCAGCTTGCGCCGCACCAGGTCCATCGCCTGGATGCCGTTGGTGCCCTCGTACAGGCACAGGATCTTGGAGTCGCGCACGATCTGCTCCAC
>CAJCJI010000162.1 GCA_903970595.1 Verrucomicrobiota bacterium
CCGCCAGCGGACGGCGCAGCCCGAACAGCAGCAGCGGGGACAGGGCCGCGAGCGCGGCGGCGGCCCAGGCCAGCCGGCTCAGTCCCTGCTGCGCGCCGAGCCAGCCCGCAGCGGCGCAGCCGGCGCCGATGGTGGCCAGCACATGCAGGTCGAGCAGGCGCAGCCAGATCAGGGTGCCGGTGGCGCGGGCGGGGTCGATGCCGAACCAGCGGCTCATCAGGATCGGGAAACTCGCTTCCCCAGAACGCGCCGGCAGCACCAGGTTGACGGCGTTGTTGATCAGGATCAGGCGCAGGCAGGCGAGGTAGCGGCCGCGCGGGATATCGCGCTCCGCCAGATAGATGCGCAGCGCGCGCACGCCGTAGCTGAGCAGCATGCCGCATACCGCCAGGGCCAGGATCGGCAACTCGACTTCGCGCCAGGGCGCCAGCAGCAGGCGCGGGCCGCCATGCCGCTCGACGAACCAGGCGAACAGCGCCAGCAGGGCGGCGTTGAACAGCAGCGCCGCTACGCCGGCGCGCAGGCGCTTCACGCCGTCTTCCTGCTTTCCAGCCGCAAGCGTTCCTGCAGCCAGACGGCGAAGCGCCGCAGGCCGGTGTCGAAGTCGGTCTTCACCTGGTAGCCGAGCAGGCGCTGGGTCTTGTCGATATTGGCCCAGGTGCGGCGCATCTCGCCGGGCTGCCAGTCCTGCCAGTCGATCCGCGCCTTCACGTCGAGCACCTCTTCCAGCTTGCGGATGGTGTCGAGCAGGCCGATGGTGCGGTTGTTGCCGAGATTGAAGATTTCGTAGTCGCTGGCGCTGTAGGCCATCGCCGCGCGGATGCCGCTGACGATCTCGTCCCAGTAGGTGAAGTCGCGCTCGGAGGAGCCGTCGCCGTAGACCGGGATGGGCTTGCCGGCCAGCATCAGGCGCGAGAACTTGTGGATCGCCAGGTCCGGGCGCTGCCGCTCGCCGTAGACGGTGAAGAAGCGCAGGCCGATGAAGCGCAGGCCGAAGGTGCGGCTGTAGACATAGCCGAGCTGCTCGCCGGCCAGCTTGGTGCTGGCATAGGGATTGATCGGCAGCAGGTCCAGGTCGGTCTCGCTCCAGGGCAGGCGCGGGCAGTCGCCGTAGACGCTGCTGGACGAGGCGAAGATGAATTGCCGGATTTTGTGATTGTGGGCGTAGGTGAGCAGGTTCTGCGTGCCGATGACGTTGCTCATCTGGTAGCCGAGCGGATCGAGCAGGGAATTGCGCACGCCCGCCTTGGCGGCGAGGTGCACGATCACGCTGTAAGCGCCGGCATGGGCGGCGGCGTGGGGCTGATCCAGTGCCCCATGCAGCGCTGCGGCATCGCGCAGATCCACCTGCAGCAGGCGGTAATTGGGGTGATCCAGGTGCGCCGCGATGTTGAGGCGCTTGGTCGACTCGGCGTAGTACGGATCGAAATTGTCGACGTTGGTGACCGCCCAGCCGTCGGCCAGCAGGCCGTCGATCAGGTGGCTGCCGATGAAGCCCGCGCCGCCGGTGACCAGGGCGTGGCCCGGGCTCGGTCTGGCGGTTTGCGGTTCGGTCACGGCGGGCTCCTGGGATGGCAGCCGCGAATTTTACTCCTGACGGCCGGGTCCGCGCACATTCACGCGAAAATTCATGGGCTTGCACGCAGGATACGGCTGCGACTGGCGCCTGCGCGGCTCATCCGCGACAATGCCGCAGTGATTTCTTCCTGCATTTCCAAATGAGCTATCTCGCGCTCGCGCGCAAATGGCGCCCGCGCCGTTTCGAGGACGTGCGCGGCCAGAACCACGTGGTGAAAGCGCTGCAGCATGCGCTGGAGGGCGACCGCCTGCACCCGGCGATCCTGCTCACCGGCACTCGCGGCGTGGGCAAGACCACCCTGGCCCGCATCATCGCCAAGGGACTCAACTGCGAAACCGGGGTGACGGCGCAGCCCTGCGGCGTTTGCTCCGCCTGCAAGGAGATCAACGACGGCCGCTTCGTCGATCTGCTGGAAATCGATGCCGCCAGCAACACCGGCGTGGACGATGTGCGCCAGCTGATCGACAACGCCCAGTATTCCCCGGCGCGCGGGCGCTACAAGGTCTACCTGATCGACGAAGTGCACATGCTGTCGAAGAGCGCCTTCAACGCCCTGCTGAAGACGCTGGAAGAGCCGCCGCAGCATGTGAAGTTCATTCTCGCCACCACCGATCCGCAGAAGCTGCCGGTCACGGTGCTGTCGCGCTGCCTGCAGTTCAACCTCAAGCGCCTGCCGCAAAACCTGATCCGCGACACGCTGGCCGAGATCCTGCAGCAGGAAGCGATTCAATTCGAACTGGGCGCCGTGGGCGAGTTGGCGCGGGCCGCCGATGGCTCGATGCGCGACGGCCTGTCGCTGCTGGACCAGGCCATCGCCTTCGCCGGCGGCCAGGCCCTGGAGCGCGCCGGGGTCGAGGAGATGCTGGGCACGGGCGGCCGGCGCACCCTGTTTGAAATCCTCGACGCGCTGGCCCGAGGCGACGGCCAGGCCTTGCTCGACGGCATCCGCACACTTGACCAGGCCGCGCCGGACCACGCCGCCTTGCTCAACGACCTGGCCGCAGCGCTGCAGCGCATCGCCGTGCTGCAGCTGCTGCCCAAGGCCGCCGACGAGGACGACGATCCCGCGCTGGAACCCCTGGCCAAGGCCGTCGCGCCGGAGGACGTGCAGGTCTGGTACCAGATCGCGGTGCTCGGCCGCCGCGACCTGCCCTGGGCGCCGGACCCGCGCCTTGGCTTTGAAATGACCTTGCTGCGCATACTTGCATTCCGTCCTGACGGCGCGGCGCCTGCGGCACCGGGAGGCGGGAGGCGGGAGGCGGGAGGCGTTAAAGCAACCGCCACGGTAATCGCGTCTGCGCAAGCGGCTGCTGCGGCAGCCATGAGCGACGAGGTGAGCCACGCGCCCGCGGTTGCGCCTCCCGCCTCCCGCCTCCCGCCTCCCGCAACGCCTCCCGACTGGACCCAGCGCATCGAAACCCTGGGCCTGGATGGCATGACGCGCCAGCTCGCGCGTCACTGCGCCTGGCTGGGGCAGGCCGAGGGCACGGTGCGGCTGGCGCTGGAAGCGCGGGCCAGGCACCTGCTCTCGGACGAGCGCCGCGCCGCCATCCAGCGTGGACTGAGCGCGCAGGCCGGCACCGAACTGACCGTGTCCATCGAGGTCGGCGGCGGCCCTGACCAACTCAGTCCGGCCGCAGCGGAGGAAAAGCGGGTGATCGAGCGGCAGCGCGCGGCGGAGGCCGCCATCGAGGCCGACCCGCAGGTGCGCGCCTTCAAGGAAGCCTTCGGCGCCACTGTCCGGCCGGGCTCGGTGCAGCCGGTCGACGGCAATCAGTAATCAATCTGGAGAACACGAAATGAAAGGCCCTCTCGGACAAATCATGCGGCAGGCCCAGCAGGCGCAGGAAGCGATGAAGCGCATGCAGGACGAGCTGGCCCGCACCGAAATCACCGGCGAATCCGGCGGCGGCATGGTCAAGATCACGCTCAACGGCAAGCACGAGGCAAAGCGCGTGGAGATCGCGGCGGACGCCCTGCAGGAATCGAAGGACTTCCTCGAAGACCTGATCGCCGCCGCCATCAACGACGCCTCGCAAAAGCTGGAGCGCAATGCCGCGGACAAGATGGCCAAGGTCGCCGGCGGGCTGAACCTGCCGCCCGGTCTGCTGGGCAGCTAAGCCCGGGCCGAATGTCCGGCCGGAACACATGGCTGCATATTCCCCGCGCCTGTCCCGCTTGATCGAAGCCCTGCGCCGCCTGCCCGGGGTTGGGCCCAAGTCGGCGCAGCGCATGGCCTTCCACCTGCTGGACCGCGACCGCAACGGCGCCGACTACCTGCGCAATGCCCTGGCGGAAGCCCTGCAGGGCATCGCGCGCTGCCCGAGTTGCCGCATGTTTTTCGAGGACGGCAAGTGCGCCTACTGCAGCGAGTCGCGCACCGGCAGCGGCCAGATCTGCGTGGTGGAGAGTCCGGCCGACCTGGTGGCGATCGAAAACGGCACCGCCTATCGCGGCCGCTACTTCGTGCTGATGGGGCGCCTGTCGCCGCTGGATGGCGTGGGTCCGGAGCAGCTCGGCCTGGACCTGCTGGGCCGCCAGCTGGCGGCCGGGCAGGCGCAGGAAATGATCATCGCCACCAATCCCAGCGTGGAAGGCGAGGCCACCGCCTATTACCTGGCCGAGATGGCGCGCGCCAACGGCGTCAAGGTGACACGCATCGCCCACGGCGTGCCGATGGGCGGCGAGTTGGAATATGTCGACAGCGGCACCTTGTCGCATGCGTTTACGGGCCGCACGCTGGTTTAGGCTTGAAGTGCCGCGGTCGGAAATAGAAGCATGGATGCCGCCCTGCAATCGCGACGGAGATCACATCATGTCCGAGTCATTCCTCTTCCCCGAGCAACTCGGCGCCTACTACGCCAGAGTCGCGGTGCGCGAGTTCCCGCTGCTGACCCGCCTGCGTGAAGAAACCGCGAAGCTGCCGTCGGCTGGAATGCAGATCGCGGCGGAGGAAGGCCAGTTCCTGGATCTGCTGATCCGGCTGATCGGCGCGCGGCGCTGTGTCGAAGTGGGCGTGTTCACCGGCTACAGCAGCCTGGTCACCGCGCTGGCGCTGCCCGCGGACGGATTCCTGCTGGCCTGCGACATCAATCCCCAAACCACCGCCATCGCCCGCCGCTACTGGGCCGAAGCCGGCGTCGCCGACCGCGTCCGCCTGGAACTGGCGCCGGCGGTGCAGACGCTCGATGCGGAACTGGCCAAGGGCGAGGGCCATTACGACTTCGCCTTCATCGACGCCGACAAGACCGGCTATCTCGACTACTACGAGCGCTGTCTGCGCCTGCTGCGGCCGGGCGGCCTGATCGCGGTAGACAACACGCTTTGGTCCGGCAGCGTCGCCGATCCGCGGCAGCGCGACCCCGACACCCAGGCGATCCGTGCCTTCAACGACCATGTGCGCGCCGACCAGCGGGTGGATTTCTGCCTGGTGCCGATCGCCGATGGGGTCACCCTGGCGCGCAAGCGCTAAGCGCCTGATGCAGGTGCGAAACCGGATGCGGGATGGGCATCGACATGCTGCCGTTCCTGACCGAGGACACGCGCCAGCCGATGCTTGAGGACTACATGCAGCACATGAGCGACGCGCTTAAGGTCTGCGGCGAGGATCACGTCGGCATCGGCACCGACGTGCCTTTCTTCACCGTCGAGGACGCCGACCTGAAGGAGATGCTCAAGAATGAAAAGCAGCGCAAGGCGGCCGGCGTCGGTTCCCGACTCACACCGCCTCGACTCGCAAGCCGGCACGGGCGGCGGCCGCGATCTGCCGCTGGTCGGCGGATATAAAAACATCGGCCTTCAGCGCTACGGCGCTGCCGATGTGGATGGCGTCCATGCCGCGCAGGATGTTGGTTTCGAGACTTCTTACCGCCTGTCCCATGACCGCCGGGGTCAAATCGCAGAGGGCGACGTCCTTGATGTCGGCCAGCAACAAGGTCTTCAACTGCCGGTATTGCGTATCGGTGATCCGGGCTTCCCGGCGCAAGCGGCAAAATGCTGAAATGATCTCCGGCAGGGCAATACCGGAAAGGCCGATTTCCTCGGCGCGGTCGCACCAAGCCAGCACCGTGTCGGTTCCGGCTTCGTAGACGTAGCGTTTGACAAAGGCGGAGGTGTCGAAGAAAACGCGCATCAATCTTCGCGTTCTTCAAGAATCATCCGGCTCAGCGAAACGCCATCGAGCACCAAAGGCTGCGCCTTGCGCCGCTTCCAGGACGGCAGGTCGGCCACGACGGGAACGATGTCGGCGATGGCTTTGCCGTTGCGCAGGACCCGCACGGATTCCCCCGACTCGACGATGTCGAAATACTGTTTGGCGTGGTTGCGCACTTCGGTGAACGTGGCTTGTTTCATGGTCATCTGCTTATGTACAGAATGATGTAATTATATATGAACATCGCTGCTAGTGAAGAGCGCTAATGGTGCCTGCCGTGCCCGGGCAGGCTGATCTTGAGGACAATACTCTTGATTCTGCAGTATCGCCGATCCGCAGCGGCGCGATTCAGACGCCGAAGCGATCCGCGTCTGACTAGAAACTAGAGCACGGGCTGCTATGCACCAATAAGCAACCGACCTCTGCGCCGCCCCCTTCAAACTACCCCAGTTTCATCCGACGGGGACGGCGCCAAGCGACGGTGAAGGGCTTAAACGAGCATGTACGCGCCGACAAGCGGGTCGATTGCTACCTAGTGCCGATTGCCGACGGAGTCACGCTAGCGCGCGAGCGCTGATCAAAAAATCCAATAGTTTCAATGCGCGATCTGCTGTTAACCCCTGGGGTTAAGCAATGCGGCGGCGCCTGCATGCAACCATGAATTCGCGTCCGAGGATCGTACGATTTACGCAGCTGAAAATTGCAATTCCACTCCAATTCATGGCCGTGGTTGCGAGGCCAAGTCTCGCTAAATTCCCAAGTGCAAGCATGATATCCCGTGGCGGATTCAAGTTCTCCAGAGTGGGCTTAGTTGTGACTAACCGGTCGGGCAGAAATGTTGTCCAAAGTTCCTGATAAAAATCAGACTCTGACGCTGCCCCTAGGCTGTTCTCATAGAGTTTTTCTAGCACAAATGCATCAAGTGCCGTGAGATCTTCAAGGATGCTGACGAATGCTCTCCGCACTTCAATCTTCGCAGATTCGTCGGCCGCATTTGCGAGTAGCGCCGCCCATCGGTCTTGAAGATCATCGTTCTCTTCCATCGATCCGTTCTGTACGAGAGGAATAAATAAGTTCATAGGGACGGCGCGAGTCGGAGCGTCAAAACCGCGTTCTGCGAGAAACGCGTCAGCACGGATCATGAGCCTGATCCGACGTTCCCATCGCTGATACATCAATTTGTCTATGACAATCCCCATAGCCTGATCTAGAGGCCCATGAATGTATTTTGCGACAAAGCCCCCCAAATGCTGGACGGAGTCAATTGCCTTGCCAGTCGCATTTGCTACCGCTTCAATTGCTTTCTCTTTGTCGGTCATTAGTTCAATCGTGTGATACAGGTTGCGCGCGTCGGAAGCGCATCGGCAACTCGAAGTCGGAAGCTTGAGGAACCTTGCTCACCTTTGACTTATGATCGGGCCTCAAACCCGCAAGGAAAATCAACGTGCTTCCATTTGCCATCTTGATATTAATCGGGATTGTGGTCCTCGCTTTGGTATTCGGCTCAACGGACAATAACCGTCCGGTTGAAAGTTGGTCGAACAATAAACTTCACCAGATGCATCTGAAGCTGCTCAAAGCTGCGAACGCACAGTTTAAGCTTGGCAACTATGCCGATTTCACAAAGCACTCCGATAAGGCTAAAGAGGTTGACGCCGAAATTAAAAGGAGAGGGCAATTGTTATTGGAGTTGGCGATCAATGTCGTCAAAGATGCTGCACTTGCAGTCACGAAGCTAAAAAAGTTAATAGACCGAACAATCGCGGAAAACACCTGCAGTAGGGACGAAGCGACAACTATTGTCCTGGAGAAATTGAAGGCTCTATCAACAGAATTCGAGAATCAGGGTTTTCATCGGAACGACGCAGATGAAAAAGCACTTGCGCAGCTTCTGGATCAGTAAAGCAAGCGCCCATATCGGCGCGATGTTGTAGTGACATAGGTTGGGCTTCGCGAGCTCACCCTAACCTACAGCCTAAGCAAAGATCAGGCGGCGGGTTTGTCGCGGCTCTGTCCGCGCAGGACCCACCCCAGACTCAATACATAGCGCGTACCTACTTCGATGCGCGTAACGGAATGTTCCGACCGATCCGGCCGGAACAGCTTGATCCGCCGGTTGGCAAAAATCGGATCGGCGCAGCGAAACTCGCCGCCGCGATGCGCCGGCTTGAGGATGAGATTCAGGCGATAGTGGTCGCCGGATTCCACCCGATCGGTGTGGGGTCCGATTTCGGTCCCGCAAGGGAAGCGCAGCAGGTAAAAATCGAACGGCAGGGGCAGCCGGCCTTGCATCAGCAGCATCTTGTCGTAGCCCGTGCCTTGCCGGCCGCTGCGCCAGCGAAAGGCGTCGTTCAGCCAGTTCTTGAGCAGTCCTGCCATGCAGGCGTCATTCGCTCAGGCACCAGGCCATTCATGGCCCTGCAGCTCAGACCACCAAGCCATCGATCTTCGCCGCGCAGATGAAGTCGTTCTCCGACAGCCCGCCCACCGCATGCGTCCAGAAGGTGATGGTGGCGGTCTTGTAGCCGAAGCTCATGTCCGGGTGATGATCCTCGTTGATGGCGATATAGGCGGCGGCGTTGATGAAGGCCAGGGTGCGGAAGTAGTTCTTGAACTCGAAGCTGGCTTCGAGCTTCTTGCCGCCGTCGATCGGTTTCCAGCGCGGGTTCAATTGTTTTTGCAAGGCTTCGGCCTGCTTCTTGGCGAGCGGATTGCCGCCTTCGCAGGGGATGCAGCGTTTTTGCGCGAGTTCGGTCATGGGAAGTGCTCCGGAATGCGGGAAGGGCTCCATTGTAGCGGTGCCGGCCTCAAGGCTGCGGTCGCCTCAGCCGCCAAGCGCCTGGTCAAGGTCGGTCTTCAAATCTTCCACGTCTTCGATCCCCACCGACAGCCGGCACAGCGAATCCGAGATGCCGAGCCGCGCGCGCGCCTCGGCCGGGATGCTGGCATGGGTCATGATCGCCGGATGCTCGATCAGGCTTTCCACGCCGCCGAGCGATTCGGCCAGGGCGAAGATCCGGCAGCGTTCGAGGAAGCGGCGCGAATCCTCCAGGCCGCCCTTGACTTCGATCGAGATCATGCCGCCGTAGCCGCGGCCCATCTGCCTGCCGGCGAGGGTGTGCTGGGGATGCGAGGCCAGGCCAGGGTAGTGCACCCTGGCGACCTTGGGATGCCGTTCCAGCCAGTGCGCCAGGGCCAGGGCGTTTTCGCAGTGGCGCTGCATGCGCACCGCCAGGGTCTTCAGGCCGCGCAGCACCAGGAAGGAGTCGAACGGACCCGCCACGGCGCCTACGGCGTTCTGCAGGAAGGTCAGACGTTCGGCCAGTTCGGTGTCGTCGCCGACCACCAGCACGCCGTTGACCACGTCGGAGTGGCCGTTGAGATACTTGGTGGCCGAGTGCATCACCAGGCCGAAGCCGTGTTCCAGCGGCCGCTGCAGGTAGGGGCTGGCGAAGGTGTTGTCGGCGGCGGCCAGCAGCTTGTGCTGCTGCGCGATGGCGCCGACGGCGGACAGGTCCACCAGCTTGAGCATCGGGTTGGTCGGCGTCTCCACCCAGATCAGGCGCGTCTCCGGGCGGATCGCGGCCTCGATGTTCTTGGGCTCGCGCATGTCGACGTAGCTGAACTTGAGCCCGGCCGACTGCTCGCGCACGCGCGCAAACAGGCGGTAGGTGCCGCCGTACATGTCGTCGCTGGCGATGACGTGCGCGCCCGGTTGCAGGCTGTCGAGCAGGGTGGCGGTGGCGGCCAGGCCCGAGGCGAAGGCGTAGCCCTGCCTGCCGCCTTCGAGGTCGGCGACGCAGCGCTCGTAGGCGAAGCGGGTGGGGTTCTGCGTGCGCGAGTACTCGTAGCCCTGGTGCACGCCGGGGCTGCTCTGCACATAGGTCGAGGTGGCGTAGATCGGCTGCATCACCGCGCCGGTGGTGGGATCGGGCGACTGGCCGGCATGGATGGCGCGCGTGGCGAAATGCTGCGTGGTGGTCTTGCTGCTCATGTTCTGGTCTCGGGTTCCTAGCCGATCTGCTGCCTGAGGTAGTTCAGCAGGTCGATCTTGGTGATCAACCCGACGAAGCGGCCGCCGTCGGCGACCACGGCCACGTGGTCGCGCTGGAAGATCGGCAGCAGGCTGGCGACCGGCGCGTCCGGGGCGATGGTCTCGACGTTGTTGACCATGGCGGTGCTCACCGCATCCTTGAAGCGCGCCGGATCGCTGTGCACGTGCAGCAGCAGGTCCGACTCGTCGAGGATGCCGATGGCGACTTCCCCCTGCATCACCGGGATCTGCGAGATGTCGAACAGCTTCATGCGGCGGTAGGCCAGCAGCAGGTTGTCGGTCGGCGCCAGCGTCACCGCGCCGCCTTCCTGGTAGCGGCGCACGATCAGGTCGAGCAGGTTGCCTTGTTTCGGTCGGTCGAGCAGGCCCTGCTCGAACATCCAGTAATCGTTGTACATCTTGGTCAGGTACTTGTTGCCGCTGTCGCAGACGAAGGTGACCACCCGCTTGGGCGCGGTCTGCTCGCGGCAATAGCGCAGCGCCGCGGCCACCAGGGTGCCGGTGGACGAGCCGCCGAGGATGCCTTCCTTGCGCAGCACTTCGCGCGCGGTGAAGAAGCTCTCGGCGTCGCTGATCTCGTAGGCCTGGCGGACCCGGGCCAGGTCGCAGTTGGGCGGGATGAAGTCCTCGCCGATGCCTTCGATCAGCCAGCTGCCGGCCTCTTTCTGGATCTTGCCGGTGCGCACCACGTCCACCAGGATCGAGCCCTTGGGATCGGCCAGCACCATTTCCACGTGCGGCGCAACCCGGGCGAAGTAGCGCGACAGCCCGGTGAGGGTGCCGCCGGAGCCGACGCCGGCCACTACCGCGTCCAGCACGTGGCCGCTCTGCGCCCAGATTTCCGGGCCGGTGGTGGCTTCATGGGCCAGGGGATTGGCGGGATTGGCGAACTGGTTGACGTAGAAGCTGTCCGGAATCTCCTTGGAGAGCCGTTCGGCGATGTCCTGGTAGTAGTCCGGGTGGCCCTTGCCCACGTCGGAGCGGGTCAGGTGGATTTCGGCGCCCAGGGCCCGCAGGTGCAGGACCTTTTCCTGCGCCATCTTGTCGGGAATCACCAGGATCAGGCGGTAGCCTTTTTGCGCCGCCACCAGGGCAAGGCCCAGGCCGGTATTGCCGGCGGTGGCCTCGATCAGGGTGCCGCCGGGCTTGATCCGGCCCTCGCGTTCCGCCGCCTCGATCATGGACAGGCCGATGCGGTCCTTGATCGAACCCGTAGGATTCTGGTTTTCCAGCTTGACGAACAGCCGGCACAGGCCGCTGTCCAGGTTTTTCAACTCGACCAGCGGCGTGTTGCCGATGGTATTCAACACGGAGCCGTCGCGCGGCATGAGTCCTCCACGGATTTTTTGGGTTTCTGTACCCGGATACCGCCAGCCTAGCACGCCCGCCTTGCCTGCCTGTTACGCTATCCCACTATGAATCCGAACCCCACCAACCTGATCTGGATCGACCTCGAAATGACCGGCCTGGCGCCCGAGCGGCACCGCATCATCGAGATCGCCACCATGGTCACCGACCAGCACCTCAACGCCCTGGCGGAAGGCCCGATGATTGCCGTGTACCAGCCGGAGCCGGAACTGGAGGCGATGGACGAATGGAACACCAGCCAGCACGGCGGTTCCGGCCTGAGCCGGCGGGTGCGCGAAAGCGCCATCGGCGAGGCGGAGGCCGAGC
>CAJCJI010000163.1 GCA_903970595.1 Verrucomicrobiota bacterium
CGCTGGGCCGACGACTGCCTGTCCGACCTGGCCCAGGCGCTGGAGCAGCAGCGCGCCCCGGCCTCCTGGCCGCGGCCGCCCGGCGACATCGCCGAGAATCCCGACGCCCCGCCCGCCGAGGCGATCATGTGCCGGGAGCTGCTGCGCTTGCAGCGCCAGTTCCAGGTGCTGCACGAGGCCGCGCGGCGGGCGGTGCCGGGAGCGGCGACGGCGCAAGCGGCGATAGCGATTTAAAGGATCGCAGCACGCCGGCGCCTGCGATCTCGCCCGATTGGCGTAGGCTGCGCCGCCGCCGCCCGGCTAGCATGAGTGCCAAGGCGCAGACCCTCCCCGCGCATAGACCGCGCATAGAACCGGAACTTCCCATGGCCTTTGTCATCGATGCAACGCTGGAGATCGAGGCGCCCGCCGAACTGGTGTGGCAGGTCATCACCGACTTCCCGCGCTACGGCGAGTGGAACCACTTCCTCAGCGCCTGCCAGAGCACGCTCAAGCCGGGCGAGCCGATCGACCTGATGGTGCGCCTGTCCGAGGGGGCGCCGCGCCGCCAGCGCGAGTGGGTCGTCAGCCATACGCCTGGCCGGGAATTCAGCTACAGCATGAAACCCGCGCCGCTCGGCGCCCTGCACAGCCGCCGCTTCCACCAGGTGACGCCGCTGTCCCCCACCCGCAGCCGCTACCAGTCCCACTTCGAACTTGCCGGCTGGCTGCAGCCGCTGGTGCGCGCCCTGCTCGGCAGCCGGCTGGAGCGCGGCTTCGCGGGTATGACGGCGGGGATCAAGGCACGCGCCGAGGGCTTGCGCAGCAGGGGGTAACGGCGGACCTGGCGTCGAATGGTGCGCGGTGCGCGCCCTACAATCCTGCTTGCCGACTCGAGGCACAGCTTGCGGTCAGGGCCCCGCGATTGGCCATCGCTTGCCCGGTTGTCCGGGTCATACTTTGGTGATACCGTTGAATCATGAAAGTCGCCATCTCTGTTCCGGATCCGGTATTCGCCCAGGCTGAGCATCTGGCTCGTCAGCTCAAGGTGTCGCGCAGCCAGTTGTATGCGGAAGCGCTGGCCGCTTACCTTGGAATCCGTGGGGCAAGCGCGGTGACGCAAAAGCTCAATGACGTCTATGAGGCCGAAAGCTCCCAGCTTGACGCCGCCCTGGAACAAGCCCAGCTTAAGTCGTTGAGCCATGAAGCGTGGTGAAATCTGGTGGGCGTCGCTGCCCGCTCCCGCCGGTTCCGGGCCGGGAATGAAGCGCCCGGTCGTGGTGATACAGTCCAACCCGTTCAACGACAGCCGCATCGCCACCGTGGTCATCGCCGCTGTCACCTCCAACCTGGCATTGGCGGAGGCTCCGGGCAATGTACGCATCGGCAAATCCGATTCGGGTTTGAGCAAGCCGTCAGTGGTCAACGTATCGCAAGTCCTGACGGTGGACCGCTCATACCTGAGGCAGCGTATCCGCAGCCTGCCCGGCCCGATCATGAACCGGGTGGATGACGGTCTGCGGCTGGTGTTGAGTCTTTGACTGCGCCGTTATAGGGGTGAACCCAGAGGCAGCCATGTGCAGAAACATCAAGACGCTGTTCAACTTCGAGCCGCCGGCCACGGATGAGGAGATCCGCGCATCGGCGCTGCAGTTCGTGCGCAAGCTGAGCGGCTTCAACGCGCCATCGAAGATCAACGAGGCGGCATTCAACCAGGCGGTGGAGCAGGTGCATGCCGCCGCCACCACGCTGATCCATTCCCTGGTTACGCTGGCGCCGCCGAAGGACCGCGAAGTCGAGCGGGCGCGGGCGGCGGTGGAGTCGGCCAGGCGTTTCAACCGGCTGTGAACAAGCGCCCATTGCAGGTGACGACGGCGGTACTCGGCCTGGTGCCGGTGATCACCGGCGTTATCACCTTGCTTGGCATCCACGATCCAATCTACGCCTCGGCGCGGCTGCCGGCCTCCGCCCTGCTGGACAGCAATCTGCGCTTCTTCGGCGGCGTGTGGCTTGGCCTGGGCTTGGCCATATTCTGGCTGGTGCCGGCGATCGAACGGCAGGGCCTGCTGTTTCGGGTCATCTGGGGCGCGATCTTCCTGGGCGGCATCGGCCGGCTGCTCTCCATAATCTTGCTGGGATTTCCACCGGCGCCGTTCATCGGCTTCACTGCGCTGGAAGTGGTGGGGGCGCCGCTGTTTGTCTATTGGCAGCACCGTGTGGCGCGGTCTTATGCATGCGACACCGGTCGGGAGCACTGGCATGAGTGACACAATCCATCTTCATCGCACACTCGACGCGATCAACTCCGCGGCAAGGAGGCGGTACGCAAGGAGCTGATGAGGCTCCTGTTTGCGAAGTTCGCGACGCAGTATACGAACACGGCGACCCGCTTCATCGCCGAAGGCGAGCATGTGGTGGTGGAATGCCGCGGCCGGGTCACCGCCAAATCCGGGCAGTCCTACAACAACACCTATTGCTACATCTGCCGCATGGAGGACGGGCGGCTCAAGGAGCTGACCGAGTATTCGGATACGGAGCTGGTGGCCAGGGTGCTGGGCGATCCGGGGTAAGGCTGGTTGGGATTGCTGCGTGGCCCTTGGCGCCTGACTCCAGGGCGCGCCCTCACCCGCCGCTGACGCGGCGGCCTCTCCCTTTGGGAGAGCTATACAGCATCAAGTATTTGAATAATATAATATATTTCTCACAATTTTTGCCTGTATAGAAGTTGTGTAGGCTATTTTCTAAAAAAAGCAAAATTCCTGCTTTCTTCGGTCCTGACGCACTTCTCGGTGTTGTGATCCATGGAATCCGCAATCAGCAGGAACAGCGCAGATAGACAATAGTTTACCCCGGAATGAAGCGCACCCAATGGGTACACGGTCTTGTTGCCTACACAAGACTCAGAACGAAGAATTTTGGGGGCCTATGCAATGCCCTTCCCAAAACCCCGTCCTGCGATCTCAAGAAGTCTTGAGATCGACCCCGGAAAAAGCCAGGAAAAGATAAGGCCCGCCCCTCGTCCCGACACCTCCAGGTCCCCCATACATAGCGGCGCGCTCAACCTCCGCGAAGCGTAAGCGGCCAGCAAAGTCATCTTGCCTCAGGAGTGCGTGAAGCAAAAAGATGTGTCCATCTGTCAGCGGGAATGGACACATGGACACAAAGCAGGAAGCCCTGAGCGGGCGACGGCGGTGGCGCCGGCATAGCGACGAATTCAAGGCGAAGATGGTGGAGGCGTGCCGCGCACCCGGGGTGTCGGTGGCCGCGGTGGCCCTGGCCAATGAGCTGAATGCCAATTTGCTGAGGAGCTGGATCGCGAAAGCCGACAGTAGGGCGGGCCTGTTGGCGCTCACCGAAAATTGACCATCTCTGCTCATTGAAAATTGACCAGGGATGGAAGCCGGGGGCGACAGCCCCCGGCGTGTTTGGATTGTAGCCCTGGTTAGATCTCTTCGGCGGTTCCCTCCTTGGCCTGGACCTTGGCCTGCTCGCGGTTCTTGATGCGCGCCTTGGCCGTCTGGCTGCTGTGGCGAAAGCGGTAGGACTCGTTGCCGGTTTCCACGATGTGGCAGTGGTGGGTAAGCCGATCCAACAGTGCCGTCGTCATCTTCGCATCGACGAACACGCTGGACCACTCGGAGAAGCTCAGGTTGGTCGTGATCGCCACGCTGGTATGTTCGTACAGCTTGGAGAGGAGGTGAAACAATAAGGCCCCGCCCGCTTGGCTGAATGGAAGATATCCCAGCTCATCCAATATCACCAAGTCCATACGCATCAGTTGCGCAGCGGTTCGTCCGGCATGACCGTCGCGCTTCTCCTTCTCCAGTACATTGACCAGATCGACCGTCGAATAGAATCGTACCCGGAGCCCCCGTGAAGCGATGCCGGACACACCAATGGCCGTGGCAAGATGCGTCTTTCCGGTGCCCGGTCCGCCGATGAACACAGCATTTTGTGCCGTATCGGCGAACGCCAGCGTCGCCAATTGTTCGATCAGGCGCCGGTCCACCTTGGATGACTCGAAGTCAAACCCTGCCAGATCACGATGT
>CAJCJI010000164.1 GCA_903970595.1 Verrucomicrobiota bacterium
GAGGCGAGTTGCCGGCAGAAGCCGTCAACCACCTGCTGCGGCGCCGCGGCGGCGCCGGCGCTGCCCGGCACGGCGCCGAGGATCAGCACCGCGCACAGGCCGCTGGCCAGGATGCCCGCAGAAACGCCGCGGACTGCGTTCGGCACGACGGGGCTGACCGGGCTGAATGACCTACTTGCGTTCCTTGCGGACCTTTTCGATGGTGAAGTCCACTACCTTGAACATGTTTTCCTGCGCGTCCACCAGGTACTTGCCGCCGACCACGATGGTGGGCGTGCCGGTGATGCCGTAGGACAGCGCAAGAGAGTCGGCCTGGCGCATATCGCTGTCGACCACGAAGCTGTTGGCGATGCCGTCGAAGTCCTGCGGCTTGATGCCGGCCTTTTCGACGTAGAGGTCGCGGATCGATTCCAGAGAGCTCATCGGGAAACCCTGCGCGTGAATGGCGTCGAACAGCGGCTCATGGGTCTTGTCGAGGATGCCCAGCACCTGCGCGATGTAGAAGGCCCGCTGGTGGAGGGTGCCGATGTCGCGGCCGAGCGTGTTGGGTATGCGCACGAAATCCACGTCGGCCGGCTTGTGCTCCAGCCACTTGTTGATCTCGGGTTCCAGGTGGTAGCAGTGCGGGCAGCCGTACCAGAAGAATTCCTCGACGCTGATGCGCTTGGGATTCGGCGGCGTCTGCACCTCGGAGACCGGCTTGTACTGCTTGCCCAGCTCATAGGCCGGACTGGAATCGGCGGAGCAGGCGCTGGGGAAGAAGATGAACAGTCCGAACAACAGCCCCGATTTCAGCAGGCGCATCGTGAGTTCCTAATGTTGTGAAGCTCCGGAACCGCGGTTCCAGACCCTGAAACAGGCCCTTATTGCAGGCCGGAAAGGTAGGACGAAAGGGCCTGGACTTCTGGGTCGCTGAGCTTGGCCGCGATCGCCGCCATGATCTGACCCTTGCCCTGGCTGCCGCGTTCCCCGGTTTTGTAGTCGTTCAGCTCGGCCGCGGCGTAGGCGGCGTTCTGGCCGCCGAGGCGCGGAAAATCGGCGGCGGCATTGCCGGCGCCGGTGGGGCCGTGGCAGGCGGAGCAGGCGGGCAGGCCGCGCGCGGCGTCGCCGGCGCGGTAGAGCTTTTCGGCGACGGCCACGGCATCCTTGCTGGCCACGCCCGGCACCGGCTTCTGTGCGGCGAAATAGGCGGCGACGTTGTGCATGTCGTCATCGGACAGGGTCGCGGCCTGGCCCATCATCACCGCGACCTTGCGCTGCGCGCTCTTGAACTCGACCAGCTGCTCGACGATATAAGAAGAGTGCTGCCCGGCCAGCTTGGGCCAGGCCGGGTTGATGGCGCCGTTGCCGCCGGGGCCGTGGCAGGCGAAACAGGTGGCGGCCTTGGCGGCGCCCGCGCCCGCATCGCCCATGGTGAAGGCATCCTTGGCGGCGGCCGGAGCCGCTTCGTCGGCCGTCGCGGCAAACAGGGGCGCACACAAAGCGAGGGCGATCAAAACGCGCTTCATTCAAAACTCCAAGGGCAGCTCGGCTATAAGGACGCGCGCAAGCGAGTAAGATGCGCGCTTGATAGATTGTTGGGCGGCTACATTCGGCCGAGAATATTACACCATGGCCGCGTACTTGTGACTGCTAGCCTCCCTCCCCAACCAGGCCCCGAACCCGCCGCCAGCGCCCGCGGCACGCCGCCGAACCCGTTCGCGCAGTCCCGCTTTCTGCTTTCGGCCGCCAAACTGCCGCAGCTGCCGCAGGACCAGGTGCCGGAGGCCGCGTTCGTCGGCCGCTCCAACGCCGGCAAGTCCAGCGCCCTGAACCTGATCTGCCAGCGCAAGCAGCTGGCCCGGGTCAGCAAGACCCCGGGCCGCACCCAGCTGATCAACCTGTTCGAGGTGCCGCTGGGCGGCCCCGATCCCGCGGCCCTGCAGGGGCGGCTGGTGGACCTGCCAGGCTATGGCTTTGCCCAGGTGCCGCTGGAGGTGCGCCGCAACTGGGGCGCGCTGGTCGGGGGCTTCGTCGAGCAGCGCGCGAACCTGCGCGGGCTGGTGGTGGTGATGGACATCCGCCATCCGATGACCGACCTGGACCTGCAGATGCTGGGCTGGTGCGAGGCGCGCGGCCTGGCCGCCCACGTGCTGCTGACCAAGGCCGACAAGCTCGGCCACGGCGCGGCCAAAAGCACGCTGCTCAAGGCGCAGGCGGAACTGCGCGCGATCGACCCGGAGATGACCATGCAGCTGTTTTCGGCCCACGCGCAGAGCGGAGCGGAAACGGTGCGGGCGGTGCTGGAAGGCTGGCTGAATCGCGCTGTTTAAAAAGCCTGACAGGGACCCCCGAACAAACGATCGCGCAAAAAAAGATGCCCGGCGGATCGGGGGAATCCACCGGGCAAGGAGTTCCGGCTTGGGGGAACCGGAAGCGTCCGTCTAGGGAGTGAAGACGGAGAACGGGAAAGGGAGTCACCGTTCGCAGATTTAGATGCGGGCGGGGCCCGAAAGTTCAAGCTTTTTGCGCGTCCGGCTTGCAAATTCCGACAAATCCTTGGAAAGCTTGAAAAAATACCGTACGTCAGTAACTGAACCAATCGGGACGGCAGTTGGTCAACCTGGAGTTGGACCCGGATTGCCCAAAAAAATTGCCCAGCGGATCGGGGGAATCCGCCGGGCAACGAGCTCCGGCTTGGGGGAACCGGATCAACCGTCCAGGGAGTGAGGACGGTGAACGGGAAAGGGAGTCACCGTTCACAGGATTAGATGCGGCAGAAGGGGCTTAGTTCACCCGCAACGCAACATTTTTTGCGGCGGCCCGGAAAATCCGGGTAAAAAATCCGCAAGCGCCTGAAAATCAACCGATTCTTTTTTGAAGGCTTTTTAAGATGTTGCCTCCCGGCGGGCGTCCGCCGGCGCCGAGGTCCTCAGGCCGGCTGCTGTGCGCTGCTGGCGTGGCCTTGCGCGGTATGCGCCTCGTCCCAATTGGCGCCCACGCCCCAGTCCGCCACCAGCGGCACCGCCAGGCTGGCGATGCGGCACATGCGATCAGCGAGCCGGGGCGCCAGGCTGCGCAGCTGTGCCTGCGGTCCCTCGAACACCAGTTCGTCGTGCACCTGCATGATCATGCGCAGTTCCGGCGCCTGCGCCGCGATCCAGGCGGCGAGGTCGATCATCGCCAGCTTGATCAGGTCGGCCGCGGTGCCCTGCAGCGGCGCATTAATGGCGGTGCGCTCGGCGTACTGCCGCTGCGCGGCATTGCGCGACAGGATGTTGGGCAGGTACAGCCGGCGCCCGTACAGGGTTTCGACATAGCCCTGAGTCCTGGCCTGCTCGCGCGTACCGTCCATGAACTGTTTCACGCCGGGATAACGCGCGAAGAAGCGGTCGATGTAGTCCTGCGCCTCGCCGCGGCCCACGGCCAGCTGCCGCGCCAGGCCGAACGCGGAGATGCCGTAGATCAAACCAAAGTTGGTGGCCTTGGCGGCGCGGCGCTGCTCGCCGCTCACCTGCTCCAGCGGCAGGCCGAACACCTCCGCGGCGGTGGCCTGGTGGATGTCCAGCCCCTTGGCGAAGGCCTCCTGCAGGCGCGCGTCGCCGGAAAAATGCGCCATCAGGCGCAGCTCGATCTGCGAGTAGTCGATCGACAGCAGGGCGTTGCCGGGTTCGGCGATGAAGGCCTGGCGGATGCGGCGGCCCTCGGCGGTGCGCACCGGGATGTTCTGCAGGTTGGGGTCCTGCGAGGACAGCCGGCCGGTGGCCGCCACCGCCTGGTGGTAGGAGGTGTGGATGCGGCCGGTCTGCGGGTTGACCTCGCGCGGCAGGTTGTCGGTGTAGGTGCTACGCAACTTCTGCATCGCGCGCCAGTCCAGGATCAGGCGCGGCAGCGCATGCTGCGCCGCCAGTTCCTCCAGCACGTCCTCGGCGGTGGACGGTTCGCCCTTGGGCGTTTTGCCCAGCACCGGCAGCTTGAGCTTGTCGTAGAGGATGGCCTGCAGCTGCTTGGGCGAGCCCAGGTTGAATTCGCCCTCGGCCATCTGCCAGGCCTGCTTCAGCAGTTCGTCCATGCGGCCGGCCAGCTCGGTGCTGATGCGTGCCAGCAGCGGCGCGTCGATCTTGACGCCATTGCGTTCGATGCCGGCCAGCACCGGCAGCAGCGGCATCTCGATGGTCTCGAACACCTTCTTCAAGGCCGGCACTTCGCACAGGCGCGGATACAGCACGTGGTGCAGGCGCAGGGTGATGTCGGCGTCCTCGGCCGAGTAGGCGGAGGCGATGTCGAGCGAGACCTGGTTGAAGGTGATCTGCGACTTGCCCTTGCCGGCCACGTCGGAGAAATGGATGGTGGCGTGGTTGAGGTACTTGTCCGCCAGCGTGTCCATGTCGTGGCGGTTGCCGGCGGCATCGAGCACGTAGCTTTCCAGCATGGTGTCGTAGGCCACGCCCTGCACCTCGACGCCGTGGCGCGCCAGCACGTTGAGGTCGTACTTGATGTGCTGGCCGAGCTTGGGCTTGCGCGGGTCCTCCAGCACCGGCTTGAGGCGCCGCAGCACCTCGTCCATCGGCAGCTGCCGCGGCGCGCCGAGGTAGTTGTGCGCCACCGGCACATACCAGCCGTGGCCCTGCTCCACGGCAAAGGCCAGGCCGACCAGGCCGGACTGCATCGCGGACAGCGCATCGGTCTCGGTGTCGAGGCAGATCAGCTCGGCCGCTTCCAGCTTTTGCAGCATCGCGGCGAAGGCGGCTTCGTCCACCACCAGTTCGTCGCGGGTTTTCTTCGATTCCGCCGGCGCCGCTTCGGCAGCGGGCGTGGATGCGGTCGCGGCCTCGGCCAGCGGCCCCTCGGCGGCCTCCACGATGGTCGGCGCTACGGCAGGCGCCTCGGCGCCGGCGGGCGGCGCCTGCGCTTCAAGCTCTTCCAGCAGGCGCCGGAATTCGAAGCGTCGATACAGCCCGGCAAGCTTGTCGGTGTCGGGTGCTGCCTGATGCAGCTCGTCGAAGCGCAGCGGCAATTCCACATCGCAGCGGATGGTGGCAAGCCGGCGCGCCATCGGAATCTGCGCCAGCGAGGCGCGCAGGTTTTCGCCGGCCTTGCCCTTGATCTCTCCGGCGTGTTCGACGATGGCGTCGAGCGAGCCGTGCTCGACCAGCCATTTCGCCGCGGTCTTGGGGCCGACCAGGGGCACGCCGGGGATGTTGTCGCTGGTGTCGCCGACCAGGGCCAGGTAGTCGACGATGCGCTCCGGCGGCACGCCGAATTTTTCCACCACGCCGGCCGGGTCCATGCGGCGGTTCTTCATGGTATCGAGCAGGCTGATGCGCTGGTTCACCAGCTGCGCCAGGTCCTTGTCGCTGGTCACGATCAGCACGTCCTTGCCGGCGGCGTCGGCCTGGCTGGCCAGGGTGCCGATCACGTCGTCGGCCTCGACGCCGGCGATGGCCAGCAGCGGCAGACCCATTGCCTGCACCAGCTCGGCGATCAGCGGGAACTGGGCGGAGAGATCCTCCGGGGTCGCGTCGCGGTTGGCCTTGTACTCCGCATAAATGTCGTCGCGGAAGGTCTTGCCAGGCGCGTCGAACACCACCGCGATCTCCTCCGGCGCGTAGTCCTTGATCAGGCGGCGCAGCATATTGGCCATGCCCAGCACCGCGCCGGTGTGCTCGCCGCGCGCCGTGCTCAGCGGCGGCAGTGCGTGATAGGCGCGGAACAGCCAGCCGGAAGCGTCGATCAGGATGAGGGGGTGGCTCATGATTGTGATGGCGCGTAGCCGACAGCCGAAAAGCGACTCGCGCAAAGACGCAAAGACGCAAAGAAAAGCGTTTTCGATGTTTCTTGTATTGCGTCTTTGCGTCT
>CAJCJI010000165.1 GCA_903970595.1 Verrucomicrobiota bacterium
GCCTCCCGCCTCCCGTCATGATCCCCGAACTCGGCCATTTCGCTGTCATCCTCGCGCTCGGCGTCGCCCTGCTGCAGGCGGTAGTGCCGCTGCTCGGCTGGCGCCGCCGCGATGCCCGCCTGCTGGCCTTTGCCGGCTCCGCCGCGCAGGGCCAGTTCCTGTGCGTGGCGGCGGCGTACGCCTGCCTGACCTATGCCTTCGTCACCAAGGATTTTTCGGTGGCCTATGTCGCCGAGAACGACCATACCCTGCTGCCCCTGATCTACCGCATCACCGCCGTGTGGGGCGCGCACGAGGGTTCGCTGCTGCTGTGGGTGCTGATCCTGTCCGGCTGGACCCTGGCCGTGTCGGTCTTCAACCGCCGCCTGCCGCCGGACCTGAGCGCGCTGGTGCTGTCGGTGCTGGGCATGATCAGCACCGGGTTCTACCTGTTCATCCTGCTGACCTCGAATCCCTTCACCCGCCTGGTGCCGGCGCCGGCCGAGGGCCACGATCTCAACCCGATCCTGCAGGACCCGGGCCTGGCGATCCATCCGCCGATGCTGTACATGGGCTACGTCGGCTTCTCCGTGGCGTTCTCCTTCGCCATCGCCGCCCTCATCACCGGCCGGCTCGACGCCGCCTGGGCGCGCTGGACCCGGCCCTGGACCACCACCGCCTGGATGTTCCTGACCATGGGCATCACCCTGGGTTCCTGGTGGGCCTACAAGGAACTGGGCTGGGGCGGCTGGTGGTTCTGGGACCCGGTGGAAAACGCCTCCTTCATGCCCTGGCTGGCCGGCACCGCCCTGATCCATTCGCTGGCGGTGACGGAAAAGCGCGGCCTGCTGAAAAGCTGGACCGTGCTGCTCGCCATCCTGGCTTTCTCGCTGTCCCTGCTCGGCACCTTCCTGGTCCGCTCGGGCGTGCTGGTGTCGGTGCACGCCTTCGCCAGCGATCCCGGCCGCGGCCTGTTCATCCTCGGCTTCATGGGTGTGGTAGTGGGCGGCGCACTCACGCTGTACGCCTGGCGCGCGCCCAAGCTGGTCAGCACCGGTGAACTGGGGCTGTTTTCGCGCGAGGGCTTGCTGCTGTTCAACAACGTATTCCTGGTGGCCGCCTGCGCCGCCGTATTGATCGGCACCTTGTCGCCGCTGGCGCTCGATGCGCTCGGCCTGGGCAAGATTTCGGTCGGGCCGCCGTATTTCAACGTGGTGTTCCTGATCGTGATCGCCCCCCTATTCCTGCTGGTGGGCCTGGCGGCGGCGGTGCCCTGGAAACGCGGCGACTGGCGCGAAACCATGCTCCGCCTGCAGGTGCCGGCGGTGACTGCGCTGGTGCTGGCGGTCCTGCTGCCGTTCGCCCTGTATGGCCGGACCGCGGTGTTCGCGGCCTGCGGCGCCTTGTTCGGCTGCTGGGCCATGGTCGCCGCAGCGCAGGACGTGCTCGGCCGCATCCGCGCCCGGCCGCACTGGCGCGAGGGCGTGGCGGCGGTGCCGCGCGCGGTCTGGGGCATGACGCTGGCGCACATTGGCCTGGGCATCTGGGCCCTGGGCGTGAGCGGCGTGGTCAGTTTCGGCGACGAGAAGGACGTGCGCCTGGCACGCGGCGCCGAGACCGAGCTGGGCGGCTACAGCTTCCGCTTCGAGCAGGCCGGCGAGCAGGCCGGCCCGAACTACACCGCGCAGCAGGCCACGGTCACGGTGGAGCGCAACGGCCGCCTGGTCGCCACCCTGCATCCGCAAAAGCGCCTTTATACCTCGCAGCGCACGGTGCTGACCCAGTCCGCCATCGACACCGGCCTGCTGCGCGACCTCTACGTCTCCCTGGGCGAGGGCTATGACGACGGCAGCTGGAGCCTGCGCGTGTACTACAAGCCGGTGATCCGCATGATCTGGCTGGGCGGCGTCTTCATGTTCTTCGGCGGACTGCTCGCCGCCAGCGACCGCCGCTACCGCCTGGCACAGGCCGCGCAGCGCCGCGCCGCCGAGGCCACGGCAGCCGCGGCAGCCTGATTTATGCGCTTTGCCATCCCGCTGATTGTCCTGCTGCTGCTGATCGGCCTGTTCTATGTCGGCATGCAGCGCGATCCGCACCTGGTGCCGAGCCCCCTGATCGGCAAGACCGCGCCGGTGTTCGATCTGCCCACGCTCGACGGCAATCCGCCGCGCATGACCCAGGCCGACCTCAAGGGCGCCCCGGTGCTGGTCAACTTTTTCGCCAGCTGGTGCGCCGGCTGCCAGGACGAACACCCCTACCTGCTGCAGCTGGCGCAGAGCAGCCAGGTCAAGCTGCTCGGCATCGACTACAAGGACGCCGAGCCCGACCTGCGCGCCTGGCTGGGCCGCAAGGGCAATCCCTACGGCCGCATCCTCAACGACCTGGATGGCAGGGCCGGCATCGACTGGGGCGTCTACGGCGTGCCCGAGACCTTCGTGCTGGACGCCAATGGCACCGTGCTCTACAAGCAGGTCGGGCCGATGACCCCGGAAGTCTGGGAGCAGGACATCCAGCCGCTGCTGAAGGCCGCGGCATCCTGATGCGACCCGAAACCAACACCACGTCGTCCCCGCGCAGGCGGGGACCTGGTTTTGCTTTGCATTCATTTTTTCGCGAGACGAAAAACTGGATTCCCGCTTTCGCGGGAATGACGAGAAGGCAGGGGGCGGTGCTCTTGCTGCTGATTGCTTTCTCGGCCCACGCCGAAGTGCAAACCGTCAAGCCGCCGATTGTGCTCAGCGAGCAGCAGGAAGCCCTGTACAAAAGCCTGTTGCCCGAGCTGCGCTGCCTGGTGTGCCAGAACGAATCCCTGGCCGAGTCGCAGGCCTCGCTGGCCGCCGACCTGCGCTACGAAGTGCGCGGCCTGGTGGCCAAGGGCCAGGACGAAGCGCAGATCAAGAAATACCTGACCGACCGCTACGGCGATTTCGTGCTGTACAAGCCGCCGCTGAGCCCGCGCACCTGGGTGCTGTGGTTCGGGCCGTTCGTGCTGTTGGGGCTGGGCTTGTTCATGGTGTTCGCGTATGCGCGCCGGTCCCGTCCGGCGGCCATCCAAGCGTGCGCCAGACCCCTCATTGAATACGCGCGTTCGAGCTGACCGCGACGGTGCCGTTCTGC
>CAJCJI010000166.1 GCA_903970595.1 Verrucomicrobiota bacterium
TCGTTGACCTTGTCGCCGGGCAGCTGGCCGCCCTCGCCGGGCTTGGCGCCCTGCGCCACCTTGATCTGCAGCACCTCGGCGTTGATCAGGTACTCCGGCGTGACGCCGAAGCGGCCGGAGGCGACCTGCTTGATCTTGGAGCTCTTGTCGGTGCCGTAGCGCGCAGGGTCTTCGCCGCCCTCGCCGCTGTTGGAGCGGCCGCCGAGGCGGTTCATGGCGATGGCCAGGGCCTCGTGCGCCTCCGGCGACAGCGCGCCGAGCGACATGCCGGCGGAGTCGAAACGCTTGAGGATGGTCTCGACCGGCTCGACCTCGTCCAATGCGATCGGTTGCGCCTTGCCGCTGAGCTTGAACAGGTCGCGGAACATCGCCACCGGGCGGTGGTTGACCAGGTCGGCGAACACCTTGTAATCGTCGTAATCGCCGGAACGCACCGCCTTGTGCAGGCTGTTGATCACGTCCGGGTTGTAGGCGTGGTACTCGCCGTTGTTGACGTAGCGGTACAGGCCGCCCTGCTCAACCGGCTTGCGCGGCGTCCAGGCCAGCAGCGACAGCTGGGTCTGCTCGGCTTCCAGCTCGGCGAAGCGCGCGCCCTGGATGCGGCTGACGGTGCCGTCGAAGCACTTCAGCACGATCTCGTCGTGCAGGCCGACGATCTCGAACAACTGGGCGCCGCGATAGCTGGAGATGGTGCTGATGCCCATCTTCGACATGATCTTGTACAGGCCCTTATTGATGCCCTTGCGGTACGAGGCCGCCAGCTCCTCCGGCGCCTTGCCCTTGATCTCGCCGTTGCGCGCCATCTCGTACAGGCTGGCGTAGGCCAGGTACGGATAGACGCAGGAGGCGCCGTAACCGATCAGGCAGGCGAACTGGTGCGGGTCGCGCGCCACCGCGGTCTCGACGATGATGTTGCAGTCGCAGCGCAGGCCGTCGCGGATCAGGCGGTGCTGCACGGCGCCGACCGCCAGCAGGGCGTGGATCGGCAGCTTGTCGCGCGAGATGTTGCGGTCCGACAGCACCAGCACCACGGTGCCGGCCTTGACCGCCGCCGCCGCGCGCTCGCACAAGGCGTCCAGCGCCGCCGGCAGGCCCAGCTGCGGCTCGTAGTTGAGGTCGAACACGGTATGGGCGTAGCCCTGCTCGCCCAGCGACAGCAGCTTGCGGAACTTGGCCTCGGACAGGACCGGCGAATCCACCAGCAGGCGCGCCGCGCGCACCGGGGTTTCGTCGAACATGCCGCGCTCGGCGCCGAGCGAGCACTCCAGCGACATCACGATCTGCTCGCGCAGCGGGTCGATCGGCGGGTTGGTGACCTGGGCGAACTGCTGGCGGAAATAGTCGAACAGCGAGCGCACCTTGCCCGACAGCACCGCGAACGGCGTGTCGTCGCCCATCGAGCCGATGGTTTCCTGGCCGGTCTCGGCCAGTGTGCGCAGCACTTCGCCGCGCTCTTCCTGGCTCAGCTGGAACAGCTTCTGGTACACCGCCACGCTTTCCGGGTGCAGCTTGTCGAGCGCGGCCGGATCGTCGTGCAGGGAGGACTCGAGGCGGCGGATGTTGCGCTTGAGCCACTGCTTGTAGGGCTGGCGCGCCGCCAGCATGCGGTCGATCTCGGCCGGCCGCAGCAGGCTGCCGGATTCGGTGTCCACCGCCAGCATCTGGCCAGGGCGCAGCCGGCCCTTTTCCACCACCTCTTCCACCGGCACCTCGTTGACGCCGATCTCCGAGGCCAGGGTGATGGTGCGGTCGCGGGTGATGACGTAGCGCGTCGGGCGCAGGCCGTTGCGGTCGGTGGCACAGGCGGCGTAGCGGCCGTCGGTGAGCACGATGCCGGCCGGGCCGTCCCAGGGCTCCATCTGCAGCGAGTTGTATTCGTAGAAGGCGCGCACGTCGGGGTCCAGGTTCTCGACGTTCTGCCAGGCCGGCGGGATCAGCGCGCGCATCGCCGCGAACAGGTCCATGCCGCCGGCCAGCAGCACCTCCAGCATGTTGTCCAGGCTCTGCGAATCCGACCCGCTGAGCGACACCAGCGGCGCGATCTCGTCGATGTCCGGCAGGTCCTCGGACTGGTACTTGTAGCGGCGCGCCTGCGCCCACATGCGGTTGCCGGCGATGGTGTTGATCTCGCCGTTATGCGCCAGGAAGCGGAACGGGTGCGCCAGCCGCCACTGCGGCAGGGTATTGGTTGAAAAGCGCTGGTGGAACACGCAGATCGAGCTTTCCAGCCGCGGGTCGGACAGGTCGGTGTACAGCACCGGCAGGTAGGCCGGCATCACCAGCCCCTTGTAGACGATGACCCGGCAGGACAGGTGGGTGACGTAGAACTCGCCGTCGCCCTCGGCCTCGAGGATCTTCTCGGCGCGGCGCCGCGCCTTGAACAGCTTCAGCTCGAAGGCGAACATGTGGGTGCTGCCCGCCGGCACGATGAAGGCCTGCTCGATGCGCGGCAGCGTCTTCAGCGCCTCGGCGCCGCAGGCATCCGGGTCCAGCGGCAGCTCGCGCCAGCCGAGCAGCTCCAGGCCGTGGTGAGCGCAGGCCTGCTGCAGCACTTCGCGGGCGCGCGCGGCCTTGGCCGGGTCCCGCGACAGGAAGATGTTGCCGGCGCAGTAGTGCTCGCCCAGCTTGAGCTTGAGCTGCGCCGCCTGGGCGCGCAGGAAGCGGTCCGGCTTCTTCATCAGCAGGCCGCAGCCGTCGCCGGTCTTGCCGTCGGCCGCGATGGCGCCGCGGTGGGTCATGCGCTCCAGCGCGCGAATCGCGGTTTTCACCAGCTTATGGCTGGCCTGACCGTCCATCTGGGCGATCATGCCGAAGCCGCAGGCGTCGTGCTCGAATTCGGGCCGGTACAGCCCCGGCTGTGCTGGGTGACTCATGACCGTAACCTCGACCCTGGCGTGGGGCCCTCTATGGAGTCCGCTTGCGGCGGCGCGCCACCCTGCCGCGAGTGCAGCCTTGTTCTGCGGGGCCAGACAGGAAAACAGGGTGGATGGGCGCGCGGCGGCCGGTTTCGCCGCAGCGCAACATGGCATTATAGAAGCGAAAGTTGTGCCGTCAACGAGGGGGGCGTAAGTGGTTGGGGGTAATGGGGATTTGGAGTCGGGGTGACGGGGGATTTCCCGGGCGCCGGGACGCCCCATTTTCTCCCCCTCTCCCCACGAAAGTGGGGAGCCCACTGCCAGCGGGCTGCTGTGTGCAAGGGCTGGGGTGAGGGGCGCTTTTCACATGCGTAACGCCAAACTCCGTTCGTCCCGAGTGCCCGCGGAGCGGGCGTATCGAGGGACTTTTGGGTAGCCCATTGGATTTCTGCGCCGTTCGAGATGAACCCACCAACCGAGAGCGCTAACGGGTAGCCAGGATCGGGCAGTAACCCGAGCATTCGCTTTATGGACAGGGTGATGCTCATTGGCTTTTCGTGGTCCAACGAATAGGGATAGATCGCGCGTAGCCGCGATCTATCCCTATTCGTTGGGCATTACATACCTCCGACTATTTGTCGAATAAATGCCGAATCGAGCCTCAATGTTGGATCACTCCCAGGATTGATAACAAGGCCGTCGTAGAATCCCTGATCTAAAACGAAGCTCATGGCCTGCTTGGTCGGCATTACGAACGTGGAATTGGCTTGAGTAGTGAATTGCTGCAACGATGGGTGATCTGTAAAAAGAGCCAACAGCCTCTTGTCGCTGTCATCTCTTACCTCAATGAATCCAATCTTTTCTCCTTTTTCAATTACCACATCGGATCGCCTAGCTTCACCGACGGGTTTGTCCATGACTGCTGCCACAAGAAGATTCGCCACCTTTAACTCTGCAAAAAGCTCGACAGCTGTTTCGTTTGTGTGTATTTGCTGATGCTTCCGCATTGCGGCAACTAGGCGCGGATTGGTTACTGGTGTGTTGAGATCAACTGGTGGCGCAAGTGGGACAACCTTTTCGGAGGCAGCAGGCTGAGCGGCGGTAGTAGCGGAAAACAGGCCGGCCAACGCCGAGAAGAATGTTTTTCGTGAGCTCATGTTTGTCACGCGCAACGCTGATTGAACCGCAGTGAGACCCGTTCTCGGTTCGGTCTAATCCGGCTTTCCATTCGGTAACTCCATGATATTGCTTGATGCCCGGATATTGGTGCCGATCAATTTTTTTCTGCGGCACGGTTTGATGAGAAAACTCTACGCCATGCCGGGATACCGCGCCATGCGTTGGGCCGCCCGCTTTTGATTTTGCTTTGCGCTGTTGATGTTCCTCCCCGTCTGGCTGCGCCGAGCATCGCAGCCCGCGGCGACATGGGCTCGCGCCTGTTTGGCGCGAGTCAAGGCATGGATGCCGCAGATTCCATCCACACGCCAGGGATGGCGTGTGGATGGAACCCGCCGCGGGCGAGAAGCGCAGGGGACCGAATCATCGCTTGCGATGATTCGGCGCAGACTCCGGGGCGGCGCTTCTTTGGTTACTTTCTTGGCGCTGTTGCCAAGAAAGTGACCCGCCAGCAAGGCGGAACCGCACTTGCAACAAGTGCGCTAATGAGCCGCGCGCCAGCGCGCGTGCCAAAGCTTCAAAGTGGCGCTGGTCCCTCCCTCGATACGGCGCTACGCGCCTACTCGGGACATTCGGAACATTTCGCCCGCTCCGCGGGCACTCGGGACGAACGGATTTCAGTCTTGTTCAGCCAGAAAAATTACCGCTCCCCGCTACCCAAAATCGCCCCCACCTCCTCCCGCGCCAGCGCCTCCGCCTCAACCAGACTCAGCCGCTTCGCCGGCAGGCCATCGTTCGGCGACAGCGGCGCCCGCCGCAAATCGTCCTCCCCGAACATGGCCACATCCACTCCGATCTCCCCCGCCTCGAACCGCAGCAACGGCACGCTCTCTTCGCTGCCGCTGGGGTAGCGGTATACCCGGTCGTCCTGCCGGTAGGGGATGCCGCGGTGCTCGAAGAACAGGTCGAGCGCCTCCGGCTTGTCGGCGAAGACGTGCAGCTGCACGCGGTGCGCCTCGGTGATGGCGCCGCTGACTGCGGCGCCGCTCAGGCGCGGCTGGAACTCGGCCAGCAGGCGCATGGCCTGCACGGCGGTGTGGCGCAGCTGGCGCAGGCGCTGGGCGTATTCCTGGCCGCCGAACAGGCGCTGGTAGTCGATGACGGCAGCCTGGATGCTGGCGTTGTCCGGCAGCGGCGCATTGCCGCCCAGGCCCAGGCGCTGGGCGGCCTTGAGCTTGGCGGTGCGATAGTCGAGCACGGCTTCCTCGCAGAGGATGCGCGCCGCCTCCTGCACCAGCGGGCTGGACGCCGCAGCGGTCGCGGCGCGTTCGTAGCCAGCACGGCGCAGGGCCATCAGTAGATATCCGTTCCGGCCGGCTGGTCGCCGAGGGCGCTGCGGCCGTCGTCTGGGGGCGGGATGTGATCGGCCTGCACCACCTCCAGCAGGGCGCCGGGGGCGTCCGCCGTCAGCAGCTTGCCGTTGGCCGGATTGATCGGCACTTCGACCACGCCCGGCGGGCGCGGCAGGGTGAATTGCGGCACGCCCTTGAGGGCGGTTTTCATGAAATCCATCCACATCGGCAGGGCCGCTTTGGCGCCGACTTCACCGCGGCCCAGGGTGGCCGGCTGGTCGTAGCCGATCCAGCTGATGGCGACGAGCGAAGGGTTGAAGCCGTTGAACCAGGCGTCGGTGAAGTCGTTGGTGGTGCCGGTCTTGCCGGCCAGGTCGTCGCGGCCGAGGGCGCGCACCGCGGCGCCGGTGCCGTGGGTGACCACGGCGTGCATCATGCTGGTGATGAGGTAGTCGGTGTCGGCGTCGATGACGCGCGGCGCGCGGTCGGCTTCGGCAACGGCTGGCGTTGCGGCGGCCTGGGCGGCGGCCGCGGCGGCCGGACCGGGGACGGGCTGCGCCGTGATGTCCGGCGGCGTGTCGCAGCTGGGGCAGGCCAGCTTGGGCTGGGCGCGGAAAATTTCCTTGCCGTCGTCCATCTTGATCGACTGGATGAAATAGGGCTCGACCAGGAAGCCGCCGTTGGCGAATACCGCGTAGCCGCGCGCCATCTCCCAGGGCGTCAGCGAGGCGCTGCCCAGGGCCAGCGTCAGGTCCGCCGGCAGGCGGTCCCTGGGCAGGCCGAACTTGGTGGCAAAGTCGATGGCATATTCGATCCCCACCGCCTGCAGCACGCGGATCGAAACCAGGTTGCGCGATTCGGCGAGGGCCTCGCGCAGGCGCATCGGGCCGTCGAACTTGCCCTCGTAGTTGCCGGGGCGCCAGTCGTCGTCCGGGTTGGCGCTGACGTAGACCACCGGCGCATCCAGGAACACCGAGGCCGGGGTATAGCCCTTGGCCAGGGCCGCGCTGTACAGGAAGGGTTTGAAGCCGGAGCCGGGCTGGCGCTTGGCCTGGGTAACGCGGTTGTAGGAGCCCAGGTAAAAATCGTAGCCGCCGACCAGCGCCTGGATGGCACCGTCCGTCGGGTTCAGGGCGATCAGCGCGCTCTCCACCTTGGGCAGCTGCGCCAGGCGCCAGGCGCCGCCGACCAGCGCCAGACGCACGATGTCGCCGCGGTTGAGCGGCTTGGCGTCCGACAGGCGGGCCCACTCGAACCCGCTCTTGGGCAGGTCCACCGCGCCGGTCTTGGTTTGCACGCGGATGTGGTCGGCCGAAAACTGCAGCACCACGCCGGCGACCAGCGACGCCGCCTGCGGCAGCGCCTCCAGCTGCGCCTGGATCGCCTGGTCGGCGGGGTCGCCGTCGAGCTTGGCCAGCAGCGGCGCCGGCAGCCGGGCTTCGGGGCCGCGGTAGCCGTGGCGCTCCTCGTAGGCCAGGATGCCGCCGCGCAAGGCGGCGGTGGCGGCTTTTTGCCGGGTGGAGTCGAGCGTGGTGTAGACGCTGTAGCCGTCGGTGTAGGCGGCTTCGCCGTATTTGGCCACCATCTCGGCCCGCACCATTTCGGCGATGTAGCCGGCTTCCAGCTGCACCGCGGCGAAGTGCTGGTGGGCGGTGAGGGGCTCGGCCTGCGCCAGCTGGTAGCTTTCGTCGTTGATGAAGTGCAGTTCGTGCATGCGCCGCAGCACGTAGTCGCGCCGCTCCCGCGCCCGGCGCGGGTCGGAAATGGGGTTGTCGCGCGAGGGCGCCTTGGGCAGGCCGGCCAGGGTGGCGGTTTCGCCGAGGCTGAGCTGGTCGACGTCCTTGCCGAAGTACACCTGGGCCGCGGCGCCCACGCCGTAGGCACGATTGCCCAGGAAGATGCGGTTGAGGTACAACTCCAGGATCTGCTGTTTGCTCAGCTCGCGCTCGATTTTCAGTGCCAGCAGGATTTCCTTGATTTTTCGTGTAAAACTGCGCTCCGGGCTGAGAAATACGTTGCGCGCGAGCTGCATGGTGATGGTGCTGCCGCCCTGGCGTTTCTCCCCGGTGGTGGCCAGCACCAGGCTGGCGCGCAGCAAGCCCTGCAGGTCGACGCCGGCGTGCTCGAAAAAGCGGTCGTCTTCGGCCGCCAGGAAGGCCTGGACCAGGCGCGGCGGCAGCTGGTCGTAGCGCAGCGGATCGCGCCGCTCGGCGCCGAACTCGCCGATCAGGGCGCCGTCCTGGCTGTAGACGCGCAACGGGGTGCCCAGCTTGAGCTCATGCAGGCTGTCGACCGAGGGCAGGCGCGGTTCGTAATAGGCGCGAACCCCGAAAAAACCAAGCACCGCGCATAGAATGCCGGTCGCGAGGATGCCGGCGGCGATCAGGGCAATGCGCAGGTATAGATTCAAGCTGGACCCTCAGGCGGCCGTCATGGCCGGTGCTCGTGGCCTGGTTTGAGACTGCTTTCAGGCACTTGGAGAAGTAACTTATAGTTGCGTAGCAGAATACATCCGTTATATTAAGGTGGAATCGGGGCAGAGTCATTAAAGGATTTGGGTGACCTGCGTGGGGCCCGTTGGGGGCTCGATATCTGGGGTGCGAGGGCTTTATGTCCTTCATGGAGTCGCTGTTCGGGAGCGGCAGTCGTGACCTGATCGGGCTGGACATCAGTTCCAGCGCGGTTAAATTGCTGGAACTGAGCAAGCGCGGCGATCGCTACAACGTCGAGGCCTACGCGGTCGAACCGCTGCCGCCCAACGTCGTCAACGACAAGCAGGTGATGGATCCCAAGATCGTCGGGGAGGCCATCGCGCGCGCGGTCAGCCGCGCCGGCACGCGCACCAAGAACGCCGCCGTCGCGGTGGCCGGCTCCTCGGTCATCACCAAGCTGATCTTCATGCCGGCCTCGCTCAACGAGCAGGAAATGGAGGAGCAGATCAAGGCCGAGGCCGACCAGTACATTCCGTACCCGATCGAGGAAGTCAACATGGACTTCCAGATCCTCGGCCCCTCGGCCAAGGACAAGTCCGCGGTCGACGTGCTGCTTGCCGCCTGCCGCAAGGAGCAGGTGGAGCAGCGCATGGCGGCGCTGGAGATCGCCGGGCTCAAGCCGGTGGTGGTGGATATCGAGGCCTATGCCCTGGAAAACGCCTGCCAGTTCATGCGCCACCAGATGCCGGACGGCGGCAAGAACAAGACCATCGCGGTGGTCGACATGGGCGCCACCATGACCTCGCTGATGGTGCTGCACGACCTGCAGACCGTCTACACGCGCGACCAGGCGTTCGGCGGCCGCCAGCTGACCGAGGACATCATGCGCTACTACGGCATGTCGCACGAGGAAGCGTCCAAGGGCAAGCGGCTCGGCACCCTGCCGGAGAATTACCAGAGCGAGGTGCTGGCGCATTTCATCGCCGACATGGCGCAGCAGATCGACCGTTCGCTGCAATTCTTTTTTTCGGCCTCGTCGCAGCACAGCGCCATCGACCAGATGATCCTGGCCGGCGGCTGCGCGCAGATTCCCGGCGTCGATGCCGCCATCCAGGAGCGGCTGCAGCTGCCGACGGTGGTGGCGCGGCCGTTCGCGCAGATGTCGGTGGCGGCGCGCGCCAAACCGGCCCAGCTGGCGCAGGACGAGGCCTCGCTGCTGATCGCGACGGGCCTGGCGTGCCGCGCCTTCGACGCGGAAGGCTGAGGAAGGCGCAAAGCCCATGACAAAAATCAATCTACTCGACTGGCGCGGCGCATTACGCGAGCGCCGCAAGCAGCAGTTCACGGCGCTGTTGGGGCTGACCGTGCTGGTCAGCCTGGCGATCGTCGGCCTGGCCTATATGGCGATCGACGCCGCCATCTCGCACCAGCAGGAGCGCAACCAGATCCTGCAGAAGGAAATCGCGGCCCTCGACAAGCAGATCGTGGAAATCCAGGAGTTGCAGAAGGTCAAGGCCAACCTGCTGGCGCGCATGCGGGTCATCGAGCAGCTGCAGCAGAGCCGATCCGCCTCGGTGCATTTCTTCGACGAGATCATCAACACCCTGCCGGACGGCGTGTATCTCACCAGCATTCATCAGGCCGGCGCCAACGTGACCCTGGACGGCAACGCCGAATCCAACGGCCGCATCTCCGCCTACATGAAGAATCTCGATGCTTCGCCCTGGTTCAAGGACCCGAAGCTGGTGGTGATCCGCACCAGCGACAAAAATCATCTGCGCAGCAGCGACTTTCAGCTGACGGTCACCAATCTGACCAAGGCCACCGATAACTCGCCGCCGGCAGCCGGAGCGCCCAAGCCATGAGTCCGCGCGAGATTCTCGAACAGCTGCAAACGCTGGACATGCAGAACCCCGGCGGCTGGCCGCGCTGGGTGCACATCGCGGCCTGCGTGCTGGCGGCGCTGCTGATCATCGGCGGCGGCATCTATTTTTTCGTCGAGCCGGAATACGAAGACCTCGGCAAGGAAAAGCAGAGGGAAGTGGGTCTGCGCCAGGATTTCGAGGGCAAGCAGCAGAAGGTGGCGGCGCTGGACGCCTACAAGGCGCAGCTCGAGGAAATGCAGCATTCGTTCGGCGACATGCTGCGCCAGCTGCCGAGCAAGGCCGAGGTGGCCAATCTGCTCACCGACATCTCGCAGACGCGCATCGCCAGCAGCCTGCTGGAGGAACTGTTCCAGCCGCAGGCGGATGTGGTGAAAGACTTCTACGTGGAAATGCCCAACCACATCCAGGTCACCGGCACCTACCACCAGATGGGGGCCTTCGTCAGCGGCGTGGCGGCCTTGTCGCGCATCGTGGTCATCGACGAGATCGACATCAAGCCGGCGGAAAAGAAGGGCGTGCTGCGCCTGAGCGCGCTGGCCAAGACCTACCGTTACCAGGACGACGCCAGCGCACCGGTGGCGCGTCCGCCCGGGGGTGGGAAATGAGCGCGTCCAGCCTGCGCCGCCGGGGCCTGCTGCTGGCCGCACTGGTGCTGCTCGGGGCCTGCTCCAGCGACATGGACGAACTGCAGCAGTACATCGCCCAGGTCAAGGCGCGCAAGAGCACCAAGATCGAGCCGATCCCGCAGATCAAGCAGTACGAGGCGTTCACCTATGTCGCCGGCGACCGGCGCGAGCCGTTCACGCCGTCGGTGCCCAAAGACACCGGCGGTGTGCACCCGGACATGAACCGCAACCGGGAGCCGCTGGAGGAATTCCCGCTCGACGCGCTGAAAATGGTCGGCACCATCACCTTCGGCAAGTCGCTCTTTGCCATGATCAAGGCGCCGGACGGCATCATTCACCGCGTCAGCGTGGGCAATTACATGGGCCAGAATTTCGGCAAGATCACCCAGATCAGCGATAAAGAAGTTGCGCTGGACGAGATCGTCCCGGACGGCTTCGGTGGATTCAAGGAGCAGCCAGCCAGTCTTGCTGCCGAGCAGAGATAAGGGAGCAGCGTAATGTTTAGTCAGATCCTCGAACACCCCGCCCCGGCCCGCGCCGGGCGAGCGTATTGCAAGCGCCTCGCCGTGCGCACCCTGGCATTGCTGGCGCTGGCCGCGGGCGCGGCGCTGCCGGCCCAGGCGCAGGGGACACGCGAACTCCAGGCGGTGGATTTCGCCGCGCTGGACGGCGACCGGGTGCAGATCACCCTGACGCTGTCCGGCGCCGCGCCGCAGCCTTCGGTGTTCGCCATCGACAAGCCGGCGCGGCTGTCGGTGGATCTGCCGGATACCCATCTGGCGCTGGCCGAGCGCTACCGCAAGGTCAGCGTCGGGCAGGTGCGCTCGATCGCGGCGGTGGAAGCCCAGGGCCGCACCCGCCTGGTGGTCGAGCTGGTGGAGCCGACCGCCTATAACGTCTCCGTCCAGGGCAACCGCATCGTGGTCGATCTGGCCGGCAGCGCCGCCTCCAGTTCGGCGCAGACCACCGCCGCCGCCAGCGCGCAAGCGGCGCCGGCGATGATCAACAAGATCGATTTCCGCCGCGGCGAGAAAGGCGAGGGCCGCGTGCTGGTGTCGCTGTCGGACCCGCGCGCCGTGGTGGACGTGCACGAGGAGAGCGGCAAGATCGTCGCCCGCTTCAAGAACACCGGCCTGCCCGACCGCCTGAGCAAACGCCTCGACGTGCTGGATTTCGCCACGCCGGTGAAGTACATCGACGCCCAGCGCGACGGCGTCGACACCCGCATCGTGGTGAGCCCGGGCAACGGCGGCGAGTTCGAGCAGGTCGCCTACCAGGCCGGCGACCAGTTCGTGCTGGAACTGCAGCCGCTGTCGCAGGAAAAGGTGGCACAGCGGGAGCGCGAACAGCCGACTTTCACCGGCGAGCGCATCAGCCTGTCGTTCCAGAGCGTCGACATCCGCTCCCTGCTGCAGATCATCGCCGACGTCGCCGGCACCAACATGATCGTCAGCGATAGCGTCGGCGGCCAGATCGCCATGCGCCTGCAAAACGTGCCCTGGGACCAGGCGCTGGATATCATCCTGCGCACCAAGGGCCTGGGGATGCGCCGGCAGGGCAACGTCATGGTGGTGGCCCCGGTGGAGGAACTGGCCTCGCGCGAGCGCGCCGAGGCTGAGGCCGAGAAGCAGAAAGTGCAGCTGGCGCCGCTGCATTCGGAAATCATCCAGATCAATTACGCCAAGGCCACCGAGCTGGGGGCCCTGCTCAAGAACAAGACCAATTCGATCCTGTCCGAGCGCGGCAGCGTCACCATCGACGACCGCACCAACAGCCTGCTGGTGCTGGAGACCCGCGACAAGCTCGACAGCATCCGTTCGCTGCTGCAGCGCCTGGATATCCCGGTGCGGCAGGTGCTGATCGAGTCGCGCATCGTGGTCGCCAACGACAACTTCGAAAAAGACCTGGGCACCCAGTTCGGCGTGGCCTACGTCGGCAATGTCGGCAGCAACTTCCTCACTACCGGCGGCAATAACTCCCAGACCGATTCTACCGTCAGCAGCCTGCTCAGCAACAACAACGGCACCGTGTCCGTGCCCGCCCCGGGCAGCAACTACAACGTCAACCTGCCGGCGCCGGCGTCCGCCGGCACGCCCGGCAGCATCGCGCTGTCGCTGCTGGCCAAGAACACCCTGGTGGACCTGGAACTGTCGGCCTTGCAGACCGAAGGCAAGGGCGAAGTGGTGTCGAGCCCGCGCGTCATCACCGCCAACGCCAAGCCGGCGGTGATCAAGCAGGGCGTGGAAATACCTTATCAGGCCTCCACCAGCAGCGGCGCCACCTCGGTCTCGTTCAAGGACGCGGTGCTGTCCCTCAACGTCACGCCGCAGATCACGCCGGACGGCCGGGTGATCATGGACCTGGCGGTGCACGACGACAGCGTCGGCGCCAACATCAGCACCGGCAGCGGCGGCAGCACGCCGTCGATCGACACCCGCGAGGTCGATACCCAGGTTCTGGTCGACAACGGCCAGACCGTGGTGCTCGGCGGCATCTACCAGGACACCACCAGCCTGGCCATCAGCAAGATCCCGATGCTGGGCGACATTCCCGTCCTGGGCTACCTGTTCCGCAACACCCAGGTGATCAACGACAAGACCGAGTTGCTGGTGTTCATCACGCCGAAGATCCTGACCGAGGGTCTCAAGGTCGACTAGGCTTCCCAAAGCGGGTTGTAAGGACTCCCATTGGTATAATGCCGCCGGGAGTCCTACACCAACCCGCATGAAAGCAAGCCTCGCATCGTCCCGCCGCATACGGCGGCGGCCTCGTTTTTGGCACAGCTGCTGAAGCGCATCGCGCCATGGCCAAAAGCGGCAATATCTTCCTGGTCGGCCCGATGGGCGCCGGCAAGACCACCATCGGCCGGCGCCTGGCACAGGCGCGCGGCATGGACTTCGTCGACAGCGACCTGGAGGTGGAGGCGCGTACCGGCGTCAACATCGCCTTCATCTTCGAAAAGGAAGGCGAGGCCGGTTTCCGCAGGCGCGAGCGCCAGGCCATCTGCGAACTGAGCCAGCGCCACAACCTGGTGCTTGCCACCGGCGGCGGGGCCGTGCTGGATCCGGACAGCCGTTTATGGCTGTCGGCGCGCGGCTTCGTGGTCTACCTGCACGCCAGTATCGAGCAGCAGATCGCGCGCACCGAGCGTACCGAGACCCGCCCGCTATTGCAGGGCGGCAACCGCCGTGAGACGCTGGAACGGCTATTCCTGATCCGCGACCCGCTCTATCGTGAAATCGCCGACCTCGTCCTCCCCACCGACGGACGCAACGCCCGCACGCTCGCGCGCGAAATCGAAGACCACCTCGTCCGCCCGGCGACCGCGCTCTGAAGCCGCGGCACGCCAGCTGCGGGTGGCGCTGGGCCGGCGCGGCTACGACATCCGCATCGGCCCCGGCCTGCTGGCCGAAGCGGCCAGCTACAAGGCGCTGCGCGGCCGCCTGGTGCGCATCGTCACCGACGCCAATGTCGCTCCCCTGTATCTGCAGCCGCTGCTCGCGGCCCTGGGCCTGAGCGCGGCCGAGGTGCTGGTGCTGCCGGCGGGGGAGTCGCAAAAAACCTGGGCCAATGCGGAGACCGTGCTGGACTGGCTGCTGCGCGCCCGGCTGCCGCGCGACGGCGTGCTGGTGGCCCTGGGGGGCGGGGTGATCGGCGACCTCGCCGGCTTCTGCGCCGCGCTCTACCAGCGCGGCATCGACTTCGTGCAGATCCCCACCACCCTGCTGGCCCAGGTCGATTCCAGCGTCGGGGGCAAGACCGGGGTCAACCACGCGCGCGGCAAGAATATGATCGGAGCCTTCCACCAGCCGCGCGCGGTGATCGCCGATACTGACGTGCTACGCACGCTGCCGCCGCGTGAATTGGCGGCCGGCCTGGCGGAAGTGATCAAGTGCGGCCTGCTCGGCGACGCCGCCCTGTTCGCGCACCTGGAGCGCGACCTCGACCGCCTGCTGACGCTGGATGCCGAGGTGCTGGCCGATGCCATCGAACGCTGCTGCACGCTCAAGGCCCGGGTGGTCGCCGCCGACGAGCGCGAGTCGCTGCAGGGCGGGGGCGGTCCGCGCGCCCTGCTCAATCTCGGCCATACCTTCGGCCATGCGGTGGAGACGCATACCCACTACGAGTCCTGGCTGCACGGCGAGGCGGTGGGCCTGGGCCTGTGCATGGCCGCGGATATGTCCGCGCGCCTGGGCTGGATCGCCGCCGCGGATGCCGCGCGCGTCACCGAGCTGGTGCGGCGCGCCGGGCTGCCGGTACGGCCGCCGGCGGGCATGCGGCCGCAGGACTTCATGGACTTGATGGCCCTGGACAAGAAGGCCGCCGGCGGACGCATGCGGCTGGTGCTGCTGCGCGCCGTCGGCGATGCCGTGGTCAGCGCCGATTTCGATCCGGCGGCCCTGGAGCGGACCCTGGCTGAGTTCTGCGGGGCAGCTTGATGAACGGCCTGGCCGCTTACGCCTCGCAAGACCAAAACTCCCGCGGCCGGCGCTTTGCCGAAGCCCCGCCCGACTACCGCAGCGAATACCAGCGCGACCGCGACCGCATCGTGCATAGCGCCGCGTTCCGCCGCCTGGAATACAAGACCCAGGTCTTCGTCAACCACGAAGGCGACCTGTTCCGCACCCGCCTGACCCATTCGCTGGAAGTGGCGCAGATCGCCCGCACCGTGGCCCGCTCGCTGTCGCTGAACGAGGACTTGGCGGAAGCCATCGCCCTGGCCCACGACCTCGGCCATACCCCCTTCGGCCACGCCGGGCAGGACGCCCTGAACCACTGCATGCGCCCCTACGGCGGTTTCGAGCACAACGCGCAATCGCTGCGCGTGGTCGACGAGCTGGAGGACAAGTACGCCGCGTTCCGCGGTCTCAACCTCAGCTTTGAAACCCGCGAAGGCATCCTCAAGCATTGTTCCTTGAAACGCGCCCGCGCCCTCGGCGACGTCGGCCAGCGCTTCATCCGCAAGCAGCAACCGGGCCCCGAGGCCCAGCTGGCCAACGTCGCCGACGAGATCGCCTACAACAACCACGACGTCGACGATGGCCTGCGCGCGCGCCTGCTCAGCATCGAACAGCTGCGCCAGGTGCCCCTGTTCGCCCGGCACCACGACCTGGTGCTGCGCACCCATTCCGGCCTGAGCCCCAAGCAGGAGCGGCACGAAACCATCCGCCGCATGATCAACACCCTGGTCACCGACCTGACGGAACACACCCGCGCGCGCCTGGCCAGGCTCAAGCCCGGGCACCCGGACGAAGTGCGGGCCATGCCGCGGCCTCTGGTCGGCTTCGGCGACGAGGTCCAGGCCGAGAACCTGGAGCTGAAGCGTTTTCTGCGCGAGCAGCTGTACCGGCATCACCAGGTGTACCGCATGACGGTGAAGGCCCAGCGCGTGGTCAAGGATCTGTTCGGCGCCCTGCAGGCCGATCCGCGCCTGCTGCTGCCCGAATTTTTCGTCCAGGCCGAGATCGCGGCCAGGGAACAGGGCGCCCGCGGCTGTGCACGCGTCGTCGCCGACTACATCGCCGGCATGACCGACCGTTACGCCATCGACGAGCACGAGCGGCTGTTTGACCCCAGGCGTTTGCGCTAGCGCGAAAACGCCTTTAAAAAAGATTAAAAAAACACAGTGGGCCGCGTAGCCGCCCACTGGATGTAGAATTGCGCCCCATGATCAAAGCCCTCCGATTCGACCATACCGGCAGCCTCGATGCGCTGTCCCTGCAATCCATCGCGCCGCCGCGCGCCCAGCCCGGCGAGGTGGTGGTGGAGGTCTGCGCCGCGGGGGTCAATCCCAGCGACGTCAAGAACGTCCTCGGCCGCTTCCCTTACACCACCCTGCCGCGCACGCCCGGACGCGACTTCGCCGGGGTGGTGGTGGATGGCCCGGCCGAGATGATCGGCGAGGAAGTGTGGGGCACCGGCAAGGAGTTCGGCTTCGTGCGCGACGGCAGCCACGCCCAGCGCATCGCCGTGCCGCAGGATGGCATCGCGCCCAAGCCCGGCCTGCTGACCTTCGCCCAGGCAGCCAGCTGCGGCGTGCCCTATACCACCGCCTGGGACGCGCTGGAGCGCAGCGGCCTGTCGCCGGGCGAGGGACTGGTGGTGATCGGCGCCGCCGGCGCCGTCGGCCGCGCCGCCCTGGCCCTGGGCCGCTGGTGCGGCGCCCAGGTGATCGGCGCGGTGCGCCGTCCGCAGCAGATCGAGCTGCTGGCGGCAGAAGGTTTCGAGGCGATCCTGCTGGGCGAGGGCGCCGACCTGTCGGCGGCGGTGCACCGCTATTACCCGGCCGGCGCCGACCTGATCTTCGACACCACCGGCGCCTGGATCGGCCCCGCGGTGGCGGCCCTGGCCGAATTCGGCCGCATCGCCACCATCGCTGCGCCGCCCGGCGGCGCCACCGAACTGCCCTTGCTGGACCTTTATCGTCGCGGCGGCAGCCTCATCGGCATCAATTCCCTGCTTTACGACAGCCGCGCCTGCGCCGCCATGCTGGACCGTTTCAGCATCGCCTTCGCCACCGGCCTGCTGCCGCCGCCGCCGCCGCCGGAGGAACGGCCGCTGGGCCAGGCGCTGGCGGTGTACAAGGAGCTGGCGGGGGGTGGCGGCGGCGATCGCAAGATCGTGTTCGTCCCCGATTAAGGTCTTTTCCAGCTTCTCCTGCAGCGCCCCTGCGGAGCAGGGGCGCGCAGAGTCCTGCGCAAGACCATGACGGCGGTCCCCCGCCTCAGCGAAATTCGTACGCCACGTTGATACTGGCCGCGCATTGCAGCTTGGAGTACACGCTGGGACTGTCGGCCGCCGGGCCGAGCAGGCTGCTCGCCGCGAACACGCCGTTGACGAACCAGTGCTTGTGCGGCATGTAGGTCATGTTGGCGCCGATGCCCGCCGACTTCAGGCCGCCGCCGGGGGTGTAAACGGGCAGGTTGTTGGCCTTGGCCTCCTGGGCGTCGACGCCGAAGGCATTGTTGAAATAGGTGCTGTTGGCGATGGTCACAGAGCCGCCGAGGAAGACGAAGAACTTTTCATTGCCCATCACCGGCATATAGGCGCTGATGTCGCCGATCCAGCCGCCGACACCGCCGATGTTGTGACGCACGTCTGCGCGCAGGATCACAGGGAAGAACACGTATTCGGCGAAGAGCTTCGGCGCCGTGGCGGCGGAGAGGTTGTGCTGGCCGAGCCGGTAATAGTCGCCCTCGTTGCGGCCCAGGTCGTAGGTCAGGGCGATGCCGGCGCGATAGTTGGTGCTGTGCAGCAGGTTGACGCCCAATCCCTCGCCGGTGGACAGGAATGCCAGGTCGCGATAGCGCAGGTCGATGACCGGGGCGGGCTCGACGTAGTAGACGTTGGACCCCTCGAAGCGCGGCAGGACGACGGCCCCGCCGCCGAGCACCAGATCCCAGTGCGGCGGATCGGGATCGAAGCGCCGCTTCAGCACCTGTCCGGCGGAATATTGCCATTCACCCAACGGACTCGGCGTTTGCGCCCGGACCGGGCCGGCCAGGAGGGCCGCGCACAGACCAGCCAGTACGATGAAGCGGATCCGCACGGTTCGCTGCGCCTCTACCTGCATTAACCTGCTCCGATGGATGCGCAAGATGCGCTTGGAATACCCACTTATACCAGACAGGTCGAAACCGCTGCGTACGTTGCCGCTCATAGGACCGCCCAGCAGCGACCTAGTTCAGTATGCGCGGCACGGCCAGCCGGAACGGCTCGATCATCGCTTCGAACACCTCGCCCTGCTCGGTCACCATCTGGAAGCTGCCGTGCATGGTGCCCACCGGCGTATTGAGCGGGCAGCCGCTGGTGTACTGGAACTGTTCGCCCGGCTTGAGCGTGGGCTGGTAACCCACCACGCCCGGGCCGCGCACTTCCTCGACCTTGCCCTCGCCGCTGGTGATGACCCAATGGCGCGCGCGCAGCTGCACCGTGACTTCGCCCTCGTTGCGGATGGTCACGTGGTAAGCAAACAGCCAGGACTGGTTCGGCGGATCGGACTGGTCCGGCACGTAGCGCGGTTCGACCACGATGTGCACGCCGCGGGTGACCGTGCTGCTCATATGAATCCCGCCTGTAGTTGCGCCGCTTCGCTCATCATCTCGCGCGTCCAGGGCGGATCGAACACCAGCTCCACCTCGGCCTCGCGCACCCCGGAAATCTGCTGCACCTTGCTCTTGACGTCGGCGACCAGCACATCGCCCATGCCGCAGCCCGGCGCGGTCAGGGTCATCACCACGCGCACGCGCCAGCCGCCTTCCGCGGCTGGCTCCAGGCGGCACTCGTAGATCAGCCCCAGCTCCACCACGTCGATGGGAATTTCCGGGTCGTAGCAGGTCTTCATCTGCTGCCACACGGCTTTTTCCACCTCGGCCTCCGCGGCGTCGGCGGCCAGCTGCGGCACGCCCTGCGGCGTCTTGCCGATGGCGTCGGCGTCCTTGCCCTCGATGCGGAACAAGTGGCCCTGGATCTCCACGGTATAGCTGCCGCCCAGGGCCTGGGTGATCCGCGCCTCGCCGCCCGCAGGCAATTCCACCCGGGTGCCGGCGGGAATGAGCACGCCGACCACGTCGCGGCTGAGAGTGACGGATTCGTAGGACATGCGGGGGGAAGTGCGAAAAGAGGTGCAGGAAAGCTTGGGGGCGGCGCGCCGACATTAAAGACCAATCTGGTCCGGTATTCTAGCGCCTCCCGGCGCGCCTGTGGCGCGCCGGGAGGCGCTCGGGAATCGGGAGTGGGGAATCGGGAATCGTAGCAAGGTCCAGCGCATTTTCGATTCCCGATTCCCGATTCTCGTCTCCCGGCTGTTACAATTCCCCGCTTTCCTCCCTCACCGGGATAGAAAGTGCCGCAGAACCCGCCGTCCGCAGCGCCTGTGGTGGGCATCATCATGGGCTCCCGCTCCGACTGGGAGACGATGAGCCATGCCGCGCGCGCGCTCGACCAGCTCGGCGTGGCTTACGAAACCCGGGTGGTCTCCGCGCACCGCACGCCGGACCTGTTGTTCGAATATGCCGGCGCGGCCGCCGGGCGCGGCATCCAGGTCATCATCGCCGGCGCCGGCGGCAGCGCGCACCTGCCTGGCATGGCCGCCGCCAAGACGCGCCTGCCGGTGCTGGGCGTGCCGGTGCAATCCAAGGCCCTCAGCGGCATGGACTCCCTGCTGTCGATCGTGCAGATGCCGGCCGGCGTGCCGGTGGGCACCCTGGCCATCGGCAAGGCCGGCGCCACCAATGCGGCGCTGCTCGCCTGCGCCATCCTGGCGCTGGGCGATGCCGGTCTGGCCGCGCGGCTGGAGCAGTTCCGCGCCGCGCAGACCGCGCAGGTGCTGGAACATCCTGACCCCGCGGTCGAAGGCTAGGCCCGGCGCAATCCCACCGTGAAGATCGGCATCCTCGGCGCCGGCCAGCTCGGCCGCATGCTGGCCCTGGCGGGTTACCCGCTCGGCTTCGAATTCGCCTTTCTCGATCCGGCGGCGGAGGCCTGCGCCGCGCCGCTGGGCGAACGCCAGCGGGCGGACTACCAGGACCGCGATGCCCTGGAGCAGTTCTGCGCCGGCATCGACCTCGCCACCTTCGAGTTCGAGAACGTGCCGGAAGCGGCGGCGGCATTCGTCGCCGCGCGCGTGCCGCTGCTGCCCGCGCCGCAAGCCCTGACCGCCGGCCAGGACCGTCTCGGTGAAAAGCAGATGTTCGAATCGCTGGGCATCCCGGTGCCGAAGTTCGCCGCGGTCGATTCGCGCGAAGGACTGGACACGGCGGCGCAGCACACCGGCCTGCCTGCGGTGCTCAAGACCCGCCGCATGGGCTACGACGGCAAGGGCCAGCGGGTGCTGCGCAGCGCGTCCGAATTCGACGCCGCCTGGGATGCGCTCGGCGGACAGCCGCTGATCCTGGAAGCCTTCGTGCCGTTCGAGCGCGAAGTGTCTTGCCTGGCGGTGCGCGGCCGCGATGGCGCCATGCGCTTCTACCCTCTGGTGCAGAACGTACACCGCAACGGCATCCTGCGCACCGCGCGGCCGCGGGCCGGCGATGCGCTGCAGACCCTGGCCGAGCAATACGCTACGCGGGTGCTGCAGCATCTGGACTATGCCGGCGTGCTGGCCTTTGAATTTTTTGTGGCCGGCGGCAGCCTCTTGGCCAACGAGATCGCGCCGCGCGTGCACAATTCCGGCCACTGGAGCATCGAGGGCGCGGAATGTTCGCAGTTCGAGAACCACCTGCGCGCCATCGCCGGCTTGCCGCTGGGCGGCACCGCGCTGCGCGGCACCTGCGCTATGGTCAACTTCATCGGCACCGCGCCGCCGCTGGAGGCCCTGGCCGCGCTGGACGGCGTGCACGTGCATCTTTACGGCAAACTCCCCAAGCCGCAGCGCAAGATCGGCCACGCCACGGTGACGGCGGCGGATGACCAGGCGCTGGAAACGCGGCTCGCGGCGCTGCAGGCCTTGCTGCGCGAAGACGATTGATGAATTGACCGATCAAAGCTTCTTGAGCAGCCCGTTCACTTCCTTCCACAAGTCCCGGTAGGCCTCGGCGGCGTAGCCGTAGGACTCGAACACTTCCACCGGCGCTCGGTGCTCGCCCATGCGTTCGATTGCCGAGGCATAGGGGATCACCGTCTTGCACACGTCCTTGATCATCTTCGGCGGCTGCTCGATCAGCATGCGGTGCAGCAGGCGGCGGCGGTCGGCCATGGAATAGAACGGCTTGAGCGCGGCGCGCGGATAGCCTTCGGCGGCGTAGTAGTCGATCACCGTTTTCAGCGCGCGCAGCGACAGGTGCGTGGGCACGGTGGGCACCAGCACCAGGTCGGCGGCGGTGAACAGGTTGTCCGCCAGGTGCGACAGGCTGGGCGGACTGTCCAGTACCACCAGGTCGTAGCGGCGGTTGACCGGCTTGAGCCTTTGCGACAGCGCGTCGCGGGCGCCGTCCTTGCGCAGCCAAGTGTCGAGATGCCGGGTATGCAGGTCGGCGGGCAGCAGGTGCAGCTTGTCGTAGGCGGTGCTCTGGATCAGGCCCTCGATGTCGGCGCCGGCGCGCCACAGGGACTTGTCCGGCGCCTCCGCCTCCTTGGCCTGCAGGTACCAGCTGGCGGCGCCCTGCGGATCCAGATCCCACAGCAGGGTGCGCAGCCCGGACTGTGAAGCCAGGTAGGCCAGGTTGACCGAGGCAGCGGTTTTGCCGACACCGCCCTTGAGATTGTAGACCGCTACGGTTTTCATCGTACCTGCGTCCCCCAAGAAGCTGTTTGGAAACCTGGGGAAAGCTCCGCGCCTTGATCGGGTGGATCGCCGCAGGTTTCCAAACAGCTTCTTATTTATTAAGGCCTTTTTGCAGACCTCCCTGCGCAAGAGTACTTCACAGTGTCTGCCAGTCAATAATTTATAGCAAATTCACGGACTTGGCACCGGAGCGCAAACAAATAACGCCCGGCGAGCCGGCTCTCGTCCCGACCCCGGAAAAATATCCTTATTTTTCAGTCATTTACGTTTAGAAACGGCGCGGCCGTTTCTAAACGTCGAGATTGCTGACCAGCAGGGAATTGCGCTCGATGAACTCGCGGCGCGGTTCCACGTCCTCGCCCATCAGCGTGGTGAAGATCTGGTCCGCCGCCACCACGTCTTCCACCTGCACCCGCACCAGGCGCCGCACCGCCGGGTCCAGCGTGGTCTCCCACAGCTGGCCGGGGTTCATCTCACCCAGTCCCTTGTAGCGCTGGATGTTGAGGCCGCGGCGGGTCTCGCTCATCAGCCACTCGTAGACGCCCTGGAAATCCTTCACCGCATGGGCGCGCTCGCCGCGGCCGATGCTGGCGCCGTCGCCGAGCAGGCCGGCGGTCTGCTGGTTGAAGCGCACCATCTGCTGGTAGTCGACGCTGGCGAAGAAGTCCTCGCCGAAGCTGTACTGGTGTTCCAGGCCATGCAGCCGCCGTTCGACCGCGAGCAGCGGACCGCTGTCGCCGATGGCGCCCTTGACCTTGAAGCGGGAGGCACTATGACCGTCGTTGAGCGCCGCGGTGAACGCGGTGACCCAGCTTTCCAGTGCGGCGGCCTCCACAGGCACCGGCGCCATCTTGCGCAGCTGTTGCAGCAGGTCCGTCTCGTAGTGCCGCGACAGGCGCTGCACCACGCTGTTGAGATGGGAATAGTCGCGCACCAGGTGCGACAGCGCGGCCTTGGTCAGCGGCGGCTGGACTGGAGCCGGGACCAGCTCGGCCTCCTCGAGCGCGGCGCGCAGCTGCCACTCTTCCATCTCGCGGTCGTCCTTGATGTAGGTTTCCTGCTTGCCGGCCTTGAGCTTGTACAGCGGCGGCTGGGCGATGTAGACGTGGCCGCGTTCCACCAGGCTGTACATGTGCCGGTAGAAGAACGTCAGCAGCAGGGTGCGGATGTGCGCGCCGTCGACGTCGGCGTCGGTCATGATGATGATGCGGTGGTAGCGCAGGTTTTCCGGCTTCATGTCGTCGCGCCCGATGCCGCAGCCCAGCGCCGTGATCAGGTTCCCGACTTCCTGCGAGGACAGCATCTTCTCCAGCCGCGCTTTCTCGACATTCAGGATCTTGCCCTTCAATGGCAGGATGGCCTGGAAGCGGCGGTCGCGTCCCTGCTTGGCTGAACCGCCGGCGGAGTCGCCCTCGACCAGGAAGATCTCCGACTGCGCCGGGTCCTTCTCCTGGCAGTCCGCCAGCTTGCCCGGCAGGCCGGCGATGTCCAGCACGCTCTTGAGCCGGTTCAGCTCCTTGGCCTTGCGCGCGGCCTCGCGGGCGCGGGCGGCGTCCACCACCTTGGCGCCGATGATCTTGGCCTCGCGCGGATGCTCCAGCAGGAACTCCTTGAGCTTCTCGCCGATCAGCTGCTCCACCGCCACCTTGACCTCGGAAGACACCAGCTTTTCCTTGGTCTGCGAGGAAAACTTCGGGTCGCGCACCTTCACCGACAGCACCGCGGTCAGGCCCTCGCGCGCATCGTCGCCGTTGGGCTCGACCTTCTCGCGTTTGGCCAGACCCTCGGTCTCGAGGTAGTCGTTCATGGTACGGGTCAGCGCGTTGCGGAAACCCGTCAGGTGGGTGCCGCCATCCTTCTGCGGAATGTTGTTGGTGAAGCAGAACACCCCTTCCTGGTAGGAGTCGTTCCACTGCAGCGCCGCCTCGACGCCGATGCCGTCCTTCTCCGCGTTGACGTAGATGATGGTCTCGTGCAGCGGCGCCTTGTTTTTATTGAGGTACTCCACAAAAGCCCGGATGCCGCCGTGGTACTCGTACACATCCTCGCGCACCGTGGCTTCCTCGCGCAGCACGATGCGCACGCCGGAGTTGAGGAAGGACAGTTCGCGCAGGCGCCGCGCCAGGATGTCGTAGTGGAACTCGGTCTGGGTGAAGATCTTGTGGCTGGGATAGAAGCGCACCATGGTGCCGCGCTTGCCGGTCTCGCCCTGCTCCGCCAGCGCCGCCTGGGGCTCGCCCATGCGGTATTCCTGGTGGTAGTGCCGGCCGTTGCGGTAGATGTCGAGCAACAGCAGCTCGGACAGGGCGTTGACCACCGACACGCCCACCCCGTGCAGGCCGCCGGAGACCTTGTAGCCGCTGCCGCCGAACTTACCGCCGGCGTGCAGGATGGTCATGATCACTTCCGCCGCCGAGCGCCCTTCCTCTTCCATGATGTCGACCGGGATGCCGCGGCCGTTATCGCTCACCGAGACGCTGTTGTCGGCGTGCAGGATCACCTGCACCTCGGTGCAATAGCCGGCCAGGGCCTCGTCGATGGCGTTGTCCACCACCTCGAACACCATGTGGTGCAGGCCGGTGCCGTCATCGGTGTCGCCGATGTACATGCCGGGCCGCTGGCGCACCGCGTCGAGGCCCTTGAGTACCTTGATACTGCTGGCGTTGTAGCTGGTGTCGTCGCTTGGGGGAGTGTTCATCGCGGGGTTCTTTTCTGAGGGTCCATTTTACTCCTTTGCCGGGGCCGGCAGGCACTCATAGGATCGCTCTCATGCCTGTCTGCGGACCCCCGGAATCAAGGCCCCATGTTCCACGTGGAACATGCCCGCATCGAGGTCCCGGGCCACCGCTTCAGGATGCTCCAGGGCGGTGACGAACTTCTGCCCCGGGTACTCCAGCAGGGCCTGCAGCAGGCGCTTCTGGTATTCCGCCGACAGCTCCGCCGTGAAATCATCCAGCAGCAGGATCGGCACCCGGCCGCTGCGCTCGGCGACGATCCAGCATTGCGCCAGCACCAGGGCCACCAGCAGCAGCTTCTGCTGTCCCCGGCTGATGCGGCCCTTGACCCCTTCCGCCGCGCCCTGCCCCTCGCCGGCATGCCGCGTATAAAACCTCAGCTCGGCGCGCTGCGGTCCGCTCATGGTCTGGCCATGGCGCCGGTCGCGCTCCTCGCTCGCTTCCAGCACCTCGAGATAGCTGCGGCCGGCATCCCAGCCCCGCGCGAAGTGCAGCTGCCACAGTTCTCCCGGCAGCAAAGCGGCCAGCAGGTTCCCGCTGCGCGCCTCCAGGTCCAACACATGGGCCTGGCGCAGCGCGCTCAACTGCTCGGCCGATTCGGCCAGCTCGCGGTTCCAGGGCGCCAGCAAGCGCGCCGAACCACCCTCCCGCAGGACGGTATTGCGCTGACGCAGCGCGCGGCGCGCCCGCGTCCAGGCCGGCATCAGCCGCTGTTCCACGTGGAACAAACCCCAATCTAGAAAGCGGCGCCTGACCCCCGGCCCTTCTTCCAACATGCGATGCATGCCCGGATCAAGAATCTGCAGCGGCAACCACCGCACCAGTTCCGCTAGCGCCATCTGCCCCAGGCCACGCTCGATCCAGGTCTCCTTGCCCCGCCAGCTCACCTTCAGGGACTGCGGCGGCGCACCGGAAGCATCGTCGATCTCCCCCACCACCTGCCAGGCCTGGCTCCCGTCCCGCGCCAGCAGCCCCTGCGCCACGCGCCAGCTGCCGCCGCGCCCGAGCACATGCAAGGCTTCCACCAGCGAGGTTTTGCCGGCGCCATTCTCGCCCGTGATGAGGTTGAAGCCCGGATGCGGGTCCAGCCGCACATTCCCGAACAGGCGGAAATCACGCGCTTCCAGGCGGGTGATCAACATGGATTACGGCAATCGTAGGGCGGGCCATGCCCGCCGGCTTTCCGCTGACCTCAGGCGTACGGCGACCATAGGCCGCCCTACATTTCGTTTTAAATGCCGATACAGCTCACAGCCTCATCGGCATCACAACATATTTGTTCGCGTTATTCGCCGCGTCGTAAACCAGCCCGCTGGCGTCGCCGCTGCGCAGTTCCATGATGAACTCCGTGCCCTCGATGGCGTCCAGCGCATCGAGCAGGTAGCCGACGTTGAAGCCGATTTCCAGCGGCGTGCCGCTGTACTGCACCTCGACCTCCTCCTCCGCCTCTTCCTGCTCCGGATTCTGGGTCTGGATGCGCAGGGTGCCGGCCGAAAGCTGCAGGCGCACACCGCGGAATTTCTCGTTGGACAGGATCGCCGCGCGCGACAGGGCCGCGCGGATGCGGTTACGATCGCCGCGCACGCTTTTGTCGGAACCCTCCGGTATGACCCGCTCGTAATCGGGGAAGCGGCCCTCGATCAGCTTGGAGGTGAGCTTGAGCCCGTCCAGGTCCACCTGCACCTGGTTGGCCGAGAGGTTGAGCTGGATGCTGGCGTCATCGCCTTCGATCAGCCGCTGCAGTTCCAGCACGGCCTTGCGCGGCAGGATCACCTGCAGATCCTTTTTGGCGCCGGTCTCGCGCCGCAGCTCGGCCATCGCCAGCCGGTGTCCATCCGTGGCCACAGTGCGGACGCGGTTGGCGCGGATCTCCAGCAGCAGGCCATTGAGGTAATAGCGCACATCCTGCTGCGCCATGGCGAACTGCGTGCGCTGCAGCAGCTCCTTCAGCTCCTTGCCGCTCAGGGTCAGCGTGGTTTCCACCCCGGCCGCGTTGAGCGCCGGAAACTCGGCAGCCTCCAGCGTCGACAAGGTGAAACGGCTGCGCCCGGACTTGAGCGTCAGGCGATTCTGGTTCAGCTCCATGGCGATGCTCGCGCCTTCCGGCAGGCCGCGGCAAATATCGTGCAGCTTGCGCGCTGGCGCGGTGGTCCGGCCCGGGCTCAGGTTCTGCACCTGCACCCGCCGCTCCACCTGCAGCTCCAGGTCGGTGGCGGTCAGCACCAGTTCGTCTTCCTGTGCCACCAGGAGCAAATTGCTCAAGATCGGCAGCGACTGCCTGCGCTCCACCACGCCGATCACCGACTGAAGTGCGGAAAGCAGCTCGCCGCGCTGTATTTGGATGTTCATGGTGCGGAATCAGTTCTTATGGGGCCGAAAAGAGCGCTCATGCGCCCGCTTACTACACATAAATACATTCTTGAATATAAAAACAGCTGTATTAATAGTGTTGCCATCAAACTTGGGATAATTCCTATAAATCTAAAACTATCAATACCTTATACGCAATTTTCGGCTGCGGACACAGCCTCGCCGGCAGCCGCGGAGCTTGTAGCAAGCTGTGCATAGAAAGATATGCAGGCTTATCCGATGGATTATACACAGGCAATTCCGCCTTCCATGCCCAGGATTTCGTAGGCGGCGCAAGGGTCTAATTGGTCAGCATCCGCAGCAGAATTTCATAGTCTTCGCGCAGGCGTTCGTCGTCGCGCTTCAGCTCCGCGATCTTGCGGCAGGCGTGCAGCACGGTGGTGTGATCCTTGCCGAACGCCGCGCCGATTTCCGGGTAACTGTGCTGCGTCAGTTCCTTCGCCAGCGACATCGCCACCTGGCGCGGCCGCGCCAGCGTGC